>JAEYZK010000319.1 GCA_023428085.1 Pseudomonadota bacterium
GGCGTGCCGCTCGCGACGGCGCGGCTCGTCTTCCGGGGCGGCGCCGCGCTCGAGCCGCGGGGGCGGTCCGGCCTCGCCCACCTCACCGCGCTCGCCGCCCGGCGCGGCACCGTCCGGCGCACCGGGCCGGAGATCGACCTGCTCGTCGAGTCCCTGGGCGCCGACGTCGGCGCGGGCGTGGACGAGGACGCGACCCACGTCGGGCTCACGGCGCCGGTCGAGGCCCTGCCGCGCTGCCTCGAGGTCCTGGCCGACATCGCCACCCGGCCGACCTTCCCGCCCGCCGAGGTGAACCGCCTGCGGCGGCGCGAGATCGCCGCGCTGGCCCACGACCTCGACGAGCCGGCGGTGGTCGCCGACCGGGCGATGCTCCGGGCGGCGTACGGCGATCACCCGTACGCCCACCCGCCGGAGGGCCGCGCCCGCGACCTCGTGAACGTCAGCCGCGCCGACGTGCTCGCGTACCACGGGCGCCAGTACCGGCCCGGGGCGGCGTTCCTGCTCGTCGTCGGCCCGGTCGAGGCGGGCGAGGCGCTGGCGCTCGCGCAGCGCCGGTTCGGGCGCTGGCGCGCGCCGGAGGCCGCCGGGGTCGTCGTGCCGCCGCCCTCGCCGCCGCCGCCCGCCGTCGTGGTGGTGGACCGACCCGACCTGACGCAGACCCAGATCCGGATCGCGAGCCAGGGGTTCGCGCGCCGCAGCCCGGACTACTACGCCGGCATGGTCGCGAGCGCCGTCCTCGGCGGCGGGTTCACCTCGCGGCTCATGCAGGCGGTCCGCGTGGAGCGCGGCCTCTCCTACGGCGTGCGCAGCCGGTTCGCGACGAGCGCGGCCGGCGGGATCTTCTTCGTGTCGAGCTTCACGAAGGTCGAGACCACCGCGATGCTCGTGCAGGTGGCGATCGACGAGGCGGTCCGCTTCGCGGAGCAGGGCCCGACCGCGGAGGAGCTCGATCGCATGCACAACTACCTCTGCGGCCTGTACCCGCTCTCGCTCGAGACCCACGACCAGATCGCCGAGCGGCTCGCCGACCTCGCCGTGTTCGGTCTCGACGAGTCCGAGATCACCGGCTTCCAGGACCGCGTGCGCGCGGTGGATGCCGAGGCGTGCCGCGGCGTCGCCCGCCGGTACTTCCCGGGCGCGAAGCCGCTCGTCGTCGTGGTCGGGCCCGCGAAGGCCGTCGCGAAGACGCTGGAGCGGTTCGGGGAGGTCCGGGTGGTGCCCGTCCGGGCGGTCACGTGAGCCTCCCCGCCCCGCCAGGTGGTGACTCCAGTCGAGCGGGCCCGGAGCGGCGTGGGGGGACGCCCGTCGCGGTCCTGCACGAGGACGCGGCGCTGCTCGCCGTGGACAAGCCCGCGGGGCGCATCGTCATCCCGGGCCGGGGCGGCGGCGAGCGGAGCCTCGCCGAGGAGCTCTCCACGGCCTACGGGCGGCTCTGGGTCGTGCACCGGCTCGATCGCGGGACGAGCGGGGTCCTCCTGTTCGCCCGCACCGCGGCGGCCCACCGCGCGCTCAACCTCGCGTTCGACCGCGGCGAGCCCCGGAAGCGGTACCTCGCGCTCGTCGTGGGCCACCCGCCCGCCGCGCTCCGCGTGGACGTCCCGATCGCGCCCGCGCGCCGCGGCAGGATGCGGCCCGCGCCCCCGGGCGACGCGCGGGGGAAGCCCTCGGCGACGGCGTTCCGCGTACTCGAGCTCTTCCCGTCCCGCCCGTGGGCCGGCGGCCCGCTGGCGCTCGTGGAGGCGCTGCCCGAGACCGGGCGCACCCACCAGATCCGCGTGCACCTCATGCACGCGGGGCACCCGCTCGCCGTCGATCCGGACTACGGGGGGGACGCGCCGCTCCGGGACGCGGAGGGGCGCGCGCTCCTCGCGCGCACACCGCTCCACGCCGCGGAGCTCACCATCGGACACCCGGCGGGCGGGGCGCTGGTGCTGCGCGCGCCCCTGCCTGCCGACCTCGCCGCGGCGCTCGAGGCGCTGCGGCGCGGGGGAGGGGCCTAGTCCCCTTCCTCCTGCGCGGCGCCGGGCGACAGCGGGTCGTCGGCGGACGCGGGCTGCACCGCGGGCTCCTCGTCCGCGGCGGGCGCGACGCCCAGCTCGGTGGCGAGGACCTCGAGGAGCGGCGACTCGGGGGCGATCGAGCGGACGAGGTCGAGGGTGGCGATCGCCTCCTCCTTCTTGTTGTTGCGCGCGAGGTAGCGGGCCTTCTCGATGAGCTTCGCCGCCCCGACGTCCTTCTCGCCGGTGGAGAGCCGCTCGGTGAGCACCCAGGTGCTCTGGCCCCCGGAGTAGTTCACCTCGCTGAACGGCGCCTTCGCCTTCCCGACGAGCAGGAAGGTGCCGGGCTCGATCTTCCGCTTGGCGTTGGAGGCGAGGAGGTCCGGCCGGTCGAACACCTTCTCCGGCGTGACGACCGTCGCCTCGGTGACGCCGGCGGCCTCGAGCACCCACGAGCGCTTGAGCCAGCCCTCCTTCTCGTCGGAGGTGCGGGCCCGCACCCAGTCGTCCTTCACCTCGAGCACCGCCACCTGCTCGCCGCGATAGAGCAGCGCGCGGAAGTTCGAGGTCTCCTTGCCGTCGGCCTTCTTCACCTTGCCCGCGTCCACCGGCTCGATCTTGAGCACGACGACGGTCGTGACGTACGCCATCGGCGTCGAGGGCGCGGCGGTCCCGGCCGCCTTCGCGTCCGCGGCGTCGGCGGTGGGCTGCCCGTCGCCGGCGGGCTGCTGCGCGGGCGCGGACGCCTTCTTGCACGCGGACGCAAGGAGGGCGGCGGATGCGGCGAGGACGAGCAGTTTTCGCATGTGGGCTCCTGGGGGTAGCCCGGGCGATCCCCCCCGGGCGCCCGCAAGGGTACCGGAACGGGTCCCGGGTGGGAAGGACTGGGCGAGACGCCGAAGGACCGACCCTCAGCGGCCGTGGACGAGGATCTTCACATCGGCGCGGAAGGTGATCTCGACCTTGTCGCCGTCCCGCACCGCGGAGACGAAGCCCCGGCCGAAGACGGGGTGGTCCACGACGTCGTCCACCGCGAACCGCTTCCGGGGCGAGTAGGGCTGCGCCTTCCCGGCGTCCCGCTTCGCGAGCAGCTCCTCGAACCCCTCGACGGCCGCCTTCTCGCGCGCGGGAACGGCGCGCGCGCTGGCCGTCCGGGCGCCGGCGACCGAGCCGCGGAAGCGGTGGACCGAGTGACACGTGTTGCACTCGACCTTCACCGGGCGGCCGGCCATGAGCGCGTGGATGGTGTGGGCGAGCGTGAGCTCGCAACGGGTGCAGAACGCATCGACCTCGCCGCCGACCTTGAGCATGGGCGCGGCAGTATAGCGATCCCGGTCCGGGTGCGCGCGGCCGTGGGATGCGGCCGCGCGGCACACCGTGCCGCCCGCGCACAGTCGCGGGAAACGGGCGCGCGTCGGCCTGCCGTGCCAGAATGCCCGCATGAAGAAGCTTCGGGCCGCGCTCGAGGACTTCGGCCAGATGCTGTTCTTCGCCGCCGAGACCGTGGCGTGGGCCTTCCGGCCGCCGTTCCGCCCGGATCAGATCCTCGCGCAGATGGCGTTCATCGGGGCGGGGTCGGCCTTCATCGTGGGCGTGACGGGCACCTTCGCCGGGATGGTCTTCGGCCTGCAGATGAACTACGCGATGAAGCAGTTCGCGGCCGAGGGCTACGTCGGCGGATCCACGGCGTTCGCGCTGTCGCGCGAGCTCGCCCCCGTGTTCACGGCCCTCATGGTGACCGGCCGGGCCGGGAGCGCCATCGCGACCGAGCTCGGCACGATGCGGGTGACCGAGCAGATCGACGCCATGGAGAGCATGGCGGTCTCGCCCATCCAGTACCTCGTCGTCCCGCGGGTGATCGCCGCCGTCCTGATGTTCCCGGTGCTCACGATGCTCTTCAACACGCTCGGGTACGGCGGGGCCTACCTCATGGGCGTGTACGTCGCCGGCATCCCGGTGGGGCCGTTCGTCGGGCACACCCGCGAGTTCCTGCACATGAGCGACATCCTCCACGGCCTCGCGAAGGCGCTCGTGTTCGGGGCGCTCGTGGCGATCATCACCACCTGGCGCGGATACTCGGCCACGGGCGGGGCGCGCGGGGTCGGGGAGGGGACCACCCGGGCCGTGGTGGCGAGCTCGATCGCGATCCTCCTCGCCGACTACGCGGCGACGGTCCTCTCGGTGGGGAGCTGACGCGTGATCGAGGTCGTCGATCTCTGGAAGTCGTTCGGCGCGAACGCCGTCCTCAAGGGGATCAGCGTCGCGATCCCGCAGGGGGAGACGTTCGTCGTCCTCGGCGGCTCCGGATCGGGGAAGACCGTCCTCATGAAGCACGTGATCGGGCTGCTCAAGCCGGATCGCGGGGCGATCCGGATCGACGGGCTCGAGATCTCGAGCCTCACCGGCCGCGCGCTGACCGAGGCGCGCCAGCGGTTCGGCATGGTGTTCCAGGGAGCGGCGCTGTTCGACTCCATGTCGGTGTTCGACAACGTGGCCTTCCCGCTGCGGGAGCGGCGGGGGAAGCGGCTGCCGCTCGCCGAGATCCGCCAGCGCGTGATCGACAAGCTCAAGGTGGTGGACCTCGGCGAGGAGGTGCTCGGGCGCTGGCCGTCGGAGCTCTCCGGGGGCATGCGGAAGCGGGTGGCGCTGGCGCGCGCGCTCGTCTCCGACCCGCAGATCGTGCTCTACGACGAGCCGACCACCGGCCTCGATCCGATCACCACCGAGTACGTGGACGAGATGATCATCCACGCCCGGGAGCGGCTGGGCATCACGAGCATGGTGATCTCGCACGACATCGCGAGCGCGTTCCGGGTGGCCGACCGGGTGGGCGTGCTCTACGATGGACACCTCTCGGCCGTGGGGACCCCCGCGGAGGTGCGATCGAGCCCCGATCCGTTCGTGCAGCGGTTCCTCTCCACGTGGTTCTCGAAGCAGTAGCGGAGACGAAGAGTGAAGCCCGTCGTGAACAAGGCGCTGGCGGTCGGGGCCCTGGTGGCGGTCACCGGGCTGGCCTTCCTCGGCGCGTTCACCTTCTTCAAGAAGGGCGGCTACGCCAAGTCGGAGAGCTACGTCGTGGTCGCCCGGTTCAGCGACGCGACCGGCCTCACGTGGCGTAGCCGGGTCCAGATCGCCGGGATCCAGGTGGGCGAGGTCGAGCGCATCTCGCTCGAGGGCTCCCGGGCCCGGCTCGAGATCCGCATCAAGAACGACGTGGACCTGCGCGAGGACGCCTGCCTCTACAAGACGTTCCCCTCCGCCCTGCTCCCGGACGCGCTGCTCGAGGTGACGCCCGGGTCGCAGGACCGGCCGTCGCTCAAGGACGTCCCGCAGGAGCGGAAGGAGATCACCTGCATCCGCGAGGCGACGAGCGTCCAGCAGCTCCTCGACTCCATGGCCAAGATCGCCGCCGACGTGCAGACCGTGACCGGCGACCTCGCGGACAGCGTGCGCGGCGACAAGGGCAGCCTGCGCGACGTCATCGAGAACCTCGCCGTCACCACCGATCGGCTCAGGGACCTCGTCGGCGAGAACCAGGAGAACGTCTCCGCCATCCTCCGCAACACCCGCGACTTCACGAGCGACCTGCGCGAGATCTCCGGGCGCGACAAGGACCGCATCCACGCGATCCTCGTGAACGTGGAGGCGCTCACGCGCGAGCTGCGCTCCACCTCGCAGAGCCTCGATCGAATCATCGCGGGCCGCCCCGCCGGTGAGACGAGCGAGGGGCCGCGCGACGGCGCCCCGGCGGCGCCGGGCGACGGCGCGCCCGGGCCCTCGGGCGCGCCCGGGGAAGAGGGGCCGGCCGTCGCCGAGGGCGGACCGGAGGGGAAGGGCGTGGAGCAGGCGGTCGAGAAGCTCAACGACAACCTCTCCAAGCTCGACGAGATCCTGGGCAAGGTCCGCGACGGCAAGAGCACCGCCGGGCGGCTGCTCGTGGACGAGCGGATGGGGCGGCAGGTGGGGAACGCCGTCGAGGGCCTCGCCGACTACTTCGATCGGATCGAGCGGATGCAGATCCAGCTCCACCTCCGCTCCGAGGCGCTCCTCAACCAGAGCGTGAGCGAGGGGCGGCCGGGCGCCAAGGTGTACTTCGGCGCGCGGATCATCCCGCGCCCGGACAAGTACTACGAGGTCGAGCTCGTGAGCGATCCGCGCGGCCTCGACAACATCACCACCGAGACCTCCACCACGACCGTGGACGGCGGCCCGCCCACCACGACCGTCACGAGCCGCAACAAGAACGAGCAGAAGCTGGCGATCTCGCTCCAGCTCGCGAAGCGGTACGGGCGGGTCACGCTGCGCGGCGGCCTCATCGAGAACTCCGGCGGGGTCGGGGCCGACCTCCACCTCCTCGACGAGCGCCTGCGGATCTCGATCTCGATGTTCCAGTTCAACCGGCCGCAGAACGACCTCTTCATGCGGACGAAGATCTGGGCGGACTACGTCTTCCTCGACCACTTCTACCTCACCACCGGCGTCGACGACGTCCTGAACCGCTGGAGCTCCTCGACCCGCCCGGGCGGCCGGCCGTTCAACTTCGGCACGGACGTGTTCTTCGGGCTGGGCCTCCAGTTCACGGACGACGACATCAAGACGCTGATCGGCTCCGGCGTCGGCGGGGTGAGCTCGGCAGCGCAGTGAGGGCAGTCGTCAGTCGTCAGTTGTCAGTTGTCAGTTCTCAGTTGTCAGTTGTCAGTTGTCAGTTGTCAGTTGTCAGTTGTCAGTTGTCAGTTGTCAGTTCTCAGTTGTCAGTTCTCAGTTGTCGCCCGAGCGTGAGCGGCCAGCTGCGAGCTGTGAACCGTGAACTGTGAACTGTGAACTGTGAACTGTGAACCGTGAACTCCCCTAGCCGCTGGCTCAAGCTCGCGTTCCTCGCCGTCGCCGCCGTGGTCGTGGCGCAGCTCGTCGTGCGCGGTCGCGCGCCGCCCACGCGGCTCGACGACGCGATCGCCGCGGCGGCCGCGCCGGAGGCCCCGGAGCTCCGGCTCGCGACCCTCGGCGGCGCGCAGGTCGATCTCGAGGCGTTCCGCGGGCGCGTCGTGGCCGTGAACTTCTGGGCCACGTGGTGCGCGCCGTGCCGGACGGAGATCCCCGAGCTCGCGGCGCTCTGGAAGGAGAACCGGGGCCGGTGCTTCGAGGTGCTGGGGGTCGCCGGCGCGTCGGCCCGCGCCGACACCGAGCAGGCGGCGCGGGACATCCCGTACCCCGTCCTGTTCGACGCCGACGGGGAGGCCGTGGACGCGTGGGACGTGCGCGGCTTCCCTCGGACGTACGTCGTGGACCCCGCCGGGCGCGTGCGGAGGGCGTTCTCCGGCGCGGTCACGCGGGAGGCCCTCGCCGAGGCCGTCGCGCCGCTCCTCCCGACCTCCTGCCCGTCGGGCCGGTGAGCGGCGCGGCGCGCCGCGAGGTCGGTGCGCGCCCCGCGTTCCTGCTACATTCCGCTCGCGTGGCCTCGCTCGTGCTCTGCCCCATCTGCAACCGCCCGGTGGCGCCCAGGCCCGGGAACCGTTCGTTCCCGCTCTGCTCCGATCGCTGCCGGCTGATCGACCTCTCGAAGTGGCTCGGCGGCGAGTACCGCATCCCGGGCCCGCGGCTCGGGGACGAGGAGGCGCCGCGCGGAGCCGGCCCCGAGGACGGCGACGACGGTTGACGATCGCACGCTCGCGGCGCCCGCCCGCGCGTGATAGAAGCCCGGGCTCTGGCGATGGGATTCCTCGATCTCCACGATCACGTGCTCTGGGGCATCGACGACGGCTGCGAGACGCCGGAGGAGACCCTCGAGGCCGCGCGGCTCCTCGCCTCGCTCGGCTGGGACGAGCTCGCCCCGAGCCCCCACGCCGTCGCCGAGCTCCCGAGCCGCGACCCCGCCCTGTGCGCCGCGCGCCGGGCGGAGGTCGCCGCGCTCCTCGCCCGGGAGGGCGTCGCGCTCCAGCTCCACGCCAACGCCGAGAACAAGCTCGACGAGGCGTTCCTCGATCGCGCCGGAGAACCCGCCACCCGCCGCGGCATCGGGCCCACCGGCCGGTGGGTCCTCGTCGAGGCGCCCTTCAGGTCCAGCCTGCCCGCGCTGCCGGACCTCGTCTTCCGCCTCCGGCGCAAGGGGGTCGTGCCCCTGTTCGCCCACCCGGAGCGCTGCCTGGAGTTCGAGCGGCCGGGGCTCGCCGCAGAGGTGGTCCGGCTCGGGGGCGCCCACCAGCTCAACCTCGGCGCGCTCGTCGGCGTCTACGGGAAGGACGCGCGGCGGCAGGCCGAGCGGTTCCTCGACGAGGGCGTCTACGCGGCCGCCGCCACGGATCTGCACCACCCCGGGGACGAGGCGCGCCGCTGGCTCGAGAAGGCGCTCGTCACGCTCGAGAAGCGGGCCGGGCCGGACGGGCTGCGCCGCTTGTGCGCCGAGAACCCGCGGCGGATCCTGAGAGGGGAGGAGCTCTCGTGAAGAGCCGGATCGTCCAGACGCTGGCCGGGGTCGCGGTGTCCGTGCTCGCGGTCTGGCTCACGCTGCGGGGCAAGGATCTCGGCGAGGTCTGGGAGGCGATCCGGCAGGCCGACTACCGCTACCTCCTCCTGTACCTGCCGTTCTGGGCGGTGATCCACCTGTCGCGCACCTGGCGGTGGGGCATCCTGCTCGAGCCGGTCGCGAAGGTGCCCTTCGCGAAGCTCAACGCCGTCTCTTGCGTCGGCTGGATGGCGCTGACGATCCTCCCGTTCCGCCTCGGGGAGTTCGCCCGGCCGTACCTCGTGGCCGAGCGGCCGAGGCTCCGCGTCTCCGCCGCGCTCTCTTCGGTGGTGGTGGAGCGCGTCGCCGACGGGCTCTTCACGACGCTCTTGCTCATGCTCTGCCTGCTCGGGGTGCCGGAGGGCGCGCCGCACGACGACGCGCTCCGGGCCGCGGGCGTGGTCATGGGCGCGATCTTCCTCGGCGCGCTCGCGTTCCTCGTCGTCGCCTACAAGAGCCGCGCGCTCGCGACCCGGCTGCTCGAGAAGATGATCGGGCAGTTCTCGCCGCGGATCGCCCAGAAGGTCGCGGGGATGATGGACGCCTTCATCCACGGGCTCCGGATCGTCCCCACGCGCGGCAAGGTGCTCCTCTTCGTCGCGCTCACGTTCGTGTACTGGGGCTTCAACGCCTGGGGCATGCAGGTGCTCGCCCAGGGGTTCGGGCTCCACCTGAGCGCCTTCGAGAGCCTGACGCTGCTCGGGGTGGTGGTGATCGGGGTCATGATCCCCGCCGGCCCCGGGATGATCGGCACGTTCCAGTACGCGGTCATCTTCGCGCTCGAGGTCTTCTTCCCGAGGACCGTCGCCCACCGCGAGGGCATGGCCTACGCCAACGTCCTCTGGGCGACGCAGCTCGCGCTGCAGATCGGGCTCGGCCTCGTCTTCCTGTTCTCGCGCCACATCCGCATGGGCCAGGTGCTGGCCGCGCCCGAGGAGGTGGCGGAGGAGCTGGAGGAGGAGGCCCAGCAGGACGAGGCCGACGCCCGGGCGGCTTCGGCGGAGACGGGCGAGGCCCGCGTCGCGCCGTTCGCGGACCGCTGAGCGCGCGAGCTGCTAGCCCGCCAGCGGCTCGACGACGATCTCCACCTCGGGCGAAGCGGCGATCCGCTCCAGCGCCTGGTCCACCTCGCGCAGGAAGCTCTCGTCGAGGACGGCGTCGATGCGGGAGACAAGCTCGTCCAGATCGTCGCCGACGTCGTCGAAGGGTAGCTCGAAGTTCACATCTCCTCCTCGAGCCAGCGGCGCAGCGCGTCGCAGATGCGATCGGCCGTGCCGAGGCGGGGCAGCGGGGGCGGGGACCGGGGCGCCTCGGGCGGCTCGTCCAGGACCTGCGTCCGCGACGGAGGCTTCGGCTCCGACGCCTCGCTGACGACGCCCACCCTGGCCACCACCTGACGCATCGGACGCATCGGAAATCCTCCGATATCGCGTTCGTACGTACCACGAGTGCGGGACGGGTCAAGAAAGCGGCCAGGCTGCCGCAGGGGAAAGCCGCAG
>JAEYZK010000344.1 GCA_023428085.1 Pseudomonadota bacterium
GGGCAGCCGAGCTCGCGGGCGACCGCGCGGGCGAGCTGGGTGGCGCCGAAGGCGAAGGTGCGGGCGTGCGCGCACGCGCCGGCCGCGGCGAGGCAGAGGCTGGTCCGGTCCTGCCCGACGTCGAGGATGGCCTCCGCCGCGGCGGTCTCGTCGGCGACGGCGGGGTCGCCGGGGCCCGGGATCGCCGGAGCCGCGGAGGAGGCGAGCGGGCCGACCGCGCCGCCGGCGAGCAGCGCGGCGTAGACCGGCGCGGGCGGGAGCACGGCGCGCGGATCGACGCCCAGCGTCGCGAGCGCGGCGAGCAGCGTCGCGAGCTCCTCCTTGCGGGCGACGCCCACGAAGAGGTCGGACTTCCCCTCGCGGACGCCGAGGACCTGCCAGTCCCAGGCGACGTCCGAGAGCTCGAACGGCACCTGCGCCTCCACCTCGTAGGAGATGGTCTGCAGGATCCGGCGCGGGTCGGTGAAGGGGAGGGTGACGACCGAGGACGCCATGCCCGCGCCGGGCAGCGCCGCCACCGACTCCTGGAACCTCCAGCCGCGGGCCGAGACGAGCGCCTCGAGCGCGGCGGCCTGGCGCGACAGCAACGTCGCGCCCTCCGCCTCCGGGCCGAGGACCGTGCTGCCGTGCTCGAGCACGGTGTAGCCGCGGTAGGTGGACTCGACGAGGACGGCCTTCACCGCTCGTGCGCCCAGATCGATGCCGAGGATCCTCTGCGACATGGCTACTCCTCCCGCCAGCGGATGAGCCCGCCGAGGCGCGGGCTCAGGTTGGGGAGATTGAGCTGACCCGCCTTCAGCTTCTCGTGCTCGGGGACGTTCTGCTCGTCGTAGCTGACCACGGCGTCGATCGTCTTGGTGACGTCGCCGGCCACCCCCGAAGCCCGGATCCGGTAGACGTTGGTCTCGTCCCCGAACGGCGATTCGGCGCCCGTGGTGCGAAACTTTGCCTGCACGGACACGCCGCCGATCTGCTCGACGAGGCCGGCGAACGCCGTCGGCGGGATGGAGAAGAGCCCTCCGATGGTCTGCGCCAGGAGCTCCTTCTTGAGGCGCGGGAAGAAGGTCGGATCGAGGACCGCAGCCCGCGACGCGGGCTCGACCATGCTCAGCACGTCCTCGAGCGTCTGGCGGTCGTCGTGCAGGTTGATCTTCCGCTTCGCGCTCTGCGGCCGGTAGACCGTGAACCGCTCGCTGAACGCGGCCATGAACGCGTCGTTCACGCCGGCGACGAGGTGGAGCTCCTCCAGCGAGTCGAGGCGCGCATTCTTGGCCTTGTACCGATCCTTGCCGCGATCGTACGGGCGGTCCTCGTCCGAGAAGGTCTCCTCGAACGCCGGGTGGCCGACCTCGAAGTTGCAGCTCCCGCCCGAGAACACCGCGACGAGGGAAGAGCCCTTGCGATCGTCGTCCACCCAGTCGCGGAGGTGGAGGACGAGGTCGCTCCGCGAGTAGCGCTGTCCGTCGGCCTGGTCGCGGCTGAAGAGCGGGTCCCACTTCGAGTCGCAGAGGAGCCGCAGGAGCCCCTCCACCCGCTGCTGCACCGCCCTGTCCGTCCGCAGACTCGACAGCTGGACGTCGATCTTCTGCGCCTCGTCCTCGAGCCGCGCGTCGAACCCGCCGTCGAAGTCGCCGTACCGGACGGTCGAGATCGCCGTCTCGGCCGGCGCCCCGGACGAAGGGCCCGCCGCGGCCGCCCCCGGATCGCCGAACAGGGCCTGGGCGAGGCCGGTGTTCACCGGGACGAGGCTCCAGATCTGGGGCCGGGGGGCGCCCCCCGTGGTCGGCGCGCCGCTCGGCGGCTGTCCCGCCGTCTGTCCCGCCGTCGCGTCAGCGATCGTCTTGCTCGCGCCGTCGAGCGCCACCTGGATCGAGACCACGAGGCGCGCCATGGTCACGCCGCTCTCGGCGAGCGCCTGCGCCCGGAGCGCGTCGCGGGCGTTCGCGGCCGCCCGCAGGCGCACCTGCGTCTCGTAGGCGAGATCGACGGCCAGCGCGGTGAGGACCGCGACGGACACGACCGCCATGAGCAGGGCGGCGCCGCGCTCGGAGGCGCGATGGGCAGGGCGGCGTGGCATCAGAACCTCAGCGATCGCGTGAGCGCGATCCGCGCCTCCGTGGAGAGCTTCTCGGTCCGGCCGTCGGGGAGCCTCAGCTCCAGCTCGAACCGGACGCGCGAGGGCAGCTCGTCGCGGCGCTCGGCCGACTCGGTGGACCACTCCCGGACCCAGTCGTTCCGCCGCCGATCCCAGTACTCGAGCCGGAACGCGGTGATGTGGTCGGCGACGAGGTCCTTCCGGCCGCCGCGCTCCGGGTCCTCGTCGATGCGGGCCTTCTCCCGCCGGAACAGCGCCTGGACCCCGGAGCGGTCCGGGTCGGACTCGAGCGTGTACTCGACGACGCTCTGGTCCGACTCCTTCAGGTCGCGGCCGAGCCGCTGGTGCGCGAAGGTGCAGAAGCGCAGCCGGTCCTCGCGCCCCACGAACTGCGTGGGCCGGCGATCCTTCCCGTACTGCTGGAGGTCGTAGTGCTCCGAGACGAAGGCCATCGAGACCTCGTGCGCGAGGCGCGAGAGCGCGAGCCGCGCGCCCGCGTACCGATCGCCCTGATCGCGGGTGATCTGGTGGGCGCGGTCCACCTGGCGGAAGGTCCCGAGCACCATCACGCCCATGATCGCGGTGATGGCGATGGCGATCGTCACCTCGAGCAGCGTCATCCCGGCCGCGGACCGCGGGCGCGCGATCGTCCCCGCGGGGGTCACGGGATGACCCCCCGCGCGAACGCCAGGACGTGCGTGACCACCGTGAACGACTCGGTGCGCGCCCCCTCCTGCCAGGTGATCGTGAGCCGGACCTCGCGCAGCCCCTTCTTCATCTGCTCGCCGACGACGCCGAGCTGCGACTTGAGGCCCGCGGCGAGCATCTCCGCGCCCGGGAGGACGTCCTCCAGCTTGGAGGCCCCTTCGCCGCCCGCGCCCTGCTTCGCGCCGAGCAGCGCGGCCAGGTCGAACCCCTCGCCCCCGCCTCCCTGCCCGCCGAGGAGGACCGTGAGGACCTGATCGGCGTCCAGCTCCGCCCGCGGGCGGAGGACCTCGACCTTCCAGCGCACCTCGGGGTGGCCCTCGCGCTCGAAGCTGCCCTCCTCCTCCTGGTCGGAGTCCTTGAAGCCGTCCTTGTCGAACGTCTCGCGCAGCTCCACCAGCTTCCCGCGCGCGAGGAGCGTCGCCACCTCGAGCCGGACGGCCCGCGCGTGGTTCTGGAGGGCGGCGCTCGTGAGCTGGGCGACCGCGAGCAGGGCCCCGGCGAGGATCGCCAGTGCCACCATGACCTCGAGGAGCGAGAAGCCGCGCGCTCGCGCGGGGCCCTCACCCCGTCCACTCCAGACGGCGCGCATCAGTCCTTCACCTCCACCCTGCCGGGCACGACGCGCGTACGTCCCGTGAACGGCTCGGTGACGACCGTGAACTCGTGCTTCCCGTCCACGACGGGCACCCAGGCCCGCTGCGCCTGGCCGCCCGGGAAGAAGTAGACGTAGGCGGTCCCGGTCTCGACCGCGTCCCGCCGCCCCTCGAGGTGCACCGGCCCGAACTTCGCCCCGCCGGGCAGCTCGCGCTTCGGGATGAGGCGGTCCTTGAACTTGCCGAACTCGGAGCGGGCCAGCACGCGGCGGATCTCGGGGTCGGACTCGTCGGAGAACCGCCGGCCGAGTTCCTCGTCGTCCTCGTCCTCGGCGGCGGCGCCGGGGCGGACGGCGGCCGGGCCGGGCGCGCACTCCGCCTCGAACGTCCGCGCGTCGAGGTCGATGACCATCCGGCAGGTCGCGTTCCGCAGGGCGGCGACGTCGAAGAGCGCGCGCATCGAGCCCGAGAGCTCGCCCGCCGCCTTCCTGGCGTTGGCGCCGGTGACGCCCCCCAGCGCCGGACCGGCCATCGTCGCCACGAGGGCGACGATGGCCAGCACGACGAGCAGCTCGATGAGCGTGAGGCCGCGCGGGGATCTGGCGGAGACGAGGCGCACTAGTAGTTGACGACGTCGTCCTCGGTGCCGGGCTGCCCGTCGGGCCCGTTGCTCTTCACGTCGTAGCCGTCGGCGTGCGCCTGGCCCGGGTACAGGTAGACGTAGGGCCGCTTCCAGGGATCGAGGAGGGTCCCCTCGGCGTTGTTGGCCTTGAGGAACCCCTCCTGGATGAGCGCCCGGATGCCCTCCTCCGTGGTCGGGTACCGGCCCTTCATCACCCGGTAGGCGTCCACCCCGTTGCTGGCGATGTTCTGGACGTCGGTCCGGGCCTGGCGGAGCTCGGCCTTCTGCTGCTGGCCGACCACGTTGACGGCCACGGCGGCGGCGATCATCCCGAGGATGACGAGCACCACCATGATCTCGATGAGGGTCATGCCGCGCTCGGACGCGCGGACGGTTCGCTGGTTCACGGCTAGCCTCCTGCGAGGTTGTTGATCTGGAGGATCGGCATCAGGACGGAGAAGACGATGAACGCCACCACCGCGCCCATGCCCACGATCATGAGCGGCTCGAGGAGCGAGGTGAGGGCCGAGACCGAGGACTCGACCTGCGACTCGTAGGTGTCGGCCACGTTCCCGAGCATCTCCTCGATGGAGCCGGACCGCTCGCCGACGGCGATCATGTGGTGGACGAGCGGCGGGAACTCCCCGGACCGCTTGATCGGGGCGGAGATCGACTCGCCCTCGCGGATGGAGTCGCGCGCCTGGTCGATGACCTCCGCCAGCCGCACGTTCCCCATGATGTTCTTCACGATGTCGAGGGCGGTGAGGAGGGGGACGCCGCTCTGGAGCAACGTCGAGAGCGTCCGCGCGAACCGGGCCACCGCGATCTGGCGGACCACCGGGCCGAAGATGGGGAACCGGAGCCGCATCACGTCCCAGCGCGCCCGGCCGGCGGGGCTCGCCTTCCAGCGGACGAAGCCCCAGATCAGGAGGGCCACCCCGGCCAGGATCGCCCACCAGTACTGGGACGCGAAGGTGGAGATGCCGATCGTGACCTGCGTGTACCAGGGCAGGATCGAGCCGCTGTCGGCGAGGATCCGGGTGATCTTGGGGATGACGGAGGTGAAGAGGACCCCCATCACCAGGGCGCCGACGAAGATCATCGCGATGGGGTAGACCATCGTCGCGGCGATCTTGGAGCGGAGGCGCGCCTGCGTCTCGGTGAACTCCGCGAGCCGCCGGAGCACCACCTCGAGGGCGCCGGAGTGCTCGCCGGCCCGGATCATGTTCACGTAGAGCGTCGAGAACATCCGCGGGTGCGCGGCCAGGGCGTCCGCCATGGTCGAGCCCTCGTTGACCTTCTGCTTCACCTCGCCGAGCACGCGCTTGAGCCGCTCGTGCTCGACCTGGTCCACGAGCGCGGTCAGCGCCTCGACGAGCGGCACCCCGGCCTTGCTGAGCACGGCGAGCTGCCGCGTCATCACGGCGAGCTCCTGCGCGCTCACGCGCGACCCGAACAGCCGCTTCACGCTCACCTCGCGCGAGGCGGCCTGCTTCTGGGTCTTCTCGCCGAGCACCTCGGTGAGGAACACGCCCTCGCGCCGGAGCAGGCCGCGCAACGTCCGCGGCGAGTCCGCCTCGCGGAGCCCGGTCAGCGGCTTGCCGGTCGCGCTGAGCGCCTTGTACTCGAAGACGGGCATGGGCTAGCGAATGTCCTCTGCCGTGACCGACAGCACCTCGGCCGCCGTGGTGATCCCGCGCGCGACCTTGTAGGCGCCGTGCTCGAGCAGGGTGACCATGCCCCGCTCGACCGCCGCGCGCTTGATGGTGGTCGCGTCCACCGACTTGAGGATCAGCGGGCGGACGTCGTCGTCCACCATCATGAGCTCGTAGATGCCGGTCCGGCCCTGGTACCCGGTGTTCTGGCAGTTCACGCACCCGACGGAGCGGTAGAGGTGCTTCGGGTTGCCGGCCTGGGCGAGGATCTTGGGCGTGATGCCGGCCTGGTCCAGCTCCTCCTGCGTGGGCACGTACGGCTTGCGGCAGTCGGGGCAGAGCTGGCGCACGAGGCGCTGGGCGAGCACGCCCACGAGCGAGGAGGCCACGAGGAAGGGCTGCACGCCCATGTCCACGAGGCGGGTGATCGCGCCGGCGGCGTCGTTGGTGTGGATGGTGGAGAGCACCAGGTGGCCGGTGAGCGACGCCTGGATGGCGATCTCCGCCGTCTCGAGGTCGCGGATCTCGCCCACCATGATGACGTCGGGGTCCTGGCGCAGGAACGAGCGCAGGCCGCTCGCGAAGGTGAGCTCGATCTTCGGGTTCACCTGCACCTGGCCCACGCCCTTGAGCGGGATCTCGACCGGATCCTCGATGGTGAGGATGTTGAGGTCGGGCGAGTTGATCTTCGCGAGCCCCGCGTAGAGCGTGGTGGTCTTGCCGGAGCCGGTCGGGCCGGTGACGAGCACGATGCCGTGGGACCGGGTGACGAGCGTGTCCATCACCTTGAGCTGCCAGTCCTCGAAGCCGAGCGACTCCAGGTCGAGCACGACGCTCGACTTGTCGAGGAGGCGCATGACGATCCGCTCGCCGTGCGCGGTGGGCACGGTCGAGAGGCGGATGTCCACGTCCTTGCCCGCGATCTTGATGCGGATGCGGCCGTCCTGCGGCAGGCGCTTCTCGGCGATGTTGAGGCCGCCCATGATCTTGATGCGGCTGGCGATCGACGCCTGGAACCGCTTCGGAGGGCGGATGACCTCGCGGAGCACGCCGTCGATCCGGTACCGGACCGAGATGTCCTTCTCCTCGGGGTTGATGTGGATGTCGCTCGCCCGCTCCTTCACCGCGCGGAAGAGGAGCGAGTTGACGAGCCGGATGATCGGGGCCTCGTCGTCGGCGTCGAGGAGGTCGGTCGGCTCCTCGAGCTCGTGGGCCACGCTCTCGAGGTCCTCGGTCTCGAGGTCCTCCATGAGCTTGTCGTGCTCGTCCGCGGCCCGATCGTAGACCGCGTTGATCGCGTCGATGACGGTCTGGGCCGAGGCCACCTCCGGCGCGACGGGCGCCTGGAGCAGCATCGACACGGAGTCCTGCGAGGCGGTGTCGAGCGGGTCGGCCATGGCCACCCGCACCGCGTCGCCCGCCATGCCGACCGGCAGCACCCGGGCCGTCTTGGCGAAGTGGATCGGGACCTTGACCGCGAGCTCGTTCGGGATCTCCGCCGCGTCGATCTGGGCGAGGTACGGGATGTCGAGCTGCGCCGCGAGGGCCTGCAGCACCTCCGCCTCGGAGACGACCCGCATCCGCACCAGGATCTCGCCGAGCCGCGCCCCGGCCTGCTCGCCGCGCTGCGCGGCGAGCGCCTCGTCCAGCCGCTCCCGGGGGAGCTTGGCGGTGGCGACGAGGATCTCCCCGAGCGGACGCCCGCACAGCGACGCGGGCCGCGCCGCCGGGGCGGCGGCCGGCGGGAGGAGCTCGGGCTGGAGATCGGTGCTCGGCATGGAGAGACCGTGTGCGCGATCGGGGAGGGTCATCTAGCGTCCGGGAGCTCCACCCGGCCCGAAGTTGGGGGGGGCGGGCTGATAGGGATCGGAGGGGAGCTCCGGGGGCGGCGGCGGGGGCTCGGGCGGCGGCTGCGGCCGTGCAGACGGCGCAGGCGGGGCGGCGGCAACTTCCTCCGCGGGCGGCGTGACGGAGCGCGGAGCTTCGATCGTCGACGGCGGAGCAACGGAGACCGGAGCAACGGACGCCGGAGCAACGGATGCGGGCGCCGGCTCCTGCACGGACGGCGGCGGCGGCTCGGGCTGTGCTGCCGGCGCGACCGCGTGTGCGGACGGCGGCGGCGGCGGTGCAGCCTGGACGGGCTCTGCAGCGACCGAGACCTGCGACGGAGGCGCGGCGACGACCGGCTCCGACCGCTTGGCCTCGGGTGCCTTGGCCT
>JAEYZK010000346.1 GCA_023428085.1 Pseudomonadota bacterium
CCGCAGGCGAACCCGCCCACCGCCGCGCCCGCGACGGCGGCCCTCGCGCGGGAGCGAACCGCCGCCGGGGCGGAGCGCACGATCCGCGTGCCCGTGAGGACCGTCGATCGGATCGGCGCGTACCTCGAGTCCTTCGCGCTCGTGCACGCGGCGGCCGAGCGGCGGGCGCAGGCGCTCCTCGCGGCGGGGGAGGAGCTGCAGACGGCGGCGCTGGAGGCGCGCGCCGCCCTCGACCACGACGCGCAGGCGCTCGCGGCGGCCCTGGAGCGGGTCCTGGCGCTGGCGCGCGCCGTCTCCCGCCACGGGGCGGAGACCCAGCGCGACACCCTCCGCTACCAGCTCGACGCGCTGAGCGCCCGCGAGGACCTCCGGGAGCTGCGCATGGTGCCGGCGTCCCTCGCGCTCGAGCCGCTGCGGCGGACGGCGCGTGACGCGGCGGGGCGGCTCGGGAAGGAGGTGCACGTCCACCTCGAGGGCGAGGTCCTCCGCCTCGACCGCCGCGTGGTGGAGGCGGTGAAGGACCCGCTCGTGCACCTCGTCCGCAACGCGGTCGATCACGGCATCGAGGCCGCCGACGTCCGCGCCGCCGCCGGGAAGGGGCGCGCCGGGAACCTCCGGATCCGGGTCGCGCCGCGCGGCCACCGGGTGTCGATCCAGGTCGCCGACGACGGCGCGGGGATCTCCGCCGAGCGCATCCGCGCCCGGGCGATCGAGCGAGGGCTGCTCCGGGCGGAGGACGCCGCGCGCCTCGCGGAGGCAGACGTGTTCCGCCTCGCGTTCACGCCGGGGTTCTCGACGGCCGAGCGGGTGACCGACGTCTCGGGCCGGGGCGTCGGGCTCGACGTCGTGCAGACGGCCGTCACGCAGCTCCAGGGGTCGATCGAGGTCTCGTCCACGCCGGGCCGGGGCGCCACGTTCGAGCTCGACCTGCCGCTGACGCTCTCGGTGACGCTGGCCGTGCTCGTGCGGGTGGGCGCCGATCGCGCGGCGATCCCGGCGGAGGCGGTCGAGCGCGTCGTGCGCCTCGCGCCCGCCGACGTGGGCCTGGTCCTCGACCAGCGCGTCGCGACCGTGGGAGGTGCGCAGCTCCCGATGGACGAGCTGGCCGAGGTGCTGCAGCGAGGCGACCTCCCGGCCGCGGCCGACGACGCGCCGCGCTGGGCGCTGGTCCTCCGGCTGGGCGTGACGCGGCGGGTGCTCGGGGTGGACGAGATCCTGGGCGAGCGCGAGGTGGTGGTCCGGGGGCTCGGCCGCCGCGGCGCCCGCGCGACGCTGCTCGCGGGCGCCGCCCTCCTCGACGACGGCGCGATCGTCTCCGTGCTGAACCCGGCCCAGCTCCTCGGCCGGGCCCGCCCCACGGCGGCGGCGCGGGCCGGCGGCGGGCGCGCGCGGATCGTCGTCGCGGACGACTCCCTGACCAGCCGCGCCGCGGTGAAGACGATCCTCGAGGTGGCGGGCTACACCGTGGTGCCCGCGTGCGACGGCGAGGAGGCGTGGGGCCAGCTCGCGCGCGGCCGCGTGGACCTCGTCGTCAGCGACGCCCAGATGCCCAGGCTCGACGGGCTGGGCCTCGCGCGCCGCATCAAGTCCGACCCCGCGCGGCGCGGGCTCCCGATCATCCTCGTCACGTCGCTCGACTCGCCCGAGGACCGGCGCGCCGGGCTCGAGGCCGGCGCGGATGGCTACGTCGTGAAGCGCGAGGTGGAGAGCGGCGCGCTGCTCGCGCTCGTGCGGGCGCTGCTCCCGGGTGGCGGCTGAACCCCTGCTGCGCCGGGCCGCGACGGCGCGATCGCGTCGATCCTGGGAGCGCGGCTCGCGCCGCCCCGGCGCGGAGCGGCTCCGCCGGCGGGGGCGAGCCGGTGGACGGACGAGGCGCTGGTCTGCGCCTACTGTCCCGCCCCCCGCGCCCGGATCCGCTCCACGAGATCCCGGACCACCGGATCCTCGAGCAGCCGCTCGGCCTCGGCGGGATCCACCTGCGCGCCCGCCTCGGCGAGCCGCTTCATCCGCGGATCGGCGAGGAGCTGCGCGGCCTCGGGGGAGGCCGCGGCGCCCTGCTGCTTCGCCTCGCGCACCACCGAGAGGAGCCGCTCGAGGAGCCGCGCCTTCTCGGGGGCGAGGCGGTGGAGGAGGTTGTGCCGCGCGGCGAGCGCCTGGTACTGGCTCCGCTCGCTCATCGCCTCGAGGCGCGCGGGCAGCGCGCGCCCGGCGAGGGCGAGGGCCGAGAGGAGCACCCAGACGATGAGCCCGCCCTTCACGCCGCCGAGCACCGCCCCGGCGCCGCGATCGGTCGGCCCGCGCACCACGGTCGAGATCGACGTGGCGCGCAGCAGGGCGGCGCCGACGAGCGAGACCAGCGCGAAGGCGCCGAAGAACAGGACCGCGACCGCGGCTGGCCGCGCGAGGCCGCCCATCCGCGCCAGGCCCACCGCGACCGAGGCGGCGAGGTGCCGGGCGGCGAGCCACCCGACGACGGCCGCGAGGAGCTGCACGACCTGCTTCAGCGCGCCGCCCGTCGCACCGTGGAGGGCGAACAGCGCGAGCACGAGGAGGACGAGGAGGTCGAGGGGCACGGCGGCTACTTTATCCTGTAATCACCCTTCGGCCGGACCTTGTCCCACTCGGCCTGGACGAACGCGAGCTGCTCCTTGAACTTCTGGTTCCCCGCCTCGTACATCAGCGCGCTCTTCAGCGCGCGCTCGGCGGCGTCCCAGCGCCCGGCCTCGATCTCCTTGAGCGCGGCGGCGTAGAACTTCCGGCCGTTCGGGGTCTGCCCGAACTGCTCCTCGATCTTCTTCTTCTGCGCCTCCTTCACCTGGGCCTCGTCCTGCTCGGTGAAGCGCAGCTTCTGCTCCCGCTCGGGCCCGGTGACGTCGGCGAGGTACTTCGCACGCTTCCGGTCGTCGCGCAGGACGGTGTACGCCTCGTTCACGCGCCGGTAGATGCGGCCGATCATCTCCTTGAGCTGCGGCGACTCGAGGGCGGCGTAGCGGTCGGGGTGGTACGCGCGGGACTCGCGATAGTACGCGGCCTTGATCTCGCCCGGGGTCGCGGTCTGGGGGACCTTGAGCACGCCGAAGTAGTCGAGCTGGTCGAGGACCGTGGCGAGCGTCTCGACCTCGATGAGGAATGCCGCGTCCATAGGAACGGGGGCTACGCCCCTCCCCCCAGCTTCGCCGGGGCCCCCCGCCCCAGGGTGAGTTGGCTCCGGTTCATGTCTCAGGCCGCCCGCGGCCCGCCGCGCGCGAGCTCGACGGCGGCGTTGTCGTCGATCGCCTTCTGCAGGTCGTTGTCGGACAGGCCGGAGGAGAGGTTGATGGTCGTCGAGGTCTTCTGGCCGGTCTCGAGGTCGGTCGCGGAGACGTTGACGATGCCGTTCGAGTCGATCTCGAAGGTCACCTGGATCTGCACCTCACCCCGGTACCCGATGCGGAACCCGGTGAACTCGAACTCGCCCAGGAGCTCGCAGCCCTCGGCCTTGTTGTTCTCGCCCTGGTACACGCGGATGCGGACGCGGTCCTGGCCGTCGCGGCTCGTGGTGAAGGTCTTCGACTTCTCGATCGGGATGGGCGTGTTCTTGTCGATGATGGGCTCGGTGAAGCCGCCCACGGTGCCGACGCGCAGGGTGAGCGGGGTGACGTCGAGCAGGTAGCTCGCCTGGCCGTACTCCGCGGCGCGGGTCGAGAGCAGCGCGCGCGCCTGGATCGCCGCGCCCTGGGCGACGACCTCGTCGGGGTCGATGCCGGTCATGGGGTCGCGCTGGAAGTAGTGCCGGACGCTGTTCCGGATGATCGGCAGGCGCGTCGGGCCGCCGACGAGGATCACCGCGTCCACGTCGCCGGCCGTGAGGCGCGCCGACTGGAGGGCCTCGTCGCAGACCTTGAACGTCCGCTGCACGAGGTCCATCACCATCCGGTTGAACTGGTCGCCGGTGAGCCGGGCCTTGAGGTCGAGCACCTCGCCCTCCGGCGACTGGCAGACGCCGGGGACGTGGATGTCGGCGACGCCGTCGCGGCCCACCTCGATCTTCGCCCGCTCGCCCGCCTCCTTGAGCATCTGCAGGCAGAACTTGTTCTGCCGGAGATCGAGGCCGTGGCGCGCGAGGAAGTCGTCCGCGAGCCAGGTCATGATCCGGTCGTCGAAGTCGTCGCCGCCGAGGTACGTGTCGCCGGCGGTGGAGAGCACCTCGAAGACGTCCTTGCCGATCTCCAGGATGGAGACGTCGAAGGTGCCGCCGCCGAGGTCGTACACGCAGATCTTCTGCGAGATGTCCTTGCCGAACCCGTAGGCGAGCGCCGCGGCCGTCGGCTCGTTGATGATGCGCAGCACCTCGAGGCCGGCGATCTTGCCCGCGTCCTTCGTCGCCTGGCGCTGGTTGTCGTTGAAGTAGGCGGGGCACGTGACGACCGCCTTCTTCACCTCGCGCCCGAGCGCCGTCTCGGCGATCGCCTTCAGCTCCTTCAGGACGAGCGCCGAGACCTCCGGCACCGCGAAGACCTTGTCGCGCACCCCGAGCCGGACCGAGTTGTTGGGCCCCTCCAGGATCCGGTACGGCATCACCGCCTGCGCCTTCTTCACCTCGTCGGAGAAGAAGAAGCGGCCGATGAGGCGCTTCGCCGAGTAGATGGTGTTCTCGGCGTTCGTGATGATGTTCTTCTTCGCGTCGTTCCCGACGAGGACCGTCCCGTCGTCCAGGAAGGACACGACCGAGGCGTGGGTCCGCTCCCCCCACTCGTTCGGGAGGACCGTGGGCGCGACGCCGTCCTCCTGCGCAGCGGCCACGCAGCTGTAGCTCGTTCCGAGATCGATGCCGACCGCGATGTCGTCGCTCATGGGCGGGAGGACCAGCGGTTACGCTGGGTTACGTCATCCTAGGCGCTGGCTCGCCGGCGTGTCAAACGCGCGTTCTCCCGGGCGGCGCACCAGGGCCGGGGGTGTCCCGGACACCGCGCGGCGTTATTAGTGTAGTGGAGGTGGGCGCACCCGACGCCCACCTCCGCCTCCACCCGCAACGCAGGAAAGGACGCCATGGGCGCGCTGGTCGCCATCCTTCAGAGCGATGCCAACCTCCTCCGGTGCCAGGTGGCGCGGCTGGGGTCGCACGTGTCGTTGCAGGACGGTGACGCTCCTCCCGACGCCTACGGCTTCGGACACTACCAGGCCGGAAACGTCCTCCTGGGCAGACGTCCCACCGGGGCGGCCACACCCCTCTCGCTCCCCGACCTGGTCGGGAGGATCGACTCCGAGGCCCTCGTCGCGCACGCGCGCCGCGCCACGGTCGGCAAGGCCAAGGACGAGAACACGCACCCGTTCCGCTTCCGCCGCTGGCTCTTCGCCCACGACGGCACGGTGGAGGCGTTCGACCGCGTGCGCCCGCAGCTCGTGGAGTCGCTCCCCGACTTCCTCCGCCGCAACATCATGGGCGACACCGACTCCGAGCACGCCTTCATGTACTTCCTGAAGCTGCTCAAGGACGAGGGCGCGCTCGACGACCTCGACCTCGACGCCCGGACGGCCGGGCGCCTGCTCGCGCGGACGGTCCGCCAGCTCGAGACCTGGAGCCGGGAGGCGGGCGAGGGGCGCCCCGGCCGGCTCAACTTCGTGGCCACGAACGGGCGGGTCATGGCCGCGACCCGCCGCAACGGTCCGCTGCACTACGCCCTCCTCGAGGGGATCGTGCCCTGCCCGCTCGACGGCCTGACCCTCGAGACGCCGGAGAGCGATCCCCACCTCAGGCCCCACCGCCAGGTGAAGGCGGTCTGCTTCGCCTCGCGCCTGCTCGCGCCGAACGGGTTCCTCGAGGTCCCGGAAGGGAACGTCGTCGCGGTGGGCCGGACGCTGCAGGTGTCGGTGGCGCCGCTGAACGCGTAGCTTCGCCCGGGCTCGGGCTACAGCAGATTCCACGGCCGGGGCACGAACAGCTCCTCCCAGGTCGCGATCGCGAACCGATCCGTCATGCCCGAGAGCCAGTCGGTGACGGCGCGGTCGAGGGTCTCGCCCTCGCGCGGCGTCACGCCGTGGCGCCGGGCGAGCCGCGCCGGGTCCTCCATGCACCAGCCGTGGAGATCACGCAGGATGCGCTGCGCCTTCTTGAACTCGTCGTGGACGACCGGGTTCTCGTAGACGCGCGCGTAGAGGAAGTCGCGCAGGGCGAGCAGCGCCCCGTGCACGTCCGGGGACATCTGGACGTGGCCGCCGCCGTCGAGATCGGTGTGCCGGATGACGTCGTGGACGAGCGTCGCGAACCGCTCGGAGCGGTCCGCGCCCAGCGCGCGCCGCACGTCGGCGGGCAGATCGGCCTCGAGGAACAGGCCGGCGCGCAGCGCGTCGTCGAGGTCGTGGTTCACGTAGGCGACGATGTCGGCGATCCGGACGATCTCCGCCTCGAGCGTGAGGGCCTTCTGCCCGGACCCCTGGAGCAGGACGTTCCCCTTCCCCTTCGTGTGCCGGAGGATCCCGTCGCGCACCTCGGCGGTGAGGTTGAGGCCGCGGCCGTCCCGCTCCAGCACCTCGACGACGCGCAGCGACTGGATGACGTGGTGGAACCCGCCGGGCACGACCGCGGCGAGGAGCCGCTCGCCGGCGTGCCCGAACGGCGTGTGGCCGAGGTCGTGGCCCATGATCATCGCCTCGACCAGCATCTCGTTGAGCCGGAGCGCGCGGGCGATGGAGCGGCCCACCTGCGCGACCTCGAGCGTGTGCGTGAGGCGCGTGCGGTAGTGGTCGCCGCGCGGGGCGAGGAAGACCTGCGTCTTCCCGGCGAGGCGGCGGAACGCCTTGCAGTGGACGATGCGATCGCGGTCCCGCTGGAACGAGGGCCGCTCGGCGTCGGGCTCCTCCGGCAGCGCGCGGCCGCGGGTGGCGGCGGAGCGGGCGGCGCGCGGGTGGAGGACCTTCTCCTCGAGCTCCTCGAGCATCTCGCGGATGGTGCCGGGCACGCGGGCGGATTGTAGCCGCGCCGCGGCGCCGTCGCATGGCCGCGAGCGGACCGCTTGCGGCCGTTCAGCCTGAGCGGAGCGGACCGCCGCAGGCGGGCCGCGGAGTCGAAGGCGGGCTCGTTCACGGGTAGAAGGAAGCCTCGAGCACCTTCAGGAACAGGTTCGCGAGCGCGTGCGCCACGACCCCGGCCACGACGCTCCCGGTCCGCGCGCGCAGCCACCCGAACCAGAGCCCGGGGAAGAACGTCGCGAGCCGCCACGGCGCCGGGTTCACGAGGTGGCCGGCGGCGAAGAGGAGCTGCGTCCACACGAAGCCCGCGCCGAGGCGCGCACCGAGGACGCGCACGCCGCGCGCGGGCGCGGCGCGCGCCCAGGAGGTCTGCATCCAGCCGCGGTAGAAGAGCTCCTCCGGGAGCGCCACGACGAGGAGCTGCAGGACGATCTGAAGCGGGAACCCGTCCGGGATGCGCAGCGCCGGCGGCGCCGCGCGCGCGTACGGCGCGATGGTCCGGGCGAGCTCCGGCGAGAGGTGCGGCAGGAGCGCGTGCCATCCGAGGAACAGGACGAGGAAGGCCGGGAGCACGATCGCGCACGAGGCGAGCCCGGCGAGCGCACCGCGTCCCCAGGCCCGCCGCACCTCCCGGTCGCGCAGCGCGAACCGTGGGAGCCCGTACGCCTCCCAGTACTCGCCGCGGCGCCGGAGCCGCAGGTCCGGCAGGAGGACGAAGAGCAGCGCCGCTGCGCCCGCGACGTCGAGCCAGCCGCCGTGGATGGACGCGGGCAGGGCCCGCGCGCCCGCGATGCCGGCGAGGGCGAGCGCCCACGTGACGCCCAGGAGCCAGGGCGGATCGGGCGGCCGCGGGATCGCCGCGGCGTCGCTCGCGGACGGAGCGGGCACGGCGGGGGAGATGCGCACGGAGAGGTACGCCCGTCAACGCTCGTTCGCCCCGATGTGCGCCGGCATGCGACCTCGGAAAACGACCGCGCGTCCCTCTGAGCACGGATGGTCAACGTGGTATTCTCACGGGTCAGGAGCGCAACCATGATCTCTCCCCGTCCGACCGACCGGCGTCGGCTTGTGGCCGGCCTTCTGCGGGTGGTCCTCGCCGTCGGCGTCGTCCCGCTGCTCATCGCCCCGACCTGCGGAACCATGGCGCCCGGGCTCAAGTCCTTCGCGCGCCGCTCGCTCATCATCCCGATGGACGCGTGCTACCAGCACTCGTTCGACAGCCTCCGGCCCTCGTCCGGCAGCGGCTACGCGCCGACGAGCTGTCCGCAGGCGAAGGACAACGGCGACGTCATCCGCGCGTACGGCCTCGTCTACCAGCTCGTCCGGAACAACATCGCCGTCTACTGGGTCATCAACCCGGCGAAGACGTCCGCCACCGACGTCGATCTCTCGGTCCAGTACGGAGGCGGCCCACCGGCGTTCCTCTACGACTGGCCGGGCGGCGGCGCCTCGAGCACGCCCCCGACCTCCGGCACCAAGATCGACTACCGCGGGGGCCCGTTCGTCGTGGACGGCTCGGACTACGACCGCGCGGTCGCCGTCCTCAACTCGTACCGGACGACGTTCCAGAACGTGAACGTCCACGTCTCCAACGTGGCGTTCCAGGGCGAGGTCGCGAAGACGATGGCGGGCGGCTGGAGCGCGGGCGGGACGGTGCCGCCGAAGCTCGCCCTCCTCGACATCGGCAGCGACGGCGCGGGTGCGAAGAACTCGGAGGTCGTGATCCGCGGCTATCTCCAGCGCGCGGGCCTCGACACCCCCGGCGCTGCGGGGACGGCCTCCGGGACCCACGGGCAGATCTACGATCGGCTGGTGATGGAGGACTTCCTCCCGTCCACTCCGGGCGACTGGCGGACGACGCGCCTGTACCAGAACGGCTACCAGATCCTCTGGGTGCCGCACTGGGCCGCGCCGAGCTCGTGCAGCGACTGCACGGAGTTCAGCTGCCCCTGCGACCGATACTACGGCGCGACGACCGTGACGCAGGCGCTCGCGACCATCGGCGCGTTCCACGCCGCCGGCAAGGACGTCTTCGCCGAGTGCGCCGGGCTCGGGAGCTTCGAGGGCGTCTTCGGCGACCAGCACACCACGAGCCACGGGGGGACGGACTATCCCGGAACGGGCGGCTTCGACACCCGCTACCGCTCGGGCCACGAACACACCCACCTCCAGACCGTCGCGCCGTACGGGTTCTGGATCAACAACTGGCCGCTCCAGTACTCCCGGGACGTCCCCTCGCAGCCGGCGACGCTCCGGACCGGGTTCAGCTCTCCGCTGACGCAGATCGGCGACTTCACGTTCGTCGCGCTCAGCGGCGCGATCGGGAACTACCGGGCCAACGGCTACAAGACGGGCGTCACCCGGTTCATCACCTACGACGCCGACCCGAACTACGACATCTTCACCATGATCCCGCCCACCGACGGTCGCGGCACGGCGGTGTACCTCGGCGGGCACAGCTACTCGGGCACGGACGGCTCCTTCGAGGTCGCCGGCTCCCGGCTCGTGCTCAACACGCTGTTCAACCTCGGCGCGAGCTGCCAGGAGACCGGCGTCTCCTGCAACACGGGCGGGCTCGGCGAGTGCGCCCAGGGCGTCATGAGCTGCACGGCGCAGGGCGAGCCCTACTGCCGCCCGCTCCGCACCCCGGCGCCGACCGAGACCTGCGACGGCCGGGACAACAACTGCAACGGCCTCGTGGACGAGAACCTCGACGTGGCCTGCTACGACGGGCTGGCGGCCACGCGCAACGTCGGCACCTGCCAGGACGGCGTGAGCTCCTGCGTCCGGCGCTCCGACGGTAGCTACGGCATGTCCGAGTGCCGGAACGACGTCCTCCCCTCGACCGAGATCTGCAACGGGCTCGACGACGACTGCGACACGCGCGTCGACGAGAACGCCGCCAACTCCGGCCAGCTCGAGACCACGTGCTACACCGGCCCGACGAGCAGCCTCGACCCCGCGTCCGGCAGCCCGCGCGGCATCTGCAAGGCCGGCGTCGCGCTCTGCCGGAGCGGCGTGTGGGACGCCTGCACGACCTGCCCCTCGAACGCGTGGACGGATCGCGCGAACCCTGCGTACCGCACCTGCCAGATCCTGCCGATGCCGCAGGACTGCGAGGGCGCCCCGAACGTCGACATGACCTGCTCGGGGACGATCAACTGCAGCAACTGCACGGACGGCGCGACCCAGCCCTGCTACTACGGGCCGCCGGGCACGGCCGGGATCGGCATCTGCAGGGCCGGCAGCCGCACCTGCGTCGACGGCAACTGGGGCGAGTGCGCCGGAGGCCAGACGCCGCTCGAGCGCGACTGCTCGAGCGACGCCGACAACGACTGCGACGGGGCGATCGATCGCAACGAGCCGGACTGCATCGCCTGCCCCGCCGAAGGCACCGAGCCGCGCATCTGCCGCGTGCCCGGCATCTCCCGCGTCGGCGGCTCGCCGACGGGCGCCCCCACCCCCGGCAGCACCTGCCGCGACGGCGAGCGGGCCTGCGCGGAGGGCGTGCTCGGCGCGTGCTCGGGGATGGTCTTCCCGGCGCCGGAGCTCTGCGACGCCAAGGACAACGACTGCGACGGCTCGATCGACGAGAACCCGGAGACCCTCTGCGCTGCGGGCCGGACCTGCCTGAACGGCGTCTGCGTCCAGGCCGAGTGCGGCGTCGAGAACCCCTGCCTGAGCGGCTTCGCCTGCAACCTCGCGACCGGCGCCTGCGAGCTCGCGAACTGCGGCGACGCCCCGTGCGCCGCAGGCCAGTCCTGCGAGTTCGACTACCAGTGCACGGACCCGTGCGCGGGCGTCTCGTGCGGTGAGGGGGCGAGCTGCACCTCCGGCGTGTGCGCGGGCGGCGGCTGTTACCTCGCGGGCTGCCCCAGCGGCCAGGTCTGCCAGCAGGGCAACTGCGTGCCCGACCCGTGCGGCGACGTCGCCTGCCCGGTGGGGACGTTCTGCCGCGCCGGCGACTGCGTCCAGTCCTGCGTGTACGTGAGCTGCCCGCGCGGCCAGGTCTGCGGCGCGGACGGCTTCTGCGTGACGGACGCCTGCGCCGGCGTCGACTGCAGCGATCAGCCGGGCACGATGTGCAGGGCAGGCCGGTGCGTCGCCGACGCCTGCACGACCACGGCGTGCGGGCCGCGGCAGACGTGCCTGGACGGCGTCTGCGCCGACGACCCGTGCAACGCCACGCGCTGCCCCGTCGGCGCCTGCAGCAACGGGCAGTGCTTCCCGGTGATGAAGCCGGACCCGTCCTCCGCCTCGACCAGCTCGTCGGGCGGGTGCGGCTCCGGGCAGCCGGGCGGGCTGTCCGCGCTGCTCCTCCTCGCGCTCCTCCCGTTCCTCCGCCGCCGGGCCGCGCGCTCCCCCGTCCGCAGCGTCGCCCCGGCGCGCGGCGCCGGCCGCCGCGCGGCGCTGCTCGGCCTCGCGCTCCTCGCCGCCGGCGCGGCCGCCTGCGGCAAGGGGTCGTCCACGGTGGACCTCTCGGCGTGCGCGCACGTCTGCGACGGCGAGGACCAGTGCATCAACACCGTGACGGACCCCGGCCACTGCGGCGGCTGCAACATCACCTGCGCCTCCAGCCAGATCTGCCGGGATGGCGTCTGCGGCCCCTCGACCGCGGTCGCCCCCCGCATCCTCAGGGTCACGCCGACGGAGGCGAACCACGGTCTCCTCACGCCGGTGACGATCACCCTCACCGGCGAGCGGTTCCAGCGGGACGCGACCGTGCGGGTGATCGCCCCGGGCGGCTCGACGACGTACCCGACCCGCTTCACGAGCTCGACCCAGCTCGCCGCCGACATCGACCTCTCGGGCATGCCCATCACCGTGCTGGGCCTCCGCGTGGTGAACCCGGACCGGGTGATCTCGAACGCGGTCGAGTTCGACGTGACGTCCGTGAAGCCGAACCTCACCGGCGTCACGCCGTCGAACGTGAACACCGGCTCGCGCACGACGCTGCAGGTCACCGGCAGCGGCTTCTCGAGCGGCAGCGTCTGTCACCTCGCCTCCTCCTGCGTCGATGATCCGAGCGGGTTCGGCCTGCCCACCACCCCGGGCACCGCCGGCGGCCTCGACTGCGTGCTCGACGCCGCGGGGCTGCAGCCGCGCACGTACTACCTGTGGGTGGAGAACGACGGCACCGTCGCCTCCAACTGCCGCGAGGTGGGCGTGGTGAGCGCCGTCCCCACCCTCACCGCGCTGAGCCCCTCCTCGGGCCAGACGAACGCGCCCGTGGACGTGGTGATCACCGGGACGGGGTTCGACACGACGTCCACGGTCGTGTTCAGCCCGACCGCGACGGCCACCCCGCCGCTCACGACGTACATCGACGCGTCCCGCCTGCTCGTCTCGCAGCTCCTCGTCTCCGCGGACGGCACCTACTCCGTGACCGTGCGCAACGGGACGCGGACCTCCAACGCGCTCAGCTATCGGTCGCTCGGGAGCCCGCCCCAGGTGACCGGCCTCACGGTCCACCCGACCGGTGCGCCCGGGACGCCGCCCTACCAGGGCGACAACGTCACGCTCAGCTTCACCGGCGGCAGCCTCGCGACCGCCAACCTGATCACCATCGTGCCTCCGACGGGCGCGTCCTGGACCGTCACCCCCGCGTCGGTCGGGAACACGCTCGTCACCGGCACCACCGTCCTCTCCGGCCGGCCGGACGGCGTCTACAACGCGTACCTCGGCTTCACCGGGGGTGGCACCTCCTCGACCCTCTCCTTCCGCGTCTTCTCGAACGTCGCCGTGCTCCGCTCGGTGGCGCCCGCCGGAGGGCAGCAAGGGACCACGGTCAACGCCACGCTCACCGCCTCCAACATCCGCGGCGCCGGCACGGCCACCCTGCGCGGCCCCGCCGGCAGCGCGACGCCCACGACCCGCTCGGTCGCCGTCGCGAGCGCGACCGCGACCACGGTCACTGCGGCGCTCAACCTCGGGTCGCTCGAGACCGGCGCCTACGGGCTCTCGCTCACCAACCCCGGCGCGGCCGTGTCCAACGAGGTCTCGTTCAGCGTGCTCCCGGGGGCGCCGCGGCTCGACAGCCTGAGCGCGACCTGCGTGCAGCAGCGCGAGGCGCCGCACACGATCACGCTCAGCGGCGCCAACTTCGCGCGGCCGGACGCCAACGGGAACCCGATCTCGCAGCTCATGTTCTCGCCCGACGCGGGCACCTCCTGGTACCCGGCGCCGGCCACGACCACGGTGGCGAGCTCCTCGACGATCACCGCGCTCTTCGACACGCGGAACGCGGTCGCGGGGGTGGACTACCGGATCTCGGTCTGGAACCCGTCCACGAGCGGGACGATGATGAAGTCGGGCGCGCTCACGCTGCGGATCTCCGCCGCGGCCTGCCCGTAGGGTACCGGCCCGGAGCCCGGCCGCGCGGACGACGCCCCGGTGGCCTGGCCGCCGGGGCGATCGTGTCTCTCCCGGCGGAGCGCCCGGATCCCTAGCGCTCGATCCCGAGCGCCCTGTCCACGATCCCGACCGCGAGGGTGGGGTCGAAGGGCTTGCGCAGGACCTGGTCGGCGCCGATCCGCTTGTAGACGTCCATCTCGCGCTCGCTGATCCGGGAGGACATCAGCACGAGGTACGTCTTCTTCCAGTGCGGGTGCGACTTCACGAGCCGGCAGACGTCCGCCCCGTTGAGCTTCGGCATGTAGATGTCGAGCAGGAGGGCGTCCGGGTTGGAGGCGGCCAGCTTGCGGAAGACCTCCTCGCCGTCGCTCGCGCTCGCCACCGCATAGCCGACGTCCTCGAACGCGCTCGTGAGCGCGTCCAGGATGGCCTGGGAGTCGTCCACGATGAGCACCGTCTTCCGGGGCATCTCTGCGTCGTTATACTCCAACGGCCATGATCCGGGAACCTGCCGTGGCGGGCACGTTCTACCCGGCGGGCGCCGCAGCGCTCGCCGCCGGGGTCGATCGATACCTGGCGGGCGGGCGCCGCGCGGAGCGGGGCGACCACCGGCCGAGCCTGGGCCTCGTGGTCCCGCACGCAGGGTACATGTACTCGGGTGCGGTCGCCGGTGCGACCTACGCCGCCGCGACCGTGCCGGCGCGCGTCCTCGTGCTCGGGCCGAATCACACGGGTCTCGGCTCCGCGCGGGCAGCGCTCTCGCCGGCGGAGGCGTGGCGGACGCCGCTCGGCGCGGTCCCCCTCGATCCTGCGCTCCAGGCGGCGCTCGCGCGCGGACCCGACGTGGCGCCCGACGCCGCCGCCCACGCCCGCGAGCACTCGCTCGAGGTGCAGCTCCCCTTCCTGCAGCGCGCCCGCCCCGACGTCGCGGTGGGCGCGCTCTGCCTCGCCCACCTGTCGTACCGGGAGTGCGAGGCGCTGGCCGAGACCGTCGCCGCCGCCGCGCGCGGCGCGAGCGCCCTCGTGGTCGCCTCGTCGGACATGAGCCACCACCTGCCCGCCGCCGCGGCCCTCGCCGCGGATCGCCGCGCGCTGGAGCCGCTCCTCGCCCTCGACGCCGAGGGGCTCTACCGGCGGGTGCACGAGGAGGAGATCACGATGTGCGGGATCATCCCCACCGTCGTGCTGCTGCTCGCCGCCCGCGCGCTCGGCGCCCGCGAGGCGGAGCTCGTGCGCCATGCGCACTCCGGCGAGGTGAGCGGCGACGACGACCGCGTGGTGGGGTACGCGGGGGTCGTGGTGCGGTGAAGCCTCTCCCGTGCGCGGGAGTCCGTGGACCCAGGCGAGGACTTGGACTACGTTCCCCGCGCCATGACCACCCCGCCCCGCGTCCGCTTCGCGCCCTCCCCGACCGGCTACCTCCACATCGGCGGCGCCCGCACCGCGCTCTTCAACTGGCTCTGGGCCCGACGCACGGGGGGCAGGTTCATCCTGCGGATCGAGGACACCGACCGCGAGCGCTCGACCCAGCAGGCGGTGGACGCCATCCTCGAGGGCCTGCGCTGGCTGGGGCTCGACTGGGACGAGGGGCCGGACGTCGGCGGCCCGCACCCGCCGTACTTCCAGACCCGGCGGCTCGACCTCTACCGCGCGCACGCGGAGAAGCTCGTCCGCGAGGAGAAGGCCTTCGCCTGCTATTGCACGCGCGAGGAGCTCGACGTGCAGCGCAAGGCGGCCGAGGCCGCCAAGGTGCAGTTCCGGTACCCGGGCACCTGCCGCGAGAAGCCCTACGACCCCTCGCGGCCGCACGTCATCCGCTTCCGCGTGCCGGAGACCGGCGAGACGGCCTGGGACGACCTCGTGAAGGGACGCATCGCGACCCCGCACGAGACGCTGCAGGACGAGGTGATCCTGCGCGGCGACGGCGTGCCCCTCTACAACTTCGGCGCCGTCGTGGACGACGTCACCATGGAGATCAACCTCGTCGGGCGCGGAGACGACCACGTCAACAACACCGCCCGGCAGATCCTCATGTACGAGGCGCTCGGGTACCCGGTCCCGACGTTCGCGCACTTCCCGATGATCCTGGGCGCGGACAAGACCCGACTCTCCAAGCGCCACGGCGCGACGAGCGTCACCGCGTACCGCGACATGGGCTTCCTCCCGCAGGCGGTGGTGAACTACCTCGTCCGGCTCGGCTGGTCGCACGGCGATCAGGAGATCTTCACGCTCGAGGAGCTCATCCGCGTCTTCGACCTGAAGGACGTGGGCCAGACCGCGGGCGTGTTCAACCCGGAGAAGATGGCCTGGGTGAACCACGAGTGGCTGAAGAAGCTCTCCGACGAGGAGCTGGCCCGCCGCGCCCTCCCGTACTTCCAGGCCGCCGGCCTGCCGGCCCAGGACGACGCGAAGCTCCGGCACGTGTGCGCGGTCGCCCGCGAGCGCGCGCCCACCTTCGGCGCGTACGTCGAGCAGTTCCGGTACTTCTTCGCGCCGCCGGTGCTCGACCCCAAGGCGAAGGCCAAGTTCCTGACCGCGGACACGAAGCCCGTGCTCCAGGAGATCCGCGCCGGCGTCGCCGCCCTCCCCGCCCTCGACACGGAGCCGCTCGAGAAGCTCTTCCAGGGCGCCGCCGAGAAGCGCGGCGTGGGGCTCGGCAAGATCGCCCAGCCCGTGCGCGTGGCGCTCACCGGCGGGACGGCGTCCCCGGGGATGTACGACGTCGTCCAGATCCTCGGGCGCGCGGAGACGCTGGCGCGGCTCGACGCGGCGATCGCGGACATCGGCTGACCACGCGCGCGACGGGTCCAGGTTCCGCGCGAGGGTCGGGCCCGCGGCGTTCCGCCACCCTCTCCCCTCCTGCCCACTTCGCGAGCAGCGCTGGGCCGTTGCGCACCCGGCCCCGCTGGGATACCAACTCCGGTCGATGAGCCCGAGCGCGCGCCCCCAGAACTTCCTCGCCGACATCATCGAGGAGGACCTCCGGACCGGCCGGAACGGCGGCCGCGTGGTCACCCGCTTCCCGCCGGAGCCGAACGGCTACCTGCACATCGGCCACGCGAAGTCGATCCTGCTCAACTTCGGGCTCGCGAGGGCGTACGGCGGCCGCACCCACCTCCGGTTCGACGACACGAACCCGGTCACCGAGGACACGGAGTACGTCGAGTCGATCCAGCAGGACGTGCGCTGGCTCGGCGGCGACTTCGGCGCGCACCTCTACTACGCGTCCGACTACTTCGGCCGGATGTACGAGTGCGCCGAGCGCCTCGTGCGCGAGGGCAAGGCGTACGTGGACGGCCAGACGCAGGAGCAGATCCGCGAGGGCCGCGGCTCGTTCGAGCGGCCGGGCGTGAACAGCCCGCACCGCGATCGTCCGGCGGCGGAGAGCCTGGATCTCCTGCGGCGCATGCGGAAGGGCGAGTTCGAGGACGGCGCGTGCGTGCTCCGGGCGCGCATCGACATGGCGCACCCGAACGTGCTCATGCGCGATCCGCTGCTCTACCGGATCCGTCACGCGCGCCACCACCGGACCGGCGACGCCTGGTGCATCTACCCGATGTACGACTTCGCCCATCCGCTCGAGGACGCGTTCGAGGGGATCACCCACTCGATCTGCACGCTCGAGTTCGAGTCCAACCGCGAGCTCTACGACTGGGTGCTCGACAACCTCGGGCCGTGGGACCCGCGGCCGCGGCAGTACGAGTTCGCGCGGCTGGCGCTCGGGTACACGGTGATGTCGAAGCGGAAGCTCCTCCAGCTCGTGAACGAGGGGCGCGTCTCGGGCTGGGACGACCCGCGCATGCCCACGGTGGCGGGGATGCGGCGGCGCGGCGTCACCCCCGAGGCGCTGCGCGACTTCGCCGATCTCATCGGCGTCGCGAAGAACAACAGCCTCGTGGACATCGGGAAGCTCGAGTACGCGATCCGGAGCGACCTCGAGGGCCGCTCGCCCCGGGCGCTCGCGGTGCTGCACCCGCTGCCGGTGCGGATCGAGAACTGGCCGCCGGGCAAGCAGCTCGAGCTCGAGCTGCCCTGGTGGCCGGGCGAGCCGGAGCGCGGCGGGAGCCGCAAGGTGCCGTTCGGCGGCGAGCTCCTCATCGAGCGGGACGACTTCACCGAGACGCCGCCGCGCGACTGGAAGCGGCTCGCGCCGGGCCGGGAGGTGCGGCTCGCGGGGGCCTGCATCATCCGGTGCGAGGGCGTGGTCCGCGGCGAGGCCGGCGACGTGCAGGCGCTCCGGTGCAGCTACGACGCCGCGTCGTTCGCCGAGGGCGCGGCCGAGGCACCGCAGCGAGGCCGCGACGGCGGCCGGCGGACGAGCGGCGGCACCATCCACTGGGTGCACGCGACGCGATCCCTCCCCGCGGCGGTGCGGCTCTACGACCGGCTCTTCAACGTCGAGCAGCCCGACGTGCTGCCGAACTTCCTCGACGCGCTCAACCCGGCCTCCCTCCAGCAGGCCCCGCATGCCCGCGTCGAGGCTGCGCTGCGCGACGCCACCCCCGGCAGCCGGTACCAGTTCCTCCGGCAGGGCTACTTCTTCGCCGATCCGGTGGAGTCGAAGCCCGGCGCGCCCGTCTGGAACCGGACCATCACGCTCAAGGACACCTGGGCCGCCCGCACCGCGGCGCCCGAGCCGCGCAAGGCGCGCGCCAAGAAGCCGGCGCCGCCGCGCGAGCCGGACAGGGTCCGCGACGAGGTCCGCGCCCAGGCGCGCGCGGCGGATCCCGCGACCGCGGCGCGCTACGCGCGGCTCCGGGGCGCGCTGCAGCTCGCCGAGAACGAGGCGCACCTCCTCTCGGCCGACGCCGAGGCCGCGGCCTACTTCGAGGCGGCGGTGGCCGCCGGCGCCAAGCCCGGGTCCGCCTCCCGGTGGCTCCTCAACGAGCTCGCCGGCCTGGCGGCCGGGCGGCCGCTCGCCGGCCTGCCGCTCGAGGGCGCCGCCTTCGGCCGCTTCGTCCAGCTCGTGGACGCCGGACGGCTCGCCCCCGCGGCCGCGAAGGCGCTGCTCGCCGCGCTCGTCGCGCAGGGCGGCGACCCGGCGGTGCGCATGAAGGAGCTCGGCCTCGAGAAGGTCGAGGACCGCGCCGCCGTCGTCGCGGCGGTCGAGCGGGCGCTCGCCGGCGCGCCGCGCGAGGTGGAGCGCTGGCGCGGGGGCGAGAAGAAGCTCTTCGGCTTCCTCCTCGGGGCCGCCATGCGCGAGTCGCAGGGCGCGGCCGACCCGGCGCTCGTGCGCCAGGTGCTCGAGGAGCGGCTCGCGGGTCGTTGAGGCGGAGCTCCCCGCCCGGGGACGTGCGTAAACGTTTCCGAGTCCCGCCGGCCCCAGGGATCCTCGCCACCCGCTCCATCGGAGCCCTTGCCCCCCACTTCGGGAGCGCCGCGCGCGCGCGTACACTCCAGGGTCGGGGCGGGCCGATCGGGCACGACAGGAGGTTCACGGGTGCAAGATGCCGGTACCTGCGGGGCGCCCGCGCTCATCGACTCCTGGCGCGCCTCGACCTTGCGGCCGCTCCTGGCGTGGAACCTCGCGAGCGGCGGCAGCGCCGCGCTCGCCCTCACCGTCCTCATGGCCGGCGAGCCGACCCAGCGCCTCGCGCTCGCCGGCGGCTGGGGCCTCTTCGCGGTGCTCCTCGGGGTGTTCCTGGCCGAGCGGCTCCCGTGGCGCGTCCGCGCCCTGATCTTCCTGGCGGTGAACTACGGGGTGATGGTCGTCACCACGGCCGACCGGCCGACCGCGGTGGGCTTCGCCCACGCGCTCGCGCTCGTCGCCCTCTCCGGCCTGCTCCTCGGGGCGCGCCCGGCGGTGGGCGTGGCGATCCTCGTGGGCACGACCCTCGGCGGCCTCGCCGCCGCGAGCGCCGGCGGGTGGCTCGCGCCGCGCCCGCCCCTGGCGTCGTGGGTGCAGTGGCTCGTCTCGCTCGTCGGGGCGTTCCCCCCGATCGTGATGGTGGTCGTCGCGCTCCGCCGCGTGCTCGACCGGCTCGAGACCGCCCTCGACGCCACCGTTCGATCGCTGCGGGAGCTCGAGGCGGCGCGCTCGCAGACGGAGAAGGCCGAGCTCAACGGCCAGCTCTCGCGGGCGATGGCGCACGACCTCAACAACACGCTCACGGTGGTGATGGCGAACTCGGAGTGGCTGACCGAGCGGCTCGCGGATCGCGACGACGTCGAGGCGGCGAGCCAGATCTGCGAGGCCGCCCGGAACGCGGCCGCGCTGACGCAGTACGCGCTCATGGCGTCGCGCACGGGCATGTCGCAGCCGCGCCCGATCGACCTCTCGCGCGTGGTCGCGGTCGCCTCGCAGGCGCTCCGGCGGCTGCTCCCCCCCGACGTCGCGATCGAGAAGCGGCTCCCCGGCCCGGTCTGGGCGCACTTCGACCCGGCGCAGATCCACCAGGTGCTCCTCGGGCTCGCGTTCAACGCGCGCGCGGCGATGCCTGGGGGCGGCACCCTCGTCCTGTCGGTCCGTGCCGCCGGCCCCGCGGCGCCGCGGGGCGCCCCGCCCCCCGCGGCGTTCCTCGAGGTCTCGGACACCGGGCTGGGCATGGACGCCGAGGAGCGCCGCCGCGCGTTCGAGCGGAGCGCGGACGGCGCGTCGGCGAGCGGCGCGCGGTTCGGGCTCTCCGCGGTCAAGGCCATCGTGGAGGCGGCCGGCGGCGAGGTGCAGGTCCGCTCGCGCCCGGGCGCCGGGAGCGTCTTCACGGTCACCCTGCCCGGCGCGGCGCCCGCGCTCCCGGCCGAGCCCGACGCCCAGCCGCGCCGCTCCCGCGTGCTCGTGGTCGAGGACGACATCCGCGTGCGCGCGGCCGTGTGCACCGCGCTGGCCGAGGACGGGCACGACGTGAGCGAGGTGGCCGACGGCACGCAGGCGATGCGGGCCATCGAGGAGCTCCGGCGCGTGGACCTGCTCGTGACCGACGTGGTGATGCCCGGCGCCCCCATCGGCGAGGTGCTGGCGACGTTCCGCGAGCGGCACCCCGAGGGCCGCATCCTCGTCTGCTCCGCCTTCTCCGACGACGACGCGCTCCGCCGGCGTGTCCTCGCCGGCGAGTACCGGCTCCTCCCGAAGCCGTTCGGGCGCAGCGACCTGCTGGCCGAGGTCCGGAGCCTGCTCGCGACCGAGCGGTCTCGCGACCGCCCGGCCGTGAAGGCCGGGGTGGCCTAGATCCGCTCCACCCCCAGCCCGAACGCGCGCGCGGCCATCGCCAGCTCCACGCTCCGGTCGCCGGTGGTGAAGATCTGGTGGTGCGAGTAGAGCCGCTCCATGAGCGCGTGCCCGTCGCGCACCTTGACCAGGCCGCCGTTCCGGCAGTCGGAGCCGGGGTAGCCGACGTAGCCCTCCAGCACCGCGGGGATGATCTGGAGCCGCTCGAGCTTCGGATCGAGCTTGGACATCGTGATCGGCCCGACCGGCAGGCGGGCGTCGATCGCGGTCGCGTCGTCGCTCACGATGGCGAGCACCTTCGGGCGGAGCTTCCACTCGGAGGCCATGCGCTGCGGGAGGAGCCCGAAGTAGCCGCAGTGCGCCACGAGGGCGTGGTTCTCCGGCTCGGGGACGTCGGGGAACGAGGCGATCTTCTCGTGCTTGAGCGCCGCCATGCCCATGAGGAAGGGGTAGACGTTGCTCATCATCACGTCGCTGCGCAGCGCGCTGCGGACGAGGTGCTCCGTGAGGAGCGACATCGTATCCGCCTCGCACGCCCAGAGGAGCCCCGTGTCCTCGAACAGCCAGCTCCAGGCGAGGCACGGGGTCGAGTCGGAGTGGAAGGACTCGTTGAGGCAGTTGATGCCCGCGCCGACGACGGCGCGATCGCCCGCCAGCTCCTCGCGGATGGCGACGTAGAACCGGGCCGCCGCGCGGAGCGCGCGCGCGGAGGCGTCGGTGGGGAACGGGCGCGCCTTCAGCACCTCGTCCGCGGCGGCGTCGGGGATGCCCTTCGCGCGCGCGCCGAGGGCCTTGAAGCTCCGCTTCTCGATCTCCACCCCGAACACCTCGCGCATGCGCGCGGTGCACGCCTCCTCCCACCAGTAGAAGCGCTTGAAGATGGAGGCCTGCATCCCCTCGCCCGGATCGTCCTGGAACACCACGAAGCGGGCGCCGCGGAGCTCGCGCCGCGCGCCGAGCGCGCGGCAGATCACGCGCGCGTGCTCCGGCGCGTACGGCGTGAAGACCTCCGCGCCCTCGGCCCGGAGGAGGCTCACGATCTCCCAGTCCCACATCGCCACCGTCGCGAACTCCGAGGTCATGACCAGCACCGGGAGGCGCAGCGACCGGAGCGCGGGGAGCTGCTTGAACGCGTCGCCGATGAGCTGCGGGAACAGCGCGGCGTCCGCCGGGGGAAGCGTCGCGCCGACGGGGGCCGGCGGGAGGAGCTCGGCGTCGTCCTTCAGCAGCTCCGTGAGCCGGGCGAGCTGCTCCCGGAACTCGGCGTCCATGCCGGACCGGAAGAACAGGGGCTGGAGGCGGGCCTTCATGGCATCTCCTGGGGGGTCGTGAGCGACTGTTTTCAGTATATCAGCGAACCGTGTTGCTATAGTCGCCGGGATGGTGCCAGATGCCCGCCGCGCGGGCGGGTCGTGAACACGGGCACGTACCCGCCTGCGCCGGCCCCTCGGGCGCCAACTCCCCCGGACGTTCTCGTCGTGGCCAGATCGGGCGGCCGGGCGCAGGGTGTCATGCGAGAGGGTCTGGTCGAACGGCTCGAAACGGTGGTATACCGAAAACGTTCGAGATGAGACGCCTGTAAACCGATACACGCAAAGCCGCTCCTACATGACCCACTCGAAGCTCGGAATCGCAGTCATCGGCTCCGGCCGCGCCGGGATGATCCACGCCCGGAACTTCGCCAGTCGCGTGGAGGACGCGCGGCTCGTGGCGATGGTCGATCCGGTGGAGGCGGCCCGCGCGGCCGCGCTCGCCGAGCTCGGCGCCGACAAGGGCTACGCCGACTACCGGCACGCGCTCGCCGATCCGGCCGTACAGGCGATCGTCGTCGTGACCCCGACCGCCTTCCACAAGGAGATCGTGGTCGCGGCCGCCCAGGCGGGCAAGCACGTGCTGTGCGAGAAGCCCATGGCGATGGACGCGGCCGAGTGCGAGGCGATGATCGCCGCGTGCGACGCCGCCCGGGTGAAGCTGCAGCTCGGGTTCATGCGCCGCTTCCACGCGGACTTCGTCGCGGCCAAGGCGGCGCTCGACTCCGGGGTCATCGGCGACCTCGTGCTCGTCAAGTCGCTCACCCGCGGGCCGAGCGTGCCCCAGCCGTGGATGTACGACCTCAAGAAGAGCAACGGCCCGCTCGCCGAGGTGAACAGCCACGACATCGACACGGTCCGCTGGTTCGCCGGCGACGACTTCGCCGAGGTGTACGCCATCGGCGGCAACTACCGGTGCCCCGAGGCCCGCGCGCAGTTCCCGGACTTCTACGACAACGTGGCGATGACGATCCGGTTCGCGCGCGGCGCGCAGGGGATGATCGACGGCGCCCAGGGCGTCGGCTACGCGTACGACGCCCGGCTCGAGGTGCTCGGGACGAAGGGCGTCCTGTTCGTCGGCGCGCTGCAGAGCTCGAGCGTGACGGTGGTGGGGGCGCGCTCGGAGATCGTGCAGCCCGCCGTGAAGAGCTGGCGCGACCTCTTCTCCGACGCCTACCTCGAGGAGGACCGCGCGTTCGTCCGGGCCATCCGCGAGGACCGGACGCCGAGCCCCTCGGGCCGCGACGGCCTCGAGGCGGTCAAGGCGGTGAACGCGGGCAACCGCTCCATCGCGAGCGGGGTCCCGGTGAAGATCCCGGCGGGAGGCGCGCGATGAAGGCGGCACGGCTGTACGGCAAGGACGATCTCCGGGTGGACCAGGTCCCCGAGCCGTCCCTCGGACCGGGCGAGGCGATCGTCAAGGTCCGCGCCTCGCTCATCTGCGGCACCGACGTCCGCATGCTGAAGAACGGCGCCAAGGTGCTGCCGATCACGCTCGGCCACGAGCTGGCGGGCGTCGTCGAGGAGGTGTCCGGCGACGTGCGCGGGGTGAAGCGCGGCACCGCGGTCGCGGTCGCCCCCAACTACGGCTGCGGGACCTGCGACGCCTGCGTCGCGGGCCAGACGCACCACTGCCCCGACCTCAAGGCGATCGGCATCCACGTGGACGGCGGGTTCGCCGAGTACGTCCGCGTCCCGGCCGCGGCGGTCGCGCAGGGCAACCTCTGCCCGATCCCCGAGGGGCTCTCGTTCGCCGAGGCGGCGCTGGTGGAGCCGTTCTCCTGCGTGTACGCGTCGTTCGAGCGCGCGCGGCTCGTGCCCGGCGACGCGGTGCTGGTCATCGGCGCGGGGCCGATCGGCGTCATGCACGCGAAGCTGTACCGCATGGCCGGCGCGGGCCTGGTGATGATCCACGACCTCAACGAGGGGCGGCTCGCGGCGGCGCAGCGCGAGGACGCGTCCTTCGTCCCCCTCGGCCCGGATCGGCCCAAGGAGCGGGTGTACGAGCTCACCGGCGGGCGCGGCGCCGACGTCGTCGTCACCGCCGCCTCCAGCGCCGCGACCCAGCAGCTCGCCTTCCAGGTCCCGGCCCTCGACGCGCGGGTGATCTTCTTCGGTGGGCTGCCGGCGGGGAAGGAGGTCGTCCCGCTCGACACGAACGTCATCCACTACAAGCAGATCACCGTCACCGGGACGACGCGCCAGAGCCTCGCGCAGTACCGGCGCTGCCTGCGGATCCTGGCGAGCGGCCGGCTCCCGGTCCGCTCGATCGTCACCGGCACCCACCGGCTCGAGGAGGCGGCCGCGGCGTTCGCGGCCGCGACGCGCGGGGAAGGGCTCAAGTCGGGCTTCGTGCTCGCGTAGCGGAGACTCCAATGGCCGACCCCCGCGATCTCGTCGTCGGCGTGGACATCGGGACGCAGGGCACGCGCGCGGCGCTCCACGCGCTCGACGGCGCGCTGGTCGCCGAGGCCGAGGAGCCCTCGCGGCTCCACCGGCCCGCCCCCGGCGTCGTGGAGGAGGATCCGGAGCGCCAGTACGCCTCGGTGCTCCACACCATCCGCGCCTGCCTCGAGAAGGCCGCGGTCGCGGCCGGACGCGTCGCCGCGATCGGGATCGACGGACAGATGGCCGGCGTCATCGGCGTGGGCCCCGACGGCCTCGCGGTGACGCCGTACGACTCCTGGCTCGACACGCGGTGCGCCCCGCAGATCGAGGTGATGGAGCGCCGCGCCGGCCGCGCGGTGCTCGAGCGGACCGGGAACGTCCCGTCGATCAACCACGGCCCCAAGATCCTCTGGTGGAAGGGCGAGCGGCCCGAGGCGTGGCAGCGGATCGCCGCCTTCGTGCAGCCCGGCGGCTACGCGGCGATGCGGCTCTGCGGCCTCGCCGGCCGCGACGCGTTCATCGACGACACGTACCTGCACTTCTCCGGCTTCGCGCGGAACGCGGACCGGCGGTGGGACGAGGAGCTCTGCGCCGCGCTCGAGGTCGACGCGCACAAGCTCCCGCGCATCGCGCGCCCGCTCGACGTGGTCGGCCAGGTGACCGCGGAGGCCGCCCGCGCCTCCGGGCTCGCCGCCGGGACGCCCGTGGCGGCGGGGCTCGGCGACACCGCCGCGTCGTTCCTCGCGTGCGGGGCGGTCGCGCAGGGGATCTGCGTGGACGTGGCCGGGACCGCCTCGGTGTTCGCCGCGACCACCTCCGCCTTCGCGGCGGACGTGGCGGCGGGGATCATGGGGTGCGGCCGCTCGGCCGTCCCCGGTCTCTGGCACCCGTACGCGTACATCAACGGCGGCGGGCTCAACCTCAACTGGTTCGCGGAGCGCCTCGCCGCCGGCGGCGCCGGCGCCGGCACGGCCGGCGGCGGGCTCGCCGAGGTCGCCGGGCGGCTCGGGGCGGCGATCGCCGGGCTGGAGCCGCGCCTCGACGACCCGTACTTCCTCCCGCACATGGAGGGCCGGGTGATGCCCTCGACGCCGCACATGCGCGGCGCCTGGCTCGGGATCACGCGCGACCACGACCTCCCCCGGCTCTACCGGAGCGTGCTCGAGGGCGTGGCGCTCGAGTACGCCCTGTACCGCGACGCGGTGCGGGCGCTCCACCCCGGCCTGGCGCTCACGGAGCTCCGCGCCACGGGCGGCGGCGCGCGCGACGCGGCCTGGAACGCGCTCAAGGCCGACGTGCTCGACCTGCCGATCGTGCCCGTGCAGCGCGGCGGCGGCGCGCCCATGGGCGCGGCCCTCGTCGCCGCGGCCGCCGTCGGCGCGGTCCCGGAC
>JAEYZK010000044.1 GCA_023428085.1 Pseudomonadota bacterium
GCGGCGGGCGGGGCGGCGGCTCGTCGGCCGGGGCCGGCTCGAGCCGCGGAGGCCCGGGGGTCTTCTCGGTCGCGAGGGCGAGGGACTCCTCGCCCGGAGCGGGCGGCGCCAGCGGCCCCTCGTCCCAGACGCCCGGCGGGAACGCGGCCGCGAACGAGGTCGGCGCCGGGCCGCCGGGCTCCGCCGCGAACACGTCGGCTGGATCGGCGAAGGCCGCCGGCGCGGGCTCGGCCTCCTTCCGCTCCTCGAGCGTGAGATCCTCGCCGAACGCCGCGAACGAAGGGGGCGCCGGGGCCGCCGCGGACGGGATCGGCGTCGACGTCCGGACGGGCGGAGGCGTGGAGGCCGGCGGCGGCGGCGGGGCGGGCGCGCCGGCCCCGCCGAGGAGCTGCGCGAGGTCCGTCACGGGGAGGCTCTGGCTCACCGTGCTGGACGGGGCGCTGGCGAAGGGATCCGCGGCCGTGAACGGGTCCTGGTCGGGCGCGGCCACCGACCCGAGCACGCCGCTCCTGCCGAGCTCCATCGGCGGGAACTTCACGGTGGCTTGCTTGACGGCGGGCGGCGCGAACGGATCGGCGACCGCCGCGGGCGGGCCGTCGAAGCCGCCCATGCCGGCGGCCACGAACGGATCCGCGGCCGAGGAGGCGGGGCGGGCCCCCGCGCCGGGGAACGGGACGACCGGCCCGGGCGCGGCGGAGAACGGATCGCGGGCGGGCGCGGCGCGCGCCGGCCCCGGCGTGAGGTCGAGCTCCACCGCGGGCGGCGGCGGAGGCGCCCCCTCGCGCTTCACCAGGAACACGTTCTGGCACCGGGTGCAGCGGACCTTGGCGCCGCGCGGACCGATCCTCTCGTCGGCGACCCGGAACCTCGCTTGGCAGCCCGTGCAGATGACGATCATTCGGCCCCCGACCGGGAAACCGAGGTTACACCTCGAACGGCCTTGACACCAGTCGGCGCGCGGCAGAAGAATTCCCCGATTGCGCGCACTTACATGAACTCCGGCCCGGGGATGCGGGGATGACCGACGAGCGTACAGAAGAGACCGACTCGCCCCCGCCCGACGCTGGCGCAGCAGCAGGCGCGGGTGTGCCGAAGGTGATCAAGCGGTACACGAACCGGAAGCTCTACGACACCGAGGAGTCCCGATACGTCACCCTCGAGGAGATCGCCCAGATGATCAAGGGCGGCGCCGAGGTGAAGGTCGTGGACAACCGGACCAAGGAAGACCTCACGTCGGTCACGCTGGCCCAGATCATCTTCGAGGAGGAGAAGAAGACCTCGAAGGTCGGGCTGACGACCCTGCGCGACATGATCCGCCACGGCGGAGAGGTCGCGCAGCGCCTCGTCGAGGGCACGCAGGCCGAGCTGCGCGGACGGGTGGAGGCGGTGCGCGCCGCCGCCGAGCAGCGCGTGCAGAGCCTCCTCACGCGCGGGCAGGACACGCGCGACCGCGCCCTCGAGCTCGTGCAGGCCTCGCAGGAGGCGATGGTCGCCGTCCAGCGCAAGGTCGACGAGCGCGTCCGCGCCGCCGTCGAGGGCATGTCGAACCTCCCCGAGGTCCGGCGGCAGCTCGACGAGATCGGCAAGCGGATCGAGGAGCTGGAGAAGCGGGTCGAGGAGCTGGCGAAGAAGTAGCGCGGCTGGGCCGGCCCTCAGGTCCCGGTACCGTCCGGGCAGGCGATGCGCCGGGGTTCGCGAGAACGGCCCCTGCGATCGACCTTCCCCGACCGGCGCCACAGCCGCCGGCCACGATGGGACTTCGGGCTCCGGCTCGGGCTCGGGACTACTGACCGAAGGCCAGCAGCTCGTCCCCGAGCCTGGCGAGCTCGCGCGCCCCCTGCGACCGCGGCGCGTGCTCGAACACCGTCCGCCCGTGGCTCTGCGCCTCGTCCACCTTGACGCAGAAGCTCAGGACCGTGCGCGAGAGCTCCCGCGGGAACCGCTCGCGCAGCTTCGCGAGGATCTCGCGGGCGAGCTGCGTGCGGCGGTGGAACGTCGGGACGACGAGCGACAGCGCAGGGGCGCGGCCCCGCGCCGCCCGGAGACGGTCGAGGCTCTCGAGCACCTCGGCGCAGCCGTCGAGGGCGAGGTAGGTGAGCGCCACCGGGATGACGAGCTCGCGCGCCGCGCGGAGCACGTTCTCGGTCACGAGCGACTGCGAGGGAGGGGCGTCGAGGAGCACCACGTCGTGGCGCGCCGGCAGCGACGCGAGGCGCGCGTCGAGCCGGTCCGCGCGATCCGGGGCGGCGGCGAGCGCCACCGGCAGCTCCGCGAGCGCCTTGTTCGCCGGCACGAGCTCCACGCCGGCGACCGGCGTCGGGCGCACCACCGCCTCGAACGGCGCCCGGACGTCGTCGAGGAGCCACTCGTGCACCGTGGGTGAGAGGCCGCGGACGTCCACGCCGAGCGACTTGCCCGCGTGCCCCTGCGTGTCGAGGTCCACGACGAGGACGCGCTTCCCGCGCCGCGCGAGGTGCGCCGCGAGGTGGACGCACAGGGTCGTCTTGCAGGTGCCGCCCTTCTCGTTGAAGAACGCGATCCTGCGCATCCGGTCATTCGCCCGGGTCGTCGCGCCCATCCCGCGGACGCCCCACGCGCTCCGAGAGCCCGTCGATCATGGACTCGAGCTCGTCGAGCTTCCGCCGGAGCTGGGCCATGTCCTCCCGGGAGGGGAGGTTCGCGGCGCGGAGCGCCTGCTGCACACCCCGATCGAAGGTCGCCCGCGCCTGCAGCGCCGACTGCACCAGGCCCTGCAACCCCGCGGTGACGGTCCCGCTCGAGAGGAGCTTCCCGACGACCTTGCCCACCTGCTCCTCGCCCGCCGCGAGCGCCCTGCGGAGGGCGGGGTTCTTGAGCACGTCGTCGAGGATCATGGCGTGTGGACTTGTCCCCCTCCCCTCGCTAGCTTGTCAAGCCTCGTGGCCGATCCCACCCTTCTCGACCGGCACCTCGTCTTCGTGGCCGGCAAGGGCGGCGCGGGGAAGTCCACGGTGACCGCCGCGCTCGCGCTCCTCGCGGCGCGCGCGGGGAAGCGCGTGCTCGTCTGCGAGGTGAACGCGCCGCAGCCGCGCATCGCGGCGCTCCTCTGCGCGGGCGAGGTCCGAGCCCTCGGCCGCGACGCCGGCGCCGCCCGCCGACGGGGCGAGGGCGAAGCCCGAGCAATTCCGGAGGAGGCGGGCTCCGCCCGCCGACGGGGCGAGGGCGAAGCCCGAGCAATTATCGCTGAGCTCCGGCCCGGCATCCACGCGCTCAACGTGCTGCCCGCGGCCGCGATGCACGAGTACGGCCTCCTGGTGCTCCGGTTCCAGGCCGTGACGCACGCCGTGTTCGAGAACCGGCTCACCCGCTACTTCCTGCGCGCCATCCCCTCGCTGGCCGAGCTCGTCGTGCTCGGGAAGATCCTGCACGAGGCGCGCTCGCGCGGCCCCGACGGGCCGCGCTGGGACCTCGTGCTCGTGGACGCGCCGGCGACGGGTCACGCCGTCCAGCTCCTCCGGGTGCCGTCCGCCCTGCTCGACGCCGTCCCCGCCGGCCCGCTCCGGCACGACGCCGAGTGGATGGAGCGGCTCCTCGTGGACCCCGTCCAGACCGCGGTGGCCCTCGTGACGCTCCCCGAGGAGACGCCGGTCCACGAGGCGATCGAGCTCGACGCCCAGGTGCGCGGCGTGCTCGGCATGTCGCGGGCCGGACTGTTCGTGAACGCGGTGCCCGAGAGCCCGCTCACGCCCGCGGAGGTGGCCGCGCTCGCGGGCGCGCGCGACGCGCCGCCGCCGCTCGGCCCCGCGGTGCGC
>JAEYZK010000019.1 GCA_023428085.1 Pseudomonadota bacterium
GCGCGGCCGGGGCCGGCGGCCCGGCGACGGCGGGCGCAGGCGCCGGCGGCGCGCTCGCCCGGCGGAGCTCCACGGGCGGGAGCTCGATCCCGTCCTTGGCGAACGCCTTGCGACGGGCCTCCCAGTCCTCCAGGAGGCGATTGGCCCGCGCCTGCCACCCGTCGTCCTCGGCGGAGCGCGCGTCCTCGAGAATCACCCAGGGTGAAGCATTGTCGTGGTGGTACTCGGCCTGCGCGAGCGCCTTCATCGCCGGCTTCCGCAGGTCGGCGGAGGTCCGGATCGCGAGCAGCCGCAGCTCGTGCGCCCGGGCGAACCAGGAGGCGTCCTCGTGGAGGCGGCAGAGCGCGCGAGAGATGGACTGCAATGGGGCCTCCGGGCGCGCGACCTCAGTTGATCTTCACGAGGGCGCCGGTGACGTCCACCATGCCGCCCGAGATGCTCACCTTGCCGCCGGTGGCCGTCACGCCCGCGGGCCCGGCCTCGACCGCACCGCCGCCGCCCGCCAGCGTGGCGACGGTCGCGGCCACCGTGGCCTGGGGCCCACCCTGGAGCGTGGCGTTCGCCGGCGCGCACACCGTCGCGTTGGCGTCGAGCACCATCGACGCGCCGGGCACCGCCGAGACGAGCGCGTTGGCGTCGAGGAGCATCTGCGCGCCGGGCACCGACTGGACGAGCGCGTTGGCGTCGAGGAGCACCTTGGCCCCCGGCACCGACTGCGAGAGGACGTTCGCGTCGTGGAGGGTCTTCGCGCCGGCGCTCGACTCGGTGCAGGCGTTCGCGTCGAGCAGGACCTTGCTGCCCTGGGACGACTGCATGAGCGCGTTGGCGTCGAGGACGATCTTCGAGCCGTCCCCGGCCGTGAGGGTGATCTTCCCGGGCTCGATCAGGACCGAGCTGCCGCCGCACGTGAGCGAGATGCTCGTGGGCGCCTGGATCGCGATGGTGTCGGAGGCGTCGAGCTGGTGCTTCCCGGTGATGTCGACCTTGCTGTGCACGGCGCCCGACCCGCCGCCCTTCACGGTGACGGTCTGGTTCCCCGTGACGGAGATCGACTGGTCGCCGCCCACGGAGACCGACTGGCTGCCGCCGACGCTCGCGCTGTGGTTCCGCTCGATCGTCTCGTTCATGTCGCGCTGGGCGTGGAGGTAGATCTCCTCCTCGTCCTTCGCGTCCTCGAACCGCAGCTCGTTGTTGCCGTTCGAGCCGGGGGAGCTCGCGGTCCGGATGGTGCTCTGGGTCTTCTTGTCCGGGAGGGGGTACGGCGGCGGGTTCGCCCCGTTGTAGACGCACCCCGTGACGAGGGGCCGGTCGGGATCGCCCTGGAGGAACTGGACCACCACCTCCATCCCGACGCGGGGGATGAAGACGAAGCCCCAGCCCGGGCCGGCCCATGCCTGCGCGACGCGGACCCAGCACGAGGAGCGCTCGTCCTTCTTGCCGTCGCGGTCCCAGTGGAACTGGACCTTGATGCGGCCGTGCGGGTCGGTGTGGATCTCCTCGCCCGGCGGCCCGACCACGATCGCGGTCGCCGGGCACATCGGGGCGGGCCGCAGCCGCGCCTCGGGGCGGTAGGGGAGGTCCACGGGGATGCAGGTGAACTCGTTGCGGTACCGGGAGCGGTCGCCGGCGACGTCCTTCATCTGGAAGTGGAGCTCCTCCGCCGCGTGGCCCTCGTGCCGGACCGAGGTGAGGAGGTACTTGCCGTCCATGCCCGGGCCGTTGTGGCCGGCGATCTCCAGGACCGCCCCCGGGACGAGCGCGATGACGTTGCTGTCGCCCTCGGCGAGCCGCGTGCGGGTCTGGAGCCGCTCGAGGGCCAGCTTCCGGTACGCGGGGCTCTGGTTGCCGACGTACTTCTTCTGTCCCGGGTCGTAGTCGCGGATGAGGTTGTCGGGGGTGGCGGGCCGGTACAGCTCGCGCACGCGTCCGAGCGCGTCCTTCCTCGGCGGCGTGCCGCGGGGAGGCTCGGTGTAGTCGACGTCCGGCGCCGTCCACGAGTGGTCGCGCAGCACGACCTCGGTGGCCTGGAGCCGGCGGCTCGAGGTGAACGATCCGATCGACTCGGACGGGAGGAGCTCCGCCGGCGCCTCGCGGGCGACGACCGGCACCGCGCCCTGCGGGAGCTCGGGGCAGTTGTCGTTGAGGTCGAGGACGACGAGCTCCTCGGTCTCGCCGGAGTGGTCGAAGCGGAAGAACATGCCCTCCTCGGCCATGAGGCGGAGCGCGAAGTCGAGATCCGACTCCGCGTACTGGGTGCAGTACTCCCGCGCCTGGTAGTCGCGGGAGAGGCCGAGGTGGACGGTGCGCTTGTACGGCTGCAGGCCCTTGGCGAGGACCTCCTGCACGATCTCGGCGGCGGACATCTGCTGGAAGATGCGCGCGCCCTGCGTGAGGCCGAGCAGCGCGAGCGCGGGGCGGACCTCGACGCGGGCCAGCGTGTAGTCGACCATCCAGCCGTGCGCCTTCACCTGGCAGACGACGCCGCAGAGCCGGCGGACCTCGTGGCCGCGCTCGATGCGGAGCACGCAGGAGGCCCCCTCGAGGTCCGACGGGTCCGCGTCCGCCGCCTCGCTCTTCAGCTCGAGCGTGCAGACGTAGAGCCCGGAGAGCCCTTCCTCGAGCGAGAAGGACCGGACGCCCCAGGTCGCGGGGCCCGCGTCCTGGGCGTCGAAGTGGAACTTCACCTGCGGCAGGATGTCGGCGCCGGACAGCGCGGACCGGAACGCGGCCGCGGCCGCCTGCAATGGGGTCTGCTGGTCGCCGGCCATCTGCCGATCCTCCTTGCGGACCCCGACCGGGTCCGCGCGCCCCCACGCGTCGGTACGAGGGTTCCACTGATAGCACGGTTTGGCGACGCGTCAGGGCGTCGGGAGCAGCTGCTCCCGAGAGGGGCAGGGCGGCTCACACCTGGCCGGATCAGCTCGCCCCGAGCACCCAGGCGCGGGCAGCGGACGCGGCCGCCGGCGGCGCCAGCACCTCGTCCCACGCCTGGCGGCGCGCCCACGCGGCGAACGACGTCCAGCCGAGGTCCCGGTGGCGCGCGCGGAGCCGCTCGATGTCCACGCGCGGGCCGTCGCCGTCGAGCCACGAGCAGACGCGGCCGAGGAGCGCGTCGCGCGCCCAGACCGCCTCCAGCGGCACGGGCCGGTACGGCAGCGCGCGCCCCACCGCGCGCGAGAGCACCGCCGCGATCTCCTCCATCGGCAGGGCGTCGCCGGCGAGCTCGATCCGGCGGTTCAGGAACCCCACTGGCGCCTCCAGCACCATCCGGGCGAAGGCGGCGACGTCGTCCACCGCGACCATCTGGAGCACGCGCCCGGGCGGTAGCGGGTACGCGAGCCGGCCGCGCGCCACCGCCGACGGGGCGATGGCGAGCCAGTTCTCCATGAAGAACACCGGGGCGAGGATGGTGTACGGGACGCCCGCGTGGGCGAGGTGGCGCTCGATCTCGCCCTTCGACTCGAGGTGGGCGACACCGGTGGGCCGGTCCGCGCCCGCCATCGAGCTGTAGACCAGGTGGGGGATCCCGGCGGTGCGTGCCGCCGCCGCGAGCGCGCGCCCGTGGCGGACCTCCGCCTCGACGCCGGCCTCCGCGGAGGTCGCCACCGCGAACGCCCCGTGGCAGCCGCGCATCGCGACCGCGAGCGCGTTCCGATCGTCGAAGCCGCCGGCGTGGAGAACGGCGCCGAGCCGCTCCAGGAGGCGGGCCTGCGCGCCCCCCGGGTTTCGCGTGTAGATCCGCACGCGCAGCCCGCGCGCGAGGAGCTGCCGCGCGAGCGCCCCGCCCTGCTTCCCCGTGGCGCCGGCAACGAAGAAGGTCCGTCGCCTCATGGCCGGTTGGTGCCTCCCGCCGCCCTGTGAGGTAGGGCGCACACACACCCTTACGTATCACGCACCCGGCGAGCGCACCCATGCCCGCTCGGGGATCCACCCCGAGCCCGAGCCCGAGCCCGAGGATTCACGCGCGGCAAACGAACGCTCAGCGCTTCCCCACGGCTTCGTCCGCCGGCCCCAGGTCCACCCCCGCCACCCGCGGAGCCACGGGCGGGTAGTACCTCGCCCCGTGGTTCGCGCCGAACAGGACGTCGTAGACGATCGACCAGTACTCCGCGTCCGTCGCGCGGACCCGCGGATCGTCCGGCGGCACGACCGCGCCCGTCGGATCGAGGACGAGGTTGCGCGAGAACCCGGGGAACCGGTCGCGCACGTCGGCGAGGAACCGGTAGAACGGCGGCAGCTCGAGCCCCGCCAGCTCGGCGACGTACAGCGAGAGGAACTGCGGGCTGAGCACCCTCCCGCGCGGCGGCGGGATGGGGAAGTTCGCGTGCACCACGCCGCCCTCCAGGTACCGCCGGCGCGCGTCCTCCACCGGATCGAGGCCCTCCGTGAGGAACCCGGTCTCGGCGAAGAGCGCGTTGGCGCCGGGCAGGTGGTCGCCGAAGAACAGGAGCAGCGTCGGCTCCTCCTGGGCGTCCACGAACCGGACGAGCTCCTGGAGCGAACGATCCGCGTCGGAGAGCCCCTGCGTGTACGTGCGGAGCTCGGCGGCGGCCGCCTCCGAGAGCCCGGTCGCCGGGATGTCGTGGTCGAGCTTCGGGTAGCGGTTCGGGCGGTACGGCCCGTGGTTCTGCACGCTGATCGCGTAGATGAACCACGGGTCGTCGGTCCGCCGCGTCTCCTCGATCACGACGCGCGTGAGCATCCGATCGGAGAAGTAGTCGCCGACCTTCTCCCGGTGCGCCATGTCCTCGATGCCCCGGAAGACGTCGAACCCCATGAGCGGGTAGACGCGGTCGCGGCCCCAGAACCAGCGGTGGTACGTGTGCAGGCCGGCGGTGTGGTACCCGTGCGCCTCGAAGAGCCGCGCGATCGAGGGCAGCGGGCGCCGGACGTACTGCTGGAACGCCCGCGAGCCCGGGGCGAAGTACTTCACGGGCAATCCCGTCAGGAACTCGAACTCGGGATCGCACGTGTTCCCGCCGAAGGCGGGCGTCACGAGCCGGAACCCGTAGCCGGCCTCCTGGAGCGCGCGGTACTGCGGCGTCGCCTCGAAGCCGAGCGCGACCCCCGGGAGGTTCCGGACGTCCCAGAACGACTCGCTCATGTAGACGATCACGTTGGGCCGGCGCGCGGGGTCGCGGGCCGGCACGGGCGGATACTTCCCGAGGAGCCGGTCGATCTCCGCGCGCCCGTACCGCGGCGGCGCGCGGACGAGCGCGCTCTCGGCGTACATGAAGAAGCCGTACAGGACGCCGTTCTGCTTGTAGTTCTGGAACGGGTGCCAGTGGATGTTGCGGATCCCGAGCGCCCGGTTGAGCCCGTCGGCGCGGGTGCTGGGCGCGGAGGCGGCGAACCCGAGCAGCCCGGCCACGCACAGGAACGTGGCGACCCGCGGCATCGGGCGCACGCGCAGGTGCGGCACGCGGTCCCGGACGCGGCGGAGCAGGAGCGCCACCGTCAGGACCCCGACCACGCCGAGCCCGATGATCTGCGCGTAGTACCCCTTCAGCGAGGCGAGCTCCCGCAGGAACAGGAGGTCGCTCGGGAGGACCGGGAGATCGAGGACGCGCAGCTTCGCCCGATCCGCGTACCCGAGCGCGAGCACGAGCGGCGCGAGCGCCGCCAGGGCGTAGAACGCCGAGTTGAAGAGCGCGTGCAGCCCCGCGAAGACCAGCGCGAGGATCGCGAGGTTCACGAGGAAGAGGACGGGGAAGACGCGCGGCCAGTCGAGGACCACGGTCCGGACCGACCCCACGTGAAAGGCCTGGAGCGCGAAGAGGAGGGCGACGATCGACACCCCGTACGCGGCCCAGGCGATCCCTCTGCGGACGGCCGGTCGGTGGGTCGGTCTGCGTGGAGCGTCCATGGTTCCGCGGGGATCTACCGGAGACACGCGGTCGTCACCAGACCGTGACCGTGAAGATGCTCACCACCCCGCCCGATCGAAGCTCCCGGTGTGGCCGCGCGCCGCCGGGGCGGGCCCGCGCAGCCCGCGCCAGATCGCGAGCGCCTCGGCCGCGTCGTAGGGCCGGTGCACGAAGTGGACGCGGAGCGCGCGGGCGCCCGCGTCGCGGAGCGCACGGAGCCGGGGCGCGAGGCTGAAGGGCGCGTCGTTCAGGGTGACGCTCCGGCAACGATCGTTGACGACCCGGACGCGGCCTCCGTGCGAGGACGTGAGCTCCAGCTCCTCGAACGTGCAGTCCGACGGCCCCGGGCAGGAGCCCCGGAGGGTCGCGTACGGGCACGACTCCGAGAGGAACAGGGGCGCGTCCTCGTACACGACCACCGCCGCGGCAGGACCGAGCCGGCCGAGGAGCGCGGCGAGGTTCGCGCGGACGTCCTCGGGGGAGAGCGTCACCCGCCGGAGGCCCAGCGCGCGGAGCGCGGCCGCCGCCCCGCGGTTCACGCAGTACAGCGGCCAGTCGGAGGTGAGATCGAGCCCGTGCGGCGCCCCGGGGCGGAGGCCGAGCAGGGCCCAGGAGGCGGCGTTGGTGAGCTCCCAGCGATCGAAGCCGGCGCCGCGGAGCGCGGCGATGCGCGCGCGGACCGCCTTCTCCTCCCAGGCGCGCACGACGGCCGGGAGGGCGAGGCGGAGCTTCCCCCGCCCGCCCGCGCGCGCCGCGAGCGCCTCGAGCCGCGGGACGAGGTCGCGCACCGGCTCGCGCCCCAGATCGACGACCAGCTCCTCGGCCGCGGCCAGCTCCTCGGGCGGGAAGCCGTCGAGGGTGGCGAGCCGATCGGTCTTCAGGATCCAGGCGACCGCCTCTCCCGTGAACGAGCGCGCGGCCTCTTCCGTGAACGAGCCCGAGCCCGCGCCCGGCCTCTCCCCATCCGCCCGCGCCCTCGATCCCGCCTCCCCAATCCACCCCTCCCCCAGGTCCCCCCTCCCCAGCTCCCCCTTCGCCGCCTCCACCCGCGCGGCCACGTCGGCGCGCACCGCGGCGTCGAGCCCCTCCGCCAGCGCCCGCCGGGCGTCGTTGAGCCGCGAGATGGGCACGAAGCGGCCCGCGGGATCGCGCCAGGCGAGCTCCGCGAGGGCGAAGCGCGTGTCGCCGAGCTTCTCCAGCGCCGCCCGCGCCGTGGCGACCATCTTGCCCGGGTCGCGCGCCGGGTCGAACCGGCCCGCGACCTCCGCCCCCGCGCGGACGGTCCTCCCGGGCGCCACCTCGGCGGTCGCCTCGAGCCGGACGCGCGCGGGCCCCACGTCGGCGGTCACGCGCATCGGGCGGCGCGCCCGGTGCGGGGCGAGGTTCGGCCGGTCGAGCCGGTACCGGAGCTTCACGCCCTGCGACGACGAGCACGAGATCGCCGCTCCGGGCGGCAGCGTCGGGTACCCCTCCGGCAGCGGCACCTCGACCACGGCGCCCGCCGGGCTCTCGTAGACCTCGCCGCCCGCGCGCCCGTCCTTCACGACCCGCAGCGCCGCGATCCCGAACCCGAACGGCCGGTCGAGGCCGGGCACCTCGAGCAGCAGCCCGTCGTGGACCGCCAGCGGCCGCGCGCTCCGGAACCGGATCGCCGCCCTGCCGGCGCCCTTCACCACGGCCTCGACCGCGCCCACCGGCGTGCCGCGGTGGCCGACGCGATCGCGGTCGGCCCCGTCCTGGCTGCGGTGATCGTCGAGGAAGAGCGTGGTCCAGGGACGCGCGAAGGTGGCCTGGAGATCGGCCTCGCGCGCGGGGCGCTCCGCGGGCGGCAGCGTCCCGTCGAGCAGCCGCCGGTAGAAGTCCACGGCCGCCGCCACGTAGAGCGGCGCCTTCTTGCGCCCCTCGATCTTGAGGCAGGCCACCCCCGCCGCGCGGAGCGCGCCCACGTGGTCGGGCAGCGCCAGGTCCTTCATCGAGAAGGCGAAGCCGCCGCGCAGGCCCTCGGAGCAAGCGGCGCTCGTGGTCCGCTCCCCCTGCGCCGGTCGAAGGGCCCCGTTGAACGACGTCACCTCCCAGCGATCGCGGCACGGGTACGCGCACCGCCCCCGGTTCCCGCTCCGCCCGAGGAGGAGCGACGAGAACAGGCACAGGCCGCTGTACGCGTAGCAGAGCGCGCCGTGCAGGAACGTCTCGACCTCGACGCCGGGGACGGCCGCCGCCGCGCGGATCTCGGCCAGCGTCAGCTCGCGCGCCAGCGTCACGCGCGAGAAGCCCAGGTCGCGCAGCGTCTCGACGGCGCCGGCCGAGTGCGCGGCGAGCTGCGTGCTCGCGTGGAGCTCGAGCTCGGGGAAGTGGCGGCGCGCGACGCGGGCGACCCCGAGGTCCTGCACGATGACCGCGTCGGCCCCGAGCTCGGCGAGCGCGCCGAGCGTCTCGACCAGGCCGTAAAGCTCACCGTCGAGGACGAGCGTGTTCGCCGCGACGAAGCAGCGGCGCCGCGGCGTGAGCGAGCGGGCGTACCCGAGCAGCCGATCGAGCTCGTCGAGGGTGAAGTTCTGGGCGTCGGCGCGGGCGGAGTACCGCTGGAGCCCGAGGTAGACGGCGTCGGCGCCGTACTGGAACGCCGCGAGCCCGGCCTCGAGGCCGCCGGCGGGGGCGAGGAGCTCGGGGGAGCGGGGCGGGCGGGGCTCAGGCATCGGGCGGAGGGGGCGCGGCCGGCGGAGGGGCGCGCCGGGCGGGCCACAGCAGGAGCACCGCGCCGCCCACGATCGCCAGATCCGCCACGTTGAAGACGCCGGTGCGGAGGGGCCCGATCCCGAGGTTCAGGAAGTCGGTCACGAACCCGTTCGCCGCGATCCGGTCCCACAGGTTCCCGAGGCCTCCGCCCGCGACGAGCGCCGCGCCGAGCGCGACGGGGCGGGCGCCCGGGCGGACGAGCGCCACCCAGGCCGTGCCCAGGACGAGCGCGAGCACGCCCCACGTGAGGACGACGCCGCGGATGCGCGGCGGGAGCGTGGCGCCCAGCGAGAGGAACGCGCCGGGGTTCTGCACGAGCTCCAGCCGGAGCAGGTCGCCGAGGTAGGAGCTCCGCCGGTTCGGCTCGAGCAGCGCGCGGGCCGTCGTCTTCGAGAGCTGGTCGAGGGCCACGGTGGCCGCGATGACGAGCAGCGCCTGGAGCCGGGCGCGGGCCAGGGAGGGAGCGGAGGAGGTCATTCACACCACCGGGCGCCGCCGGAACACGAAGAGGCCCGGCACCGCCAGGCCGACCGCCAGGGCGGCGACGACGAACGTCGCGTCGAGCCCCTGCTCGAGCGCGGTCGTGAGGAGGTCGTTCGTGACGCCGGAGCGCTCCATCTGCCAGAGCGCGAGCATCGTCTGGTACATCGCGACGCCGGGGACCATCGGGATCACCGCCGCGACCGTGAACACCTTGGGGTGCGCCCGGAGCCGCTGCGCGGCCCAGACGCCGAGCCAGCTCACCGCGGCGGCGGCGATGAGCGTCGCCCACGCCGCGGGCAGGCCCGCCTCGGTGAGCAGGAACCGGAGCCCCCGCCCCAGCGCGCCGCCGAGGGCGCACCACGCCAGGACGCGGACCGGGACGTTGAACGCCATGCCGAAGCCGACCGCCGGGATGGCCGCGAGCGCGGCGGTGTGGAGGAAGCCGAGCAGCGTGCTCACGGCAGCCCCCACCGGCTCCGGAGCGCCATCGAGAGCAGGATCCCCGCCGCCGCGGCCGCCGCGAGCAGCGTGGCGTACGCGAGCCGCGACAGGCCGATGCTCGTGTACCCCTTCACCATGTCGGACACGCCGTTGATGAGCGGGAAGCCCGGGACGAGGAAGAGCACGCACGAGGCGAGCACGGGGCTCGGGGTCGCGCTCCCGGGCCAGGCGTGCCACCCGCCGAGCCGGAGCGGCGCCGCGAGCAGGCCGGCGAGCGAGCTCGCGGCGAAGGCCGCGAAGAAGAAGGTCACGACCGGGCTGAAGTGGAGCCGCGCCAGCCGGAGGCGCGCGTACATCGCGACCGCGCTCGCCGCGAGCACCGCGGCGCAGCCGGGGAGGTCGGCGCGCGCGAGCCGCGCGAACGCTGCGCAGGAGAGGCCGATCGCGAGCGCCAGGATCCAGCGCGCGTAGGGGGGCGGCACGGCGGCGGCGAGCCGGGCCCGGTACCCGGCGACGTCGAGCGCGCCCGCCTCCACGTCCAGCACCGCCCGCTGCACCTGCGTGACCGCGTTCATGTTGATGCCGCGGTCCTCGACGCGGCGGACGGTGGTCACGGAGCGGTTGCCGCAGAGCGTGGCGAGGACGATCGAGTTGGCGAAGATGCCGGCCTCGACGCGGTCCACCCCGAGCGCGATCCCGAGCCGCCGCATCAGCGTCTCGATGAGGGCGCTCTCGGCCCCGTGCTGCATGAGGACGAGGCCCGTGGACACGCACAGGCGCGTGATCTCCTGCTGCTCCGCCTCGGCGGGCGGGGGCGTGGGCGTGCCGGGCGGGGACACGGGGCGGAACGTAGCCGCCTCGCGCGCCCCTGGCAACGCGGCATGACACCTCCGCGGTCGGTCGCGACCCCGGTCCGGCGCCCTCAGAGCCGGGCGACGAAGACCGCCGCGGTCGCGGCGACCACGCCGGCGATCACGAGGAGCGGGTAGAGCGGCGCTGCGAGGCGTCCGCCCCCGGGGTGGAGGTCGCCCGGAGCGCGCGCGCCCGCCCGCTCCCGCCCCGCGAGCTCGAGCTCCCCGGTGGGCTCCGCGCGGAAGATGCCGCTCGCCCCGATGAGCTCGCGGGCGCGCGCGGCGTCGGCGGTCCGCACGAGCAGCTTCGCGCCGCCCCCGGCGCCCGGGATGAGGGCGCCGAGCGGCGCGCTCACCGCGCCCTCGAACCACGCGTCCACGCCGGCCGACGAGAGGAGCTCCGTCAGCATCTCGGCCTCCTCCACCCGGAGGAAGCCGGCAACGACCTCCGCGTCGCGCATGGAGGAAGCGTTACACGGCCGCGCGACCCGCGGCAACAGGTTCGGCCACACCTCGGGCGCGGGCTGGGCGCGTGGGCTCGCTACCGAACACGCCCGCCGACGAACTGGTGGCGGCGGGGTGGGGGCCCCGCGCGAAGCGCGGGGG
>JAEYZK010000238.1 GCA_023428085.1 Pseudomonadota bacterium
CCGCGGCCCTGCGCGCCGGGCCGCGGTGCGGACGCGCTCCGCCGCCAGACCGCGAGCAGGCGCGGCATCCAGGCTTCGAGCGAGCGGCGGGCGGGATCCGGCACGGCGCCGTCTTCTATCCGCCCACGGGGATCTTCACCACCGTCTTCCGCACGAGGATCGCGGGCCCGTCCGCGAGGCCGGTGAGGTGCGCGTCGGCCGGGAAGAGCAGCGCGGCCGCGCCGGCCGCGAGCCGCAGGACGCCGCCCGCGCGCGCCGGCGCGTAGAAGATCACGTCCGCGTCCGGGGTCCGGTCCTCCGCGACCACGAGCCCCGCGGCCTCGGCCACCTCGACGAGCTCGGCGCCCCCGAGGACGAGCTGCAGGTCCACGTGGGCCCGGTGCGACTCCCAGCGCCCGTCCTCGCGCGCGCGCGTCGTGTACACCTGCTCCATCGCGTGGACGCCGCCCCCGAGCTCGATCCGCGCGGTCTCGCCGGCGGGCATCGCGAGGAGCCGCGCGTGCGCGGCGCTGCCGGGCGTCAGGACCTCCGCCGCGTAGGCGAGCGCGGCCGCGTAGGCGGGGGACCCGGGCGCCTGCGCGCGGATGGTCGAGAGCGAGCCGAAGATGGCCATGGGTCGGGGATTGTAACCGCGGTGGCGGAGGCGGCGCGCCGGAGATCGCTTCTGCTCGAATCCAACGAGCTCGTCAGGCCCGCGTGGCCCCGAGTCCCGGGCTCCGCGGGCGCGGGTTCGACTCGAGCACGGAGGCGCGTTCCCCCGCCCTAATGATGGAACAAGCGCAACCCCGAGAACGCCATCACCATCCCGTACTCGTCCGCCGCGCCGATGACGAGGTCGTCGCGGACCGAGCCGCCGGGCTGCGAGACGTAGCGCACGCCGCTCTGGGCGGCGCGATCGACGTTGTCCCGGAACGGCAGGAAGGCGTCGGACGCGAAGCTCACGCCCTGGAGGCCGTCGAGCCACCTGCGCCGCTCGGCGGCCGTGAGCCGCGCCGGCGGGCGCGTGAAGCACTCGAGCCAGGCGCGCTCCTCCGCGGGCGAGAGCCCCTCCTCGAGGAACAGGTCGATGGCGTTGTTCCGCTCCGGGCGGCCGAGGTCGGGCCGGAACGGCAGCGCGAGCACGGCCGGGTGCTGGCGCAGCCACCAGCGGTCGGTCTTGGCGCCCGCGAGCCGGGTGCAGTGGACGCGCGACTGCTGGCCCGCGCCGATGCCGATCGCCTGTCCCTCCGCGGCGAAGCAGACGGAGTTCGACTGCGTGTACTTGAGCGTGACGAGCGCGAGGAGCAGGTCGCGGCGGGCGTCGTCGGGGAGGCCCTGGTTCCTCGTCACGATCTTCCCGAGGTGCTCCGGGCCGGGGACGACGGCGTTGCGCCGCTGCTCGAACGTCACCCCGAACACCTCGCGGGTCTCGGTCGCGGGCGGCTCCCAGGCCGGGTCGATCTCGAGGACGCAGTAGGTGCCGCCGCGCTTGGAGCGGAGCAGCTCGAGCGCCGCCGGCTCGTAGCCCGGGGCGATGACGCCGTCGGAGACCTCGCGCTTGAGGAGCGCCGCCGTCGGGACGTCCACGACGTCGGAGAGCGCGGCGAAGTCGCCGAACGACGAGAGCCGATCGGCGCCGCGGGCGCGGGCGTACGCGGTCGCGAGCGGCGAGAGCTCGACGTCGTCCGCGAACGAGGCGCGCCGGACGGCCTCGCCCATCGGGACGGCGACGGCGGCGCCGGCGGGGCTCACGTGCTTGAAGGAGGTCGCCGCGGGGAGGCCGACGGCGCGCCGCAGCTCGCGGACGAGCTGCCAGGCGTTGAGCGCGTCGAGCAGGTTGATGTAGCCCGGCGCGCCGTTCAGGACGCGGAACGGGAGCGCGCCGGCGCCCCCCGGGACGAGGACGCGGGCCGGGGTCTGGTGCGGGTTGCAGCCGTAGCGGAGCGGGAGCTCGCCCCTCCGCGTGGGATCGGTCTCGGACATGCGGCTGCAGATACCACGAGCGACGTCACGCCAGATCGAACACGAGCAGCTCGGCCTCGCCGGGCCCCCGGCCGGTGAGCTTCAGCAGCCGCTCGTCCGAGACCGCCGCCCCGTCGCCGGCCGAGAGCGACGCGCCGTTCAGCTCCACCGCCCCGCGCGCCACCTGGACCCAGGCGTGCCGACCGGGCGCGAGCGGGTGCTCCGCCGTCTGCCCGTCCGGGAGCAGCGTCGCGAAGACGCGGGCGTCCTGGTGGAGGGTGGTCGCGCCCTCCGCGCCGTCGGGCGAGGCCACGAGGCGCAGGCGGCCCCGCCGCTCGTCGGCCGGGAACTCCTTCTGCTCGTACGACGGCCGGTGGCCGGGCCGGTCGGGGAGGAGCCAGATCTGGAGGAGGTGCACCGGCTCGGTCGCGGAGGCGTTGAACTCCGAGTGCCGGATCCCCGTCCCGGCGCTCATCCGCTGCACCTCGCCGTTCCGCAGCGCGCCCCCGCCGCCGGTCGAGTCGCGGTGGGCCAGCGCGCCGGAGAGCACGTACGTGAGGATCTCCATGTCGCGGTGGCCGTGCGGGTCGAACCCCTCGCCGCCCTGGACCACGTCCTCGTTGATGACCCGCAGGGCGCGGAAGCCCATGTGCGCCGGGTCGTGGTAGGACGCGAACGAGAACGTGTGGCGGGTGTCGAGCCAGCCGTGGTCGAGGTGGCCGCGCTCGTCGGATCTGCGGATCGTGATCATGGTTCCTCCGTGCAGGAGGAACCTAAGCGCCGGGCGCGCCGGATCGAGGCCATCCATATGGCCTGCCGGGTGATGCAGGGTGGGGGGCCCCAGCTCGCTGGGGGGAGGGGCGGCCTTCGACTCCGGGCCCGCTGCCGCGGGCCCTACGCTCAGGCTGAGCGGGAGATCGTAGATGGGGCAGCCGCGCGCAGCCGCGAAGCGGCGAGCACGGCGCAGGGCGGCCTGCTGC
>JAEYZK010000463.1 GCA_023428085.1 Pseudomonadota bacterium
GCTCCGGGGTGAGCGACGCCCGGACCGCGCGCGCCTGGGCGCGCTGCTCCGGCGTGGCGGCGGCGTCGGCGAGGACGGCGCGGGCTTCCCGGGCGGCGGCGCGGTGATCGCCGGAGCCCAGGAGGGCCTCCAGCCGGCTCGGCGCGGCGGCCGCCTTCTGCTTGCGCGACATGGCAGGGACTCTAGCACGGCCCCCGACCTACCCGGGGCCTCCGCCCTCGGCCCCAGCCCTCCCGGCAGGTGCTCCGGTCCCGCGACGCCAGCCGCGCGCTCCCCACGTGAATGCCGGTTTCGCGGGGCCGATCCCTCGCATAGACTCAATGGCTCCTGATGCCTCCCCGCCCCTCCTCCCCTTCTCGCCGCGCCTTCCTCCGGGGCGCCGCGCTGGCAGCGCTCGCCGCCGCCCTGCCCCGGCGCGCGCGCGGCGTCGCCGTCACGGCGGAGCTCCAGATCGGCCACCTCCAGCACGGCGGCCAGTGGAACCCCCGCCCGAGCGCGCTGCGGCGCCTCGCCTGGGAGCTCGGCCGCCGCACGTCCATCGAGCCCGCGGCCGCGCCGGCGGCCCTGCGTCCGGGCGCGCCGGGGATGCACCGCCACCCGATGCTCTACCTCACCGGCGCGGGCGGGTTCCCGCCCTTCGCGGAGGGCGAGCGGGCCGCGCTGCGGCGCCACCTGCAGTACGGCGGGTTCCTGCTCGTGGACGCGGCCGACGGCTCGGACGGCGCAGGCTTCGACGCCGCGGTGCGCGGGGAGCTCGCGCGCGTGCTCCCCGCCTCGCCGCTCCGGCCGCTCCCGCGCGACCACGTCCTGTACAAGTCGTTCTACCTGCTCGACCGCCAGGGGGGCCGCGTGCTCACGAAGCCCTGGCTCGAGGCGCAGCTCCTCGACGGGCGCGCCGCCGTCATCTACTCCCAGAACGACCTCGGCGGCGCGTGGGCCCGCACCGAGCTCGGCGAGTGGGAGTACCCCTGCACGCCCGGCGGCGAGGCGCAGCGCGAGGCGGCCTTTCGCCTCGGCGTGAACCTCGCGATGTACGCGCTCTGCACCGACTACAAGGACGACGCCGTCCACCTGCCGTTCATCCTGCGGCGGCGCACCTGAACGCGGCTCCCCGATGCCCCCCGGCTACGACGACTGGCGCCTCACCACCCTCTCCCCGCTCCCGCCCTGGGCGCAGGGGCTGCTCGCGCTGCTCGCGCTGGCGGCCGTGGCGCTCGCCTGGCGCGGGCTCCGCCGCGAGGCGCGGCCGGGCCGGCGCGCCACGCTCCTCGGGCTGCGGGCCGGGGCCGCGCTGCTCGCCGTGTTCGCCCTCGTCGAGCCCGCGCTCGAGCTCCTGCGCACCGCGCGCGTCCGGAACCGCTTCGCGGTGCTCGTGGACACGTCGCGCTCGATGCGCTTCCCCGAGGAGCGCGGCGAGACGAGCCGGGCGGAGGCCGCGGCGGCGTTCCTGCGCGAGCACGAGCGCGCGCTCGGGCGGCTCTCCGACCGCGTGGACCTCGAGTACTACGGCTTCGCCGGCGACGTCGCGGCCGCGGCGGCGGAGGCGGCGCGGCGGGGCCTGCCGCCGGCGGGCGGGAAGACGGATCTCCTCGGCGCCGTCGAGGCCGTCGCGGCCGGGGCCGGCGGCGCGGCGGGCTCCGGGCGCAAGCTCGCCGGCGTGCTCGTCGTCTCCGACGGCGCCGACAACGCGGCGCTGGCGCAGGGCCTCTCGCCCGCGACGCGCAAGCGGCTCGAGGCGCTCGGGTTCCCCGTGAACGCGGCGGCGCTCGGCCGCGACGCGCCGAAGGACCTGGCGGTGGAGCGGGTCGCGGTGGACGACTTCGCCTTCGTGCGGAACAAGCTCACCGTCGAGGCGACGATCCGCGCGCGCGGGTTCACCGGCCAGGAGATCCAGGTCGTGCTCCGCCGCGAGGGGAACGCCGTCACCGCGGGGCGCGTGCGGCTCGAGCCCGGGCGCGACACGTACACCGTCCCGCTCTCGTTCTCGCCCGACGAGACGGGCACGTTCGTCTTCACCGTCTCGACCCCGGTGCTGCCCGAGGAGATCATCGCCGAGAACAACGCGCGCTCGTTCGTGCTCCGCGTGATCCGCGATCGGGTGCGGGTGCTGCTCGTCGCCGGGCGGCCGAGCTGGGACGTGCGGTTCCTGCGCGGGCTCCTGAAGCAGGACCCGAACGTCGATCTGGTGAGCTTCTTCATCCTCCGGACGAACTCCGACAGCCCGGGGCCGCAGGAGGAGCTCTCGCTCATCCCGTTCCCGGTGACCGAGATCTTCGGCGACCAGCTCCGGACCTTCGACGCGGTCGTGTTCATGAACTTCGCCTACGGCCCGTACCGTGGACTGGAGATCGAGCGCTTCCTGCCCAACCTCCGCGACTACGTGCGCGGCGGGGGCGCGCTCGCCATGGTGGGCGGCGAGCAGAGCTTCGGCGGCGGCGGGTACGGCGACACGCCGCTCGACGAGGTCCTGCCCGTGCACCCGCTCGGCGGCGCCACGATCTTCGAGGGCGAGGCCCGCGCGCGGCTCACGCCGGAGGGCCGGCGCCACCCGATCACCGCGCTCCTCGCGGGCGAGGGCGCGAGCGACGCGCTCTGGGCCTCGCTGCCGGCGCTCACCGCCGTGAACCCGACGCGTCCCCTCGGGCCGGGCCAGGGCGCCTCCGTGCTCCTCGAGGCGCCGTCGGTCGAGGCGGAGGGCCGGCCCGCGCCGCTCGTGGCGGTCCGGCAGGTCGGGCAGGGCCGCTCGCTGGCCGTCGCGACGGACGCGTCGTGGCGGTGGGGGTTCCAGGCGGCGGAGTCGGGTCAGGGCGACCGGACGTACATGCGGTTCTGGAACTCCGCGCTGCGCTGGCTCGCCAAGGACCCCTCGCTCGCGCCGCTGCAGGTCGAGCCGGACGCCCCGGCGATCGAGCCCGGCGCGCCGGTGGGGCTCACGATCACCGCGCACGGCCCCGACTTCGGTCCCGCCGCGGGGAGCAAGGTCAGCGCCGAGCTCGTCGCCGAGGACGGGCGCTCCGTCGCGCGCGGGGACGCCGTCGCGGGGCCGGATGGGACCGCGCGGCTCGAGCTCGTCCCCCCGGGACCGGGGGCGTACAAGATCGTCTCGAAGGTGGAGGGCTCGTCCGACCAGGCGACCGCCGCCGTGGCCGTGCGCGGGGCCGGGCCGGAGGACGCCGACGCGGCGCCCCGCCCCTCGCTCCTCCAGGCCCTCGCCGACGCGACGGGCGGCGGCTTCTCGGCGGTCCGGGACGGCATGCCGAAGCTCTCGGTGAACGACCCCGAGGTCGTCGAGATCGGCCGGCGCCGGACCGTCCCGATCTGGGATCGGTGGTGGACCATCGCCGCGCTGGGCGCCCTGCTCGCGGCCGAGTGGGCGCTGCGCCGGAGGTGGGGATACTGGTGAAGAAGGGCTTCAGGCTACAGGCTTCAGGAAAGGCACCGGCGCAGCGCCGTAGCCTGTACCCTGTAGCCCGCGCTTCTTGAAGGGAGAGTCATCGTGAGGATCGAAAAGGGCCGGGTCGTGGATCTCGACTACTCACTGCACCTCGGGGACGGGGAGGTCGTGGACCGCTCCGAGCCGGGCGAGCCGCTCACCTACCTGCACGGCGAGGGGGAGATCGTGCCCGGGCTCGAGAACGCCCTCGAGGGCATGGAGCAGGGCCAGCAGAAGCAGGTCGTCGTCGCGCCCGGCGACGGGTACGGCGATCACGACCCACGACGCGTGCAGCGGGTGCCGCGCGAGGCCTTCCCGCCCGGGTTCGTGCCCGAGATCGGGATGGAGCTCTCCGCGCAGGGCCCCGACGGCGAGGAGGTCCCGTTCGTCATCCAGCAGGTGGAGCCGGCCGCGGTGACGATCGATCTCAACCACCCGCTCGCGGGGAAGACGCTCCACTTCGACGTCACCGTGCGCGCCGTGCGCGAGGCGACGCAGGACGAGCTCCAGCACGGCCACGCGCACGGGCCGGAGGGCCACGGGCATTAGGGCTGGAGTGAGCACACCGTCGGAGAGCTCCAACCGGTCGCCCTGAGCGTAGCCCGCCGAAGGCGGGCGGAGTCGAAGGGCGGCCGGGGCCCCTCACGGCGTCGGCGTGACGTCGTACGTCCAGCGCGTCACCGTGCTCGTGAGCTGGAACCGCTGCTTCACGCGGGCAGCGCCGCGCCGGGCCTCGACCTCGTGCCAGCCCTCCCAGAGCTCGACGCGCTGGTTCCCGAGGCCGACGGGCTGCCCGTCCACGACGACCTCGGTGTCCGGGGGCGCGGTGACCTCGAGCGTGCCGCGGGCGAGCTTGAAGTGGACGGGGGTCGCGGGGGCCTGGACCTTCACCCTGCGTCGTACGTCCACGCCCTCGGCGCGGTCGCGGAGCCGGACCTCGTGCTCCCCCGCGCTCACCTCGACGACGAGCGGCGAGCGGCCGACGCGCTTCCCGTCCACGAGGATCTCGCCGGGCGGGACGGAGCTCACCGCGATCGAGAGCTTGCGCGGCGGCGCCGGGGCGGCCGCCGCCGGAGCCGGGGCGGAGCCGGGGCGGACGGCGCCGATGGGCGCCGGCCTCGCGGGGGCAGCGCCGGAGGGAGGGGCCGGGGGC
>JAEYZK010000348.1 GCA_023428085.1 Pseudomonadota bacterium
GACGACGGGCGCGGGCGTGGAGGCGGCCCGCGGGCGCGGAGAGCCGCGCGGGACGGGAGCGAGGTACGCCGCGAGGTCGGTGACCCCCTTGAGCGGGGCCCAGTCGCCCATGCCGGGACGCCAGACGAGCGAATCGGGCCCGACGTCGCCGGCCTCCCACTTGCGCCGCACCTCGGCGAGCGGGAGCGGCCCGACCTGCGCCTGACCGATGGCGACGTACCACTCGGTGGCCGCCGGCTCCGGCGGGGCCGAGCGCGCGGCGAGGTTCGCCGCCTCCTCGGCGGAGACCGCCTGGGTCGAGTCCGGATCCGGCCCGGGCGCGGCCGCGGGCGTCTCCTGCTTGGCGGGGACGTCGCCGAACGCGGCGTCGAACGCCTGGCCGAGCTCGGCGTCGAGCCCCTCGCCGGTGGGCGTGGGCGCCGCGGCAGGCGCGGGCACCTCGGCGGACGCGGCGTCGTTCTCCGCCGCGCGCCGGACGAGGATGACGTTGCTGCACTTCTTGCAGCGGACCTTGACCCCGTTCGGACCGACCTTCTCGTCCGAGATCATGTACTGGGCGTCGCAGCGGTCGCAGGAGAATTTCATGAGGTAAACCTGCAAGGATCCTAGTTTTCGATCGCGCGCAGCGTCAAGCTGCGGGCTCTTCGTTCAGGGGACCGCGTCCCCTGCGCCGCTTTCATCCAGGTACAACGCACGAGAGGCCGAGGCGCTCTCTCAAGGTTGCGTACTCCTCGGACACGCAGAAGACGCACAGGTCGCGGATCCGCGTCTCTTCCCGCAGCTTGGAAACCTGCGCCCTCTCCGCCAGCACGGCCTGACGCGCCACCTCCAGGTCGCCCGCGAGCAGCGTCCCGATCCGGTTGGAGGTGAGCTCCGCACCGTCGAGGTAGGACCTCACGTCCCCCGGTTGCTGGACCTCGCAGTAGGCCCGGGCGAGGAGCTTGAGCGTGTTCCTGCGGACGTTCTCCGGGAGGGTGCGCTCCAGCTCGCGCTTCAGCTTCTCCACGAGGTGGGGGTCCGCCGTCACCACGAACTTCGAGGTCCCGACGGAGCAGGCGGCCTGGAACACCATGTCGAGCTGGTCGTGCGGCATGAGCCGGGACATCGTCAGCTCCGGCCGGGCGAAGACCATCGCCTTCCCGATGGCGAACCAGATCTCCTTCTTCGGGCGCGCCTCGAACATCTCCTCGGCGGCGAGGAAGCCGGGCGGGGCGGTGGGCACGAACTGGAGCCCGACCGGCACCTCCGCCTTGCGGAACAGGCGCAGGCCGCGGAGGCCCAGCGTGCGCTGGACGTACTTGAACATGTTGACGAAGAAGAGCGAGGACGACTCGACGTCGAGCTCGTCCTTCTTCGGGTTCACGCCCAGGTCCTTCTCCTTCTGCACGAACATCGGCCGGGCGTGGACGGCCAGCAGCGTCATGATCTCCGCGAGCGGCCCGCTCACGCGCTCGTGGCGGGCGAGCGCCCAGAGCGCGTCGTCCATGGCGTGGCCGGCCTGGTCGCGCGCGAACTTGCGCAGCCGCCCGACCACCTGGACCTCCTCGCCCTGCTGGGCGCCGAGGAGGTTCACGAGCACCTGCGCGGCCGAGTAGGCGCGATCGTAGGCGCGCTGGCTCGCGTACAGCTTCACGAGGGCCTGGGCGGCCTTGGCCGGCTTCGCCCCGAGCTTGACCAGCTGCCGGTACGCCCCGATCGCCTCGGCCTCCTCGCCCGGCTTGCGCGCGGCGAGGTCGGCGTAGGTCTCGACGGCGACCGCGTCCTCGGGATCGGCGCGCGAGACCACCTGGTAGGCGGTGCGGGCGCCGTCCTCGTTGCGGAGCACGTTCCGGTGCAGGTCGCCGAGCGTCTTCCAGAGCGAGATGCGCGCCTGCGCGGCGTCGGGCGACTTGGGCAGGCGCTGGATCATCTTCACGTACGCCTGCTCCAGCTCGGGCCAGCGCTGCTGCTTCGAGAGGGTCTCCTCGATGAACGCGAACGCCTGGACGAGCCGCCAGTTCTTGTCGAGCGCCCTGTCGAGCTCGAGGAGGGCGGCGTTCTCGTCCTTCACCTCGTCGCGGAGGATCTGCGCGAGCGAGAGGTGGAGCTTCGCGGCGCGCGCCGGATCGGCCTGGACCTCGGGCCGGGCCACGATCTGCCCCAGCACGTCGGCCGCCTTCTGGCCCTGGCGCGTCTCGCGGTAGAGGCCGAGCAGCGCCTCCGTGACCGGGAGCGACGTCGGGTCGATGCGCGAGGCGCCGAGGAAGGCGTCGATGGCCTGGTAGGGGTCCTGGAGCCGGTCGCGGCACGCCTCGCCGATGGCGACGAGGTTCTCGAACTTGGCCTGGCCCTCGATGAGCGGGAGGAGCCGCTGCCGGTGCTCGACCGCGCCCTCCCAGTCGCCGGCCGCCTCGAGGATGCGCACGAGGCTGCGCCGCGAGGGCTCGTGGTTGGCGTCGATCTCCAGCGCCTTCTTGAAGGCGTTCTGGGCCCGGTCCGCCTGGCCGAGCTTCTCGGCGACCTCGCCGATCTGCCAGTGGACCTCCACCACCTCCATGTCCGTGAGCGAGTCGCGGTGGTGGATGAGGATGGTGGTGAAGATCCGGAGCGCCTCCTCCCACTGCCCCTCGCGCACGAGGAGGTTCCCGAGGCCCTCGAGCGCCGGGAGGTAGGTCGCGTCGAGCTCGTACGACCGGCGGTACGCCGGGAGCGCCTTGTCCTTCTTCCCGAGCTTCTCGGCGACGTAGCCGAGCCGGTAGGACTGGCGGCAGAGCTCCTTCGCGTCGCCCCCGCCGGAGAGCGCCTCGACGATGGCGTCGAGCACGCGCTCCGCGTCGGGCCAGCGCGTCTGGGCGACGTAGATGTCGGAGAGCGGGCGGGCCGCGGGGAGGTACCCGGCCCCGTGCTTCAGCGCCTCCTCGTAGTAGCGGGCGGCGGTGTCGCGATCGTCCTTCTCCTCCTGGTAGATGCGGGCCGCCTCGGTGTACCGCTCGGTCTTCTCGGCGAGGTCGCTCGTGTAGCGCGCCTCGTCCACGAGGAGCTCGAGGTACCGGTCGCGGTCCTTCTCCCGCTCGGCGATCGCCTTGAGGGCGCGGATCGCGGCGAGGTGGCCGGGGTCCGCCTGGAGGGCGCGGCCGTAGGCCTCCTTGGCGCTCGCCGGATCGAGGAGCATGTCCTCGAAGATCGCGCCCATCCGGACGTGGAGCTCGACCGCGTCCGCCGCGCCGCCGGCGATGCGGGCCTCGCGCCGCAGCATGTCGAGCGCCAGGTTCCAGTTGCCGCTCCGCTCGTAGAGCCGGCCGAGCGCCGAGACCGCCTGGCGCGAGTCGGGGTCGAGCTGGAGGGCGTGGTTGAAGATCGCCTCGGCGCGATCGACCCGGGCCATCTCCTTCCAGAACACCTCGCCGATGGCCACCTCGAGGGCGACCTGCTCGCGGCGGTCCTGCACGAGGCCGACGTGGTGCTGCATCACGCTGATGAGCCGGTCCCACATCGCCTCGGCGCGGTAGAGGCGCTCGAGGCCCTTGATCGCCGCGACGTTGCCGCCGTCGAGCGAGAGGATGGCCTCGTTCCGCTCGATGGCCGCGTGGAGGTCGTGCAGCTTCTCCTCGTGGATGCCCGCGCTCCGGGCGAGGACGCGGATCTTCTCGCGCGGCTCCTGCGCCAGCGCGATCTGCCGCTCGTACACGCGGTTCAGCTCGGCGAACCGATCGAGCTTGGTGTAGAGCCGCTCGAGGCCCGCCAGGGCCCCGACGTTCTGGTCGTCGAGCCCGAGCACGGTGCGGTAGGCCTCGACGGCGCCCTCGTCGTCGGCCATCTCGCTCTCGAGGAGCCCGGCGATCTGGAGCTGCCAGCCGATGCGCGCGTCCTCGGTGGGGGCGAGGTCGCGGGCCCGCGCCAGCACCCCGGCCAGATCGGGCCAGCGCTGCTCGCGGCGGTACAGCGTCGAGAGCCCCTCCAGCGCGTCCGGGTCGGCGCCGTCGAGCTCCAGCAGGCGCCGGAGGGCGCCGATGGCCTCGTCCACGTCGCCGAGGTCGGCGTCGTAGCGGCGGGCGAGCTCGAGCAGGGCGGCCTTCTTCTCGTCCAGCGTCGCGGAGGCCTCGAGCTTCTGCTCGAGCGCGATCACGAGCTCGCGGGTCCGGCCGCGCCGCTGGAAGAGGCCCGCCAGCGCCTCCAGCGCGTCCGGGCTGCCCGGCTCGGCCTCGAGCGCGCGCCGGAAGGCCGTCTCGGCCTCCTCCGCCTCCTCGAGCCGCTCGTCGCGGAGCCTGCCGAGCTGGACGAGCACCTTGGCCTTCACGGAGCCGCGCGTCCCCTCGGCGACCTCCTCGAGGACCGCCGCGAGCTCGTCCCAGGCCTGGGTCTCGGCCGCGAGCCGCTCGCACGCGGCGAGCACCTCGGGGTCGGCGGGCGCCACCGCGAGCGCCCGGCACCAGGAGAGGAAGCTCATCTCCTTCTGCCCGAGCCGCTTCTCGTGGACCCCGGCGACCTCCTTCAGGAGCGCGAGCTTCTCCGCCGGATCGACGAGCTGCGGGGCGAAGGTCTCGCAGGCGGCGCAGTAGGCGCGCCAGTCGCCCGCCTCCGCGTGCACCTTCTTGAGCGCCTCGTAGGCGTCGCGGTTCCCGGGCTCGAGCTCCAGGACCTTCGCGAGCGCCGCGCCGGCCGCGTCGAGCCGGCGCTGCGCGCGCCAGAGATCGGCCACCGCGAGCCACGCCGGCACGGCCTCGGCGGGCCCGCCCGCGGCCGCGAGCAGCGCGGCCCGCGCCTCCGCGGCGCGCACGCCCTCGGCGGCCGCGCCGCCCTGCCGGAAGACCTCCTCGATCCGGACCAGCTCCTCGGCCTGGTGCGGCTCGAGGTCCATCGCGAGCTTGGCCTGCTCGACCGCCTCGCGCTTCTGCCCGCCGCGGAGCAGCGCCTCGGCGAGCTCGAGCCGGACGCGCTTCACGCCGGCGGCGTCCTCCTGCAGCGGGACGAGCCGCCGGTACGTGCTCGTCAGGCCGTCCTGATCGCCCTGCGTCGCGTAGATGTCGCGCAGCGCCTCGAGCGCCCGCCGGTTGCGCGGGTCGGAGTCGAGCACGGCCTTGTACGACTGGATCGCCTGGCTCGCGTCGCCGAGCCGGCTGCCGAGCACGCTCCCGAGCTTGTCGTTGAGCCGGGCGATCTCGCGCCGATCGACGGTGGCGGAGATGCGCAGGCGCAGGTGCTGGGCGAGGTCCTGCCACCGCTCCAGCCGCTCGTAGAGCTCCTCGAGCGCGGCCAGCGCGCCCTCGTGGCGCGCGCGGACGGAGAGGAGCTCCTTCCAGAGCACCACCGCCTCGTCGAGCCGCCCGAGGTCCGCGGCGAGCGCGCCCATCTTGGCGAGCACGCGCTCGCGGGCGGCCGGATCGGCCGACGCGGTCCGCTGCGCGGAGAGGTTCCGGAAGAGGTCGTCCTTGCGGCCGGCGCGCTCGTAGAGGAGCTCGAGCGCCCGCAGCGAGGGCACGTGGCGCGGGTCGGTCGCCACCGCGCCCTCGTACGCCTCGGCGGCGCGGTCGGGCGCGTCGAGCCGGTCCTCGGAGAGCTGGCCGAGCCGGAAGAGGAGCTGCACCTTCTCCGGCGGCGGCGCCGTCGCGGCGCGCGCCGCGAGCACGTCGGCGAGCTCGGGCCAGGCCTCGAGCTTCTGGTACAGCCGCTCCAGGGCGGGGAGCGCCGCGGGCGCGACGTCCGCGTCGAGCGCCATCGCCCGGCGCAGGAACCCGGCCGCCTTGCCGGGCTCGGCGAGCTTCTCCTCGTAGAGCGCGCCCAGCCGGAGCGCGACCTGCGCGGTGTCGAGCGGGGGCAGCCGCTCGAGCTCGTCCTCGAGCACGCCGGCGAGCTCCTCCTCGTGGCCGCTCGAGACCGCGAGCGCATCGAGCCGCGCCCGCAGCTCCGCGTCCGCCGGGTCCTCGCGGTACGCCTTGCACAGCGCGAGGAAGGCCATCTCCGGGTCGCCGAGGCGCTGCTCCCGGAGCTCGGCGAGCTGGATGTACAGCGCCTTCCGCTCGCGCGGATCCGGCCGCTCCCCGGCGCGCAGCTCGAGGACCCCGGCCTGGCGGACGGGGTCGCCGGACGATCCGTACGCCAGCTCGAGCGCCCGCGCGGCGCGCGCGTTGGTCGGGTCCTTCTGCAGCATCGCCTCGAGGCGGGCGATCGCCTCGGGGTGATCGGCCCGGCCCTCGAGCACCTGCTCGTACAGGGCGAGCGCGCCCTCGCGGTCGAGCAGGCGGGTCTCCTTCAGCTCGGCGAGCCGGAACCGCAGGGTCGGCAGCGCCCCCGCGTCCCCGGCGTCGTCGGCGAGGCGGATCTCGCGCGCGAGCACGTCGGCGAGGTCCACCCAGCGCTCGCTGCGCAGGCAGAGCCGGTCGAGGCGCACGAGGGCGTCGCGGTCCTCCGGCACGATCTCGACGAGCTCCCGCGCCGCCTCGATCGCGCCGGCCGGGTCGGCGAGCCGCTCGTCCAGCACCGCCGCCAGCTCGCGCAGCAGGTACGCGCGGGCGCCGGGCTCCTCCTCCAGCGCGAGCGCGCGGCGGAGGGCCTGGGCGTGCGCCTCGGGATCCGCGCCGCCCTTGAGCGCGTCGATGAGGCCGACGAGCGCCTCGCGGTCCTCGGGCAGCACGTCGAGGAGCCGCTGCCACGCGAGCGCCGCCTGGGCGGGATCGCGCCGGGCGAGCCGGGCGATGCGGCGCTGGTACTCGGCGCGCGCCATCGGGTCGTGCGCGCGGTCCGCGTTCTCGGCGAGGAGCGCGGTCAGCTCGTCCGGGAGCGCCGCCACCTCCCCCAGCTTCACCGCCAGGTCGAGCGACTCGGTCGCGTCCGGATCGGCGGCGAGGGCGCGCCCGGCGGCCTGGAACGCCATGTCCGGGTTCCGGAGCGGGCCGGCGTGCGTCTCCGCCACGCGGCGCAGGAGCGCCGCCCGGCGCGTGGGGTCGGTCTCGTTCGCGGCGCGCGCCTCGAGGGTCTCCACCAGCCGCGCGTGCTCCCCCTCCCCCTCGTACAGCGGCTCGAGGATGAGCGCCGCCTCGACCGCGGCCGGCCCGGCCGAGCGGGCCAGATCCTCGAGCGCGGCGAGCGCGGCGGGGTGGCGCGGCACCTTCGAGAGCACCTCGCGGTAGAGGACGAGGGCGCCCTCGGGATCGGCGAGGCGCTGGTGCCGGATGCGGCCCAGGCGGTAGCGGAGCTCGGCGGCCTCGGCGACGAGGTTGGGCTGCCCATCGGCGACCGAGACCTCGCGGCCCAGCACGTCGGCGAGCTCGTCCCAGCGCTCGGCGGCGCCCAGGAGCTTCCCGAGGAGCCGGAGCGCCTGCGGGTCCTCGGGGTCGACGGCCAGGATCTTCCGGTACGACGCCACGGCGCCGTCGCGATCGGCGAGCTGTTCGGCCATGATCTTCGCCACCTCGAGCAGGAGTTCCTTGCGCGCCGCCGGGGCGGGCGCGACGTCCGCGAGCCGGGAGAGCGTCGCCGCCAGCTCCCGGGGAGCGCCGAGCCGCCGGTACACGCGCGCCAGCGCCCCGAGCACCTCGGGCGACGGCGCCGCCGCGGCCACCTCCTCGTACCACCGCGCGGCCTCGTCGAGCCGTCCCAGCCGCTCGGCGTGGATCACCGCCAGCCGGCGCCGCAGCTCGAGCGCCACGGTCCGCGGCAGGGGCGAGGCGAGCGCGGCCTGGAACGCCTGGGCGAGCTCCTCCCACGCGCCCGTCGCCGCCGCGAGCCGCTCCAGATCCGCGCGCGCGCCCGGCGCGTCGCCGAACACCTGGGTCAGGGAGGGCGTCTTGGGAGGGGCCGCCTTGGGCGCCCCGGTCTCGATGTCGAAGGGGTTGGAGGCGTGC
>JAEYZK010000393.1 GCA_023428085.1 Pseudomonadota bacterium
GCGTGGGGGCCGCGCCGCGCACGCCTCGGGGATGGGAGCCGACCGCCGCCGTCTATCCGGTCGAGCTCGCACCGGCGGCGCGCGCGGCGCTCGCCGGGGGCCGCCTCGGGCTGCACAGGCTGCTGGACGACGCCGCGGTCGCAGGGACCATGCGCGCGCTGCCGGTCGCCGCCGGCGAAGCGCACCTCCTCGCGAACTGGAACACGCCCGCGGACGTGGGCCCGTGAGCCAGGGCCGCGACCGCGCGGGTCGCGGCTACCTCCGCGCGTTCCGGTCCCGCGGCCGCGGCTCCCCCCGCCGCGCGGCCGGCGGGGGCTGGGGCTCCGGCCGCGTGGAGGCGGGGGCGACGAACGCCATGGGGACCGGGAGCGGCACGAGGAACGACAGGAGGAAGAGCCCGGCGCCCGCGCCGCGCCGCTGGGGGGTGGCTGCGCGCTCGCCGGCGGCTCCCGGCGAGGCCGGCGGCGCTGCGCGCGCCGGGGTGACGATGGCGGTCATCGCGAGCGCCGCGACGGCGGCGATGAACCCGCAGCGGCGCAGGTGTGCGCGACGCGCGCGTGGGACGGACATGGCGGCGGGACCTCGACGCAGCGGCGGGGACGCGCCGCTCCGGAGACGTTGATGACACCGCGCGTCGCCGGGGAGCGCCTGGCGCGGGGCCGCCCCGTGCGGCGCCCTCGGCCCACCCCCGGCCTGCCCGCCCCTGGGGCCCGCCCGGCCCTGGCGAGGGCGGGCGCCGGAGGGCGATCCCGTCAGGTCGTCACCGGAGGTGTCGCCGCCGGCCCGCGCACCCGGGCCAGGAGGGCCAGCGCGCCGGCCGCGAGCGAGCGGCGGAAGAGGACCGCGAGGCCGAGGAAGAGCACCACGGCCGCGGTGGCGAGCCCGGACACGAACCAGGCCGCGACCACGACCGCCGTCACGCGCCGCGGCGCCTCGAGCGGGAGGAGCTCGCGCTGGAAGAAGGTCTGCCGCGCGCCGGCCGGGATGTCGATCCGGGCGGGCAGGCCCTCGTACTCCGCGGCGGCGTCCTGCGCCCGGGCGGCCTCGTTCATCATCGCCTCGGGGGGCGCCGCGGGCGTGGGCTCCGCGCCCCTGTGCTTCTCCACCGAGCCCACCCCGGCGCGCGCGTACCCGTCGAGCTCCACCTCGGCCGGCGCGGCGCGGTGCCGGACCACGGCGATGGTCCCCGCCCACGTGACGAGGACGACGAGCGCCGCCCCGGCGCCCGCGAGCAGCGCGAGCACGCGCGTCGCGCCCCGGAGGCGCTGCACGGCCGCCGCCACCCCGAGCACGAGCCACGCGAACACGAGGACCGCGACCGCGGTCACCCGCAGCGCCGGCACGAACGCGGCCGCGAGCGTGAGCGAGAGCGCGAGGAGCCAGCGCCGGGAAGAGAGGCCTGCGACGGCGAGCAGCCGCTCCGCGAGCGCGAGGAGGAGGAGCAGCGTCGCGAGCTCCGTCGCCCCGAGGAGGTGCCACCGGGATGCCGGCGCGAGCTCCTCGTACACCGGGATCCACTCCGCGGGGTAGCGGAGCTGGATCGCCGCCTGGCTCGCCGGGACCGCGAGGCGGGGCAGCTCGAGCCGCGCGAGGCCGAACCCGAGCCCGCGGTCGAACTCGTACGACTGCTGGAAGACGACGGCCTGGATCCCCTGGCCGAGCGGCAGGAACAGGTTCTTCTCCTCGTCGTAGGTGAGGAAGACGGGCTCCCCGCCGATGCTCGCGAAGCTCGCCCTCGAGGTGCCGGGGAGCGTGAGCGCGGGCGCGCCCTGGTTGTCGAGGAGCAGGCTCGACTCGGCCCGGGCCTTGCCGTCCGTGCCGAGGAAGAAGATCTGGTCGAGCCGGGAGAGGGCGATGCCGGCCGTCTTGAGGGCCTCGAGCCTGGTCGCCGTCCAGGCGACCTCGGCCGCGGGAGCGCCCGCGCCGCCGGAGAGGAGGAACGCCTGCGCGCCGCGGTAGCTCGCGCCGAGGCCGGTCTCGCCGACGCCGACGCGCTTCGCGTCCGTCTGGAGCGCGGCCCGGAGGAGCGGGTGCGACTGCACGAGGAGGTACTGCAGGCTCGCGGCGACCGGCGGAACGAACCGCGCCTCGGAGAGCCGGCCGCGGATCGCGAGCACCGTCTCGCCGGGCGGGAGCTCGAACCGGTACCGCGTCCCCTCGGCGTCCCACGGGATCCTCGTGTCCACGCCCTCGACGTGCTCGGCGGCGCGGAGCGCGACCTCGAACCGGCGGGCGCCGCGCGCGGGGTTCCGCACCTCGAGCCGGTACTCGAAGCGCGTCTCGTCCGGGAGCAGCGTCACGAGGTACCGCCCGGTGACCGCAGGCGGCAGGTCCGGCCCGTCGCCCGCGGCGAACCGGCGGACGACCGAGAAGCTCCGGCCGGCGCCCTCGCTGCTCGCGACCAGCTCCCCGTCGGAGACGCTCGAGGTCACCTCCAGCACCGCGGCGGTGGCCACCGCCGCCAGCCGGTCGCCGCCGTCGAGCGCGACCCGGCAGCGCAGCGAGAACCGCGGCGCGAGCGGCGTGACGGCGAACGCGCCGGTCTCGGAGCGCGACAGCAGCGCGTCGCCCTCGCACGAGTGGAGGCGCGCGCCCTCCGCCTGGAGGACGTCCGCCGTCGGCCAGGAGCCCGACGCGCGCCCGGTGAGCGCGATCACGAGATCGCGCCTTCCGAAGCTCCCCTCCACGCGGAGGAGATCGACGACCGTGAGGGCGGGCCGCTCGCTCTGCTTGCGGAGCTGCTCGTAGTCCTCGAGCGGGATGGAGACCTGGTGGGACGTCGCGGGATCGGCGGCGAGGAGCAGCGCGAGGAGCAGGGTCAAGGCGTTCCCTCCCTTGGACGACCCGTGAACGAGCCCGCGCCGCAGCTCGGACCCGGGCCGAGCCCGAATCATCCGGCGGCCGAGGGCCGCTCGTCCAGGGGACAACGCCCGAGCCGGGGAAACGATCCCCCGCCGCCGGACCGGTCAGGCGTTCTCGGCCACTTCCGGCGCGGCGACGGCCGCGATGTGGGCACGGCTCCGGCGGGCGTTCTCGAGCCACCCGCGCCTGCGCCAGCGCCAGTACATCATGCCGGCGCGCAGCCACTCGTCGCAGGCCATGGCGATCCAGACGCCCACGAGGCCGAGCGGCGTGTGGAACGCGAGCACCCACGACAGCGGCACCCACAGGAGCCACATCGAGCACGCCCCCATGAGCACCGGGTAGAGCGCGTCGCCCGTGGCCCGGAGCGAGTTGATGACGACCACGTTGAAGACCCGCCCGGGCTCGATCGCGAGCTCGACGAGGACGAGGGCCGCGCAGCCCTTCAGGACCGCCGCGTCGTCGGTGAAGATCCGGAACACGTGGCCGCGCGCGAGGAAGAGCGCGGCGGTGGTCGCGCCCACGATGAGCAGGCCGGTCCGGAGGCTCCGGAGCAGCCGGTGGTAGGCCTCGTCGAACGCGCCCGCGCCCACGAGGTGGCCCACGAGGAGCTCGGTCCCGAGGCCGATCGCGATCGCGAACGAGACCACGGACAGCATGACCACCTGGCGCGTGTAGTTGAACACGACGAACGCGGTGGGCCCGAGCCGGGCGACGAAGCCGGTCACGACCATGAGCGCGCCCCAGTACGAGGCGTTCTCGCCGGCCGCGGGGAGGCCGATGCGCAGGATCCGCCAGACGTCCCGCGTCGGGAACGAGAGGTAGTCGCGCACCTTCAGCCAGATGCCGGTCCGCCGGGCGACGAGGAAGCGCAGGATCACGAACCCGACGACGCGCGCGACGACGCCGGAGATCGCCACGCCGGCGACCGCCCGGACGCCCTGCTCCGCGAGGTGCGCGCGCCCGATGACGCCGAAGAGGACGATCGCGTTCCCGGCCACGCTGAGCACGTTCACGGCGCCCGAGACCACCATCGAGTCGCGGGTCCGCCCGTGCGCCCGGAGGACGGCCATCATCGCCAGGTTCTGGGCGTCGAGGAACAGGGTGGCGCCCAGGATGGTCAGGTACGTCCGGGCGTACGGGAGCATGGGCGCGGGCACGCCCTGCAGCTGGAGGATGTACGGGGCCAGGCTGGCGATGACGGCGCTGACGGCGAGCCCGATCCAGGTGTTCACGCCCATGGCGGTGGCGGAGATCCGCGCCGCGCCGGCCCGGTCGCCGGCCCCGAGGTGATGCGTGATCACCACGCTCGCGCCGATGGCGACGAAGTTGAAGATGATGATCGTGAGGATCACCACCTGGAACGCGCCCGTGCCGACGGCGGCGGCGGCGGAGTCGGAGACGCCCCCGAGCATCCACTGATCCACGCTGAAGATCAGCATCCGCAGGAAGTGCTCGACGAAGAGCGGCCACGTCACCCCGAGCAGCGTCAGGCGTCTGGTCCTGGGCGCGTCCATGTCACCCCGCCGCCAGCTCGGAGAGGCTCTCGGCGTGCGCGCGGCTCCGCTGCGCGTGCACGAGCCACCGCCGCTGCTTCCACCGGCGGTACATCACGACGCCCCGGAACCACTCGTCCACCGTCATCGCGATCCAGACGCCGGGGAGCCCCCACCCGAGCTTCAGGCCGAGGAGCCAGGCCAGCGGGACCCAGACGCCCCACATCGAGGCGATCCCCATGTACAGCGGGAACCGCGAGTCGCCGGTGGCGCGGAGCGAGCTGATCACCACGATGTTGAAGACGCGGCCCGGCTCGAGGACGAGCCCCATCCGCAGGAGCACGGCCGCCATCCAGACGACGGTCTGGTCCTGCGTGAAGAGGCCGCGGACGATCCCGGGCGCGAAGGCCGCGATCGGCACGATGACGACGCAGACGAGGACGAACCCGGTCCGGACCGACCGGAGCAGCTCGTGGTACGCGGCCTCGAACCTGCCGGCGCCGACGTGGTGGCCCACCAGGATCTCGGTGCCCAGCCCCACCGCGATGCCGAAGAGGATCACCCAGAGCGAGACCTGCATCGTGTACGCCTGGGCCGCGATGTGGTCCGCGCCCATCCGCGAGACGAAGGTGGAGACCACCATGAAGGCGACCCACCAGCAGAGGTTCTCGCCGGCCGCCGGCAGCCCGATGTGCAGGATGCGCCGCACCTCGCGCATGGGGAAGGAGACGTAGTCCCGGAACCGGATGCGCACGCTGGTGCGGCGCCGGACCAGGATCCAGTTCGCCACGAAGGCGACGAGCCGGCTCGCGACGCCGGAGAGCGCCACGCCGGTCACGCCGAGCTTCGGGAACCCGAACAGCCCGAAGAGCAGGAGGCAGTTCCCGGCGGCGTTGAGCACGTTCTGCACGAGCGTGACCCACATCGGGTCCTTCGTGTGGCCGTGCGCCCGCAGCACCGCGCCCATGGCGATGTTCTGCGCCTCGAGGAAGAGCGTCCCGCCCATGAGCGGCAGGAACTGCATCGCGATGGGCACGAGGTCGGGGGGGAGCTGGAGGAGCCGCAGGAACGGCTCCGAGAACGCGAAGATGAGCAGGCTCACCACGAGCCCGATCCACGTGTTCACCGCGATCCCGGCGGCGGCGATCCGGTCGGCCCGGACGCGGTCCTTCGCCCCGAGGTGGTGGGTGATGACGATGCTCGCGCCGATGCCCACGAAGTTGAAGACGTTGATGAAGAAGAAGAGGACCTGCCCGCCCCGGTCCACGGCCGCCACCGCCGCGTTGGAGATGTGGGCGACCATGAAGGTGTCCACCGTCCCGACGAGGATGTGCAGGCCCTGCTCCACGAAGATGGGCCAGGCCAGGGTGAAGAGCGTGAGCTTGCGCGCGCCGGCGGTCATGTGCGTCGCGGGTCCGAAAAGCGCTCGCTCCGCCGCCGGGGGGCGCGCGGAGCGGGGAGCGTTCGTCTCGTCGTGGGATCGGCGCGCCGGCCCTGACGGTGGGCACCCGAGGCGCGGGAACATGCCACGACGCGCCGCGGCGGACAAGCGGCACGCCGACGCGGACCGCGGGGCTGCGGCGAAACGAGGAGGGCCGCCGCCCGCGGGGGCAGCGGCCCTGGGCCCTGCGAGCGGGGGAGCGCCTACAGCGCGACCTTCGGGAGCCGCGACAGGGCCTCCTGCACCAGCTCGCCCGGGTAGGCGTAGTCCTCCAGCGCGCCTGCGAAGTACGCGTCGTACGCAGCCATGTCCACGTGGCCGTGGCCGGAGAGGTTGAAGAGGATGACCCGCTCCTTCCCCTCCTCCTTCGCCTTCATCGCCTCGTCGATGGCGGCGCGGATGGCGTGCGACGACTCCGGCGCCGGGATGATCGACTCGGTCTGCGCGAACTGGACGGCGGCCTCGAAGCAGGCGATCTGCCCGACCGCCCGCGCCTCGATCACGCCCGCGTTCACGAGCTGGGCGACGAGCGGCGAGCCGCCGTGGTAGCGCAGGCCGCCGGCGTGGATGCCGGGCGGCATGAAGTCGTGACCGAGCGTGTACATCTTGGCGATCGGCCCGAGCTTGGTGGTGTCGCCGTAGTCGAAGGCGTAGACGCCCTTGGTGAGCGACGGGCAGGAGGTCGGCTCCACCGCCAGGGCGCGCACGGCCTTCCCGGCCATCCGCTCCGCCACGAACGGGAACGAGATGCCGGCGAAGTTGGACCCGCCGCCGTGGCAGCCGATGACGACGTCCGGCAGCCCCTCGCCGGCGAGCTTCAGCTGCTCCTTGGCCTCGAGCCCGATCACCGTCTGGTGCATGCACACGTGGTTGAGCACGGAGCCGAGCGCGTACTTGGTGTCGTCGTGCGTGGCGGCGTCCTCGACCGCCTCGGAGATCGCGATGCCCAGGGAGCCGTTGCTCTCCGGGTCCTCGGCGAGGATGGACCGGCCGGCGTTGGTCTTGTCCGACGGGGAGGCGAGCACGCTCGCGCCCCAGAGCTGCATCATCGACTTGCGGTAGGGCTTCTGGGTGAACGAGACCTTCACCATGTAGACGGTGCAGGCGAGGCCGAACATCTTGGCCGCGAGCGCGATCGAGGTGCCCCACTGGCCGGCGCCGGTCTCGGTGGCGATCCGCTTCGTGCCGTCGAGCTTGTTGAAGTACGCCTGCGGGACGGCGGAGTTGGGCTTGTGCGAACCGGCCGGCGAGACGCCCTCGTACTTGTAGTAGATGCGGGCGGGCGTCCCGAGCGCCTTCTCGAGGCGGGCGGCGCGGAACAGCGGCGAGGGGCGCCACAGGCGGTAGATCTCGCGGACGGGCTCGGGGATGGGGACCCACCGCTCCGGCGACATCTCCTGCTCGATCAGGGACATCGGGAACAGCGGGAGCAGATCGTTCGGGGTGACCGGCTTCAGCGTCCCGGGGTGGATCACCGGCGCGAGGGGGCCGGGCATGTCCGGGATGATGTTGTACCAGTGCGTCGGGATCCGGTCCTCGCCGAGGAGGAACTTCGTCTGCATGGTGCGACCCTCGCTTCGCGGAAGGCCCGGGGTCGCCCCCGGGGCGTAAGGGGAAGTGGGTATTAGCGCAGGCCCCGGCGGGGACGTCAAGGACGGCCTCAGGCCATCACCTCGCCGCCGTCCACGTGGACCGCTTGCCCCGTGATCACCGGATTGCAGGCGAGGAACACGGCGGTCTCGGCGACCTCGTCGGGCGTCGCGGCGCGGCCGATGGGGCTCGAGGAGAGCAGCACCGCGCGCGCGTCGACGAGCGAGCGGCTGGTGGCGCGCGCGAAGGTGGCGACGGCGTCCTCCATCATGGCCGTCTCGGTCCAGCTCGGGCAGATCGCGTTCACGGTGACGCCGCGCTTCGCGCCCTCCGCGGCGAGGCTGCGCGTGAGGCCGATGAGGCCGTGCTTCGCGGCCGAGTAGGCGGCGCCGTACTTGAGGCCGATCCGCCCGGCCACCGAGGCCACGTTCACGATGCGCCCCCAGCCGCGCTCGTACATCCCGGGGAGGCAGGCGCGCGCGAGGAGGAACGGCGCGGTGAGGTCGATCGCGAGGACCGCGTCCCAGGCGGCGTCGTCGGTCCGGTGCGCCGGGCCGCTGAAGTGGATGCCCGCGTTGTTCACCAGGATCTCCACCGGCCCGAGCTGCTCCTGCACCTTCGCCGGCGCGGCGGCGAGCTGGGCGCGATCGGCGACGTCGAGCGGCAGGAACGCCGTCGCGCGCCCCGCGGCGGCGATCTCCGCGGCGACGGCCTCGATCTCCTGCACCGTGCGCGCGGCGACCGCGACGCGGGCGCCCGCGCGGGCGAGCGCCAGGGCGATGGCCCGGCCGATGCCCCGGCCGCCCCCGGTGACGAGCGCGACCCGTCCCTCGATCGTCTCCATGGTTCCTCCTGTCGACGAGCCCGCGCCCGCCCCCGCGCCCGGCGGCCCACCGTGCCGGGGCCCGTGCGCATGGTACGGGGCGCCGGATGTCCGCCGCGACCATACTGGCGCCGCCTGGCCCCCCGCAACGCCGGAGGAGGGGGAGGGCGCCCGTGTGCGCCGGGCGCGCACGGCGTCCCCGCGTCATGGTTCACGTGGAGTGGTCCCGCGTCCAGCGGGATGGCGTACCATGGGTGGTCAGCGCGCCCGGACTGGCGCGGAGGAAACCGTGTTCAGCGAGCGTCGCGCGCATCCCCGGTTCCCGCTCATCCTGGCGGTCCAGTACCAGGGCGCCGAGAGCGTGCTCGACTACACGGAGAACCTCTCCGCGACCGGGCTCTTCATCTGCACCGAGCGCGACTTCGAGCCGGGCGAGCGCGTGGTCCTCGTCCTCTCGTTCCCGCAGCTCGTCGAGCCGGTGGAGCTCGAGGTCGAGGTGCTCCGGCGGCGTGCGGGGGGCGACGGCACGCCCGCCGGCGTCGCGGTCCGGGTGCCGGAGGACCGCCCGCAGGATCGGGAGCGCCTCGTGCGCGTCTCGTCCCAGCTCGCGGGCGAGCGGACGAGCCGCGCGGCGCACCGCGTCCTCCTCGTCGAGGACAACGCGCTCGTCGCCTCGATGTACGCGGCGGCGCTCCGCCGGCTCTCGGAGACGGACAACCTGCCGGGCCTCGCCATCGAGGTCGCGAGCGATGGGTCGGCCGCCTTCCACCGCCTGCTGCGCCCGCCGCGCGTGGACGTGCTCGTGACCGATCTGTTCATGCCCGTGCTCTCGGGGATCACGCTCGTGGAGAAGATCCGGGCCGAGCCGGCGCTCGCCGAGACGCCGGTCGTGGTCATCACCTCCGGCGGGGAGCGCGAGCGCGCGCAGCTCGAGCACCTGCGGATCGCGCAGTTCCTCCGCAAGCCGGTCAGCTATCAGGACCTCGCCGGCGCGGTCCGCTCGCTGCTCGAGGAGCGGCCGCTGCGCGCGGTGTCTGGAGGGGCGGGCTCCCCACCCGACGGGGCTGATTGACGGGGCGCCCGGCGGTGCTCATGGCTAACCGTGTGACGTGAGACCGGCCTTCAGCCGGCCATTCTGGAGAGCGAGAGAAAGCCTCCACCAACCCGTCGCGGGGTCCGCTGAGTGATCGCGGACCCCATTTCTTGCGGGGGCTGCGCCCCCGCCCCGCCGGCGGAGCCGTCGGGGCCCCACCCCTGCTACGCGGGACCCTGGGCCGTGCTCGCCGCTCCGCGGCTGCGCGCGGCTGCCCCGCGGGGAGGGGCGCTGCCCATCCCCCGCGCTGCGCGCGGGGCCCCCACCCCGATTCACTGACGTACGTTTCGCTCGCGCCGCTAGCGCATCGTCAAGGCCCCGACCACCGCCCCCAGCATCAGTGCGGCGAGGAACGCGACGACGTACGCGAGGAGCCACCCGCGGCGGGGCGGCTCCTCGGCGGCCGGCGCCGGCGCCGCCGCGGCC
>JAEYZK010000021.1 GCA_023428085.1 Pseudomonadota bacterium
GGCCGCGGCCGGGCGGGGAGCACCCGGCCCGCGACGCGCCGCCCGCGGATCCCCGCCCGGAGCCGCGCCCCGGCCGCGGCGTCGGTGTTCTCGTCGGCGAGCACCCACACCGCGCCCGCCGGCCCCCGGGAGATCCGCTCCGCCGCCTCCTCGAGCGCGCCGGCGCCCAGGAGCACCTCGCGGAGCGCCAGCGGGTGGGCGCGACCGCAGGGGCAAGGTTCGCCGTTGGCGTAGCGCGAAAGGAGCTGCTCGTGAGGCCGCACGCCGGTGTTGTAACCATGAATGGGCGCGCACCGCCATCGGCTGCGCCGCACCTCCGCGGCGTCCGGGCGCCGATTCGGTGGCTCTTCCTGCACTTGACTCGGCGGATATGGTCAAGGGAGAGGTCGTGCGGAAGGATTACCGGCGTTCCTCCCCGTTGCGCTCCATCCTGGTTCACGGGCACGCGGGCCCTCCCCTCCCCTCGGCCTCACGGTTGCCCCCCGCGCGGGCCCGGCCCACCTTCCTCGGATGGCCCTGCCGATCGAGGACTACGCCCTCGTGGGCGATCTGCGGACCGCCGGGCTCGTCGGCCGCGACGGCTCGGTGGACTGGCTGCCGCTCCCGCGCTTCGACTCCGGCGCCTGCTTCGCCGCCCTGCTCGGCGACGCGTCGCACGGGCGGTGGCTCGTCGCCCCGCTCGCCGGCACGGTGCTCGAGACGCGCCGCCGGTACCGCGGCGCCACGCTCGTCCTCGAGACCACGTTCCGCACGCGCGACGGCGTCGCGCGTGTGGTGGACTGCATGCCGCCCGGCGAGGAGCGGCCCGATCTCATCCGCGTGGTCGAGGGCGTCGAGGGCACGGTCGCGATGCGGATGGAGCTCGCCCTCCGGTTCGACTACGGGTGGATCGTCCCATGGGTCCGGCGGCAGGGCGACGCGCTGCACGCCGTGGCGGGGCCGGACGCCGTGGTGCTGCGGACCCCCGTGCCGACGCGCGGCGAGGGGTTCACGACCGTCGCCCGCTTCGACGTGCACGCCGGCGAGCAGGTCCCCTTCGAGCTCTGCTGGCACCGCTCCCACGAGCCCGCCCCGCCCGAGATCGATCCCGTCGAGGCGATCGCCGCCACGGAGCGGTGGTGGCGCGACTGGGGCGCCTGCTGCGCCTACGAGGGACCGTGGCGGGACGCCGTGACGCGCTCGTTCGTCGTCCTCAAGGCGCTCACCTACGCGCCCACGGGCGGCCTCGTGGCCGCGCCCACGACCTCGCTCCCGGAGTGGATCGGCGGCGTCCGAAACTGGGACTATCGGTACTGCTGGCTCCGCGACGCCACCTACGCGCTCTACGCGCTGCTCGTCGGCGGCTTCCGCGACGAGGCCGCCGCATGGCGGGAGTGGCTCGTGCGCACCGTGGCCGGCGACCCCGCCCAGCTCCAGGTCATGTACGGCGTCGCCGGGGAACGGCGACTGCCGGAGCTCACCCTGCCGTGGCTCCCCGGGTACGCGGGGAGCGCGCCGGTGCGGATCGGGAACGGCGCGGTGGATCAGCTCCAGCTCGACGTCTACGGCGAGGTCCTCGACGCGCTCCACCAGGCCCGCCGCAAGGGGCTCGAGTACGATCCCAACGCCTGGCGGGTGCAGCAGGCGATGCTCGATCACCTCGAGGGCGCGTGGCGGCAGCCGGACGAAGGGATCTGGGAGGTGCGCGGGCCGCGGCAGCACTTCACGCACTCGAAGGTCATGACCTGGGTGGCGTTCGATCGGGCGGTGAAGGCGGTCGAGCGCTTCGGCCGCGAAGGCCCCGCGGGCGGGGTCGATCGGTGGCGCGCCCTGCGGGACGAGATCCACGCAGACGTCTGCCGCCGCGCCTGGAACCCGGAGGTGGGCGCTTTCACGCAGGCGTACGGATCGCGCCGCCTCGACGCGGCGCTCCTCCTCCTGCCGGTCGTCGGCTTCCTGCCCCACGACGAGCCGCGCATCGAGGCGACCGTGCGCGCGATCGAGCGGGAGCTCGTCCGCGACGGGCTCGTGCTCCGGTACCTCGACGACGGCGCCGACGGGCTCCCGCCCGGCGAGGGCGTTTTCCTCCTGTGCAGCTTCTGGCTCGCCGATCACCTCGCCCTGTCCGGGCGCGCGGACGAGGCGCGCGCGCTCTTCGAGCGGCTCCTCGCGCTCCGCAACGACGTGGGCCTCCTCGCCGAGGAGTACGACCCCGCCGCGGGCCGCCTGCTCGGGAACTTCCCGCAGGCCTTCTCGCACATCGGCGTCGTGAACACCGCCTTCAACCTCACGCACGCCATGCCGCACCCGGCCGAGGAGCGGGAACAGGACTGATGCGCGCGCTCGCCGTCGCCCCCGGCCGCAAGGACTCCGCCGCGCTCGTCGAGCTGCCGGAGCCGCCGCCCGACGAGGGCGCGGTGCTCGTCCGGTCGCGGGCGGTCGGGATCTGCGGGACGGACGACGAGATCCTCGCCGGCGCCTACGGCGCCGCGCCGCCCGGCGAGGACCGGCTCGTCCTCGGCCACGAGTCGCTGGGGGAGGTGCTCGAGGCGCCGGCCGGCGCCGGCCTCCGCCCGGGCGACCTCGTCGCCGGGATCGTCCGCTGGCCGGATCCCGTGCCGTGCGCCAGCTGCGCGGTCGGCGAGTGGGACATGTGCCGGAACGGGCGGTACACCGAGCACGGGATCCTCGGGCGGCACGGCTTCCTGCGCGAGCGGTGGCGCCTCCCGCCCGAGCGGCTCGTCCCGGTGGACGCGGCGCTCGGCGCCCTCGGCGTGCTGCTCGAGCCGGCCAGCGTGGTCGCGAAGGCGTGGGAGCAGGTGGAGCGGATCGGGACGCGCGCGCGGTGGCGGCCGCGGCGCGTGCTCGTCACGGGGGCCGGGCCGATCGGGCTCCTCGCCGCGCTGCTCGGCGTGCAGCGCGGCCTCGACGTCCACGTCCTCGATCGCGCCCAGGACGGCCCCAAGCCCCGCCTCGCGGCGGCGCTCGGCGCGACGTACCACGCGAGCGACGTCGAGGAGGCGGGGCGCGACGCCGACGTCGTCCTCGAGTGCACCGGCGCGCCCGACCTCCTGTTCGCCGCCATGAAGGCGCCGCGTCCGAACGGCATCGTCTGCCTGCTCGGGGTCTCGCCCACGGGGCGGTGCGCCAGCGTCGATCCCGGCGCGCTCACCCGCGCCCTCGTCCTGGAGAACAACGTCGTCTTCGGCTCGGTCAACGCGAACCGCACGCACTGGGAGGCCGCGGCCGCGGCGCTCGGGCGGGCCGATCGCCGGTGGCTCGCCGGCCTCGTCACCCGGCAGGTCCCGATCGAGCGCTGGCGCGAGGCGCTCGCCCGCGACGGCGCCGACGTCAAGGTGGCGGTGGTCTTCCCGTGACCGCCGCGCCCGCGCGCGGACGACCCCGCGCCGCGGGCCCGAGCTCCGCC
>JAEYZK010000095.1 GCA_023428085.1 Pseudomonadota bacterium
GGTGATGTACGTCGAGTCGTTCATCCTCGACGCCGCGATCGCCGTGCCGAAGTACCGGCCCGACTGCGCCGCCGCCGCGCCGAGCGTCGACTCCGCCGACGCCTCGCCGCCGCCCGCCGGGGCGGCGTCTCCCGCTCCCTCCGAGCCGCAGGCGGTCGACAACAGCGTCGCGAGCGCGACGAGCAACAAGCAGCTCCTCGGTGTCCGTGCCATATCGGGTTCCCTTTCGGTGTGCGTACGGGGAGCGGCGGCGCGACGAACGCGCCCGGGGAGCGAGCTGCAGGACCAGTTGAGAGGGCGGCGCTGCCGCATGCGTCCCTCCAGACGGCGCGGGGCCGGCTCGCGCCAGCCTCGTGCCCATGTCAACGCTCACATCCGTTCCCTCGCCTCTCGCATCTGCAGCGCCCCTGAGTCAAGAGCCCCGAGAGAAGATGTACGCCAAGCCTGGGGGATCTGAACCGTTTCAGATGATCCCGCGAGGGGCAACTCGGACGCCCGAAACGCATCTGAACCGTTTCAGACGATCCCCGCGGGCCGGGGACCTGGCGCGGGAGGCCGGCGCCGGCGGCGGACGTGGAACGCCCGGCGCGACGCGCGCGCGGCGCCACCCGTGGTCGAGGGCGCTGCCCGGGCGCGTCAGGCCGACTGCCGGCGCACGACCGTGGGCGGGAGGAGCACGCGCCGGGGCCGCGCCAGGATCGCGTCGTGCTCGTCGATCGCGAGCCGGCGCGCCTCGCGCGCCATGGCCTCGAGCGGCTGCTCGATGGTCGTGAGCGGCGGATGCGAGAGGGCCGCGCACGGGAGGTTGTCGCAGCCGACGATGGCGATCTCCCGCGGGACGTTCACGCCGCGCGCCTCGGCCACCTCGAGCATCCCCGTCGCGGTGGTGTCCCCCGCGGCGCTGAAGATCCCATCCACGCGGGGCGTGCGCTCGAGGAGCGCGTTCATCGCGTTCACGCCGTCCTTGGCCGAGTAGTTCGCCGCCTCGATCACGTTGGCCGCCTGGAGCTCCAGGCCTGCCTCCGCGAGCGCCTGCCGCACGCCCCGCTGGCGCTGCGCGGCGGAGTAGCCGCCGGCCAGCGCCGAAAGCCCCGAGACGACCGCGATCGAGCGTCGGCCGGCCGCGATCAGGTGCTCCGCCGCGAGCCTGCCACAGGCGACGTTGTCGATGGCGACCGTCGAGGCGCCCTCGGTCTCCTCGTCGATGATCACGACCGGCGCGCGGGCGGCCTGGTACGCCTCGATGACGTCGGCGCCGGGCCGCAGGGCGACGAGGATGAGCGCCACGGGCTTCGGGTCGTGATCGAGGAGCGACAGGAGCCGCGTGCGCGCGAGGTCCGTGTCGTGCTGATGATCCGTCACGCACTGGACGATCGTCTCGCCGGGCCGGAGCTGCTTCTTCAGCTGCAGGAGGACGGACGCCGTGAAGCCGGCGAAGAAGTTGATGGATGCCACCGCGATGCAAGCGCCCATGGGGCCTCACGTTCGCACAGGAGCGGCCGGCCTTGCCACGGGGCCGGGTTCCCACACCGGCGCACGTTTCGCCCGGTCGCGCGCGGCGGGAGCGGGGTGGGTCCGGCCGCGACGGCGTCCGGCGGACCGGCGAGAATGCGGCGGCGGGCGGTGGCGCAGGTCAGTGGAGCCGCAGCGCGAGCTTCCCCAGGTGATGCTGCGCGATCTCCTGGTGCGCGCGGGCCGCTTCCTCGAGCCGGTACTCCCGGGCGACCTCGACGTGGAAGGGACCTGCGGCGATGAGCTCGTTCAGCCGCTCGAGCGCGGCTCGACCCGGCTCACCGTCGTAGGCGAGGAGGGAGACGCCCGGGGGCGCCTCCGGCCCAGGTTCGACGCCGTTCGGATACGCGACGCGACCGCCCGCGCGGAGCGTCGCCAGGGCCGGCCCGAGGCTCTCGCCGTGCACGAGCACGAGCGCTGCTTCGAGGCCGTCCGGCGCGAAGGCCCGGGCCGCGCGCGCCACGTCCTCGCGCTTCCCGTCCACGGCGGCGTCTGCGCCGAGCCGCCGCACGAGCTCGACGCCGTCGCGGCCGGACGCCACCGCCAGGACCCTGGCGCCCATCCGCTTCGCGAGCTGCACGGCCAGGTGTCCGATGCCGCCGCTCGCGCCGTACACCATCAGCGTCTGGCCGGCCGAGAGGCGCAGGTGCTCCTCCAGGCCGCGCAGCGCGGTCACGCCGTCCGCGCCGAGCACGCCCGCCTCCGCGGTGCCGAGCCCCGCCGGAACGGGCGCGATCTCCTCCTCGTCCAGCGCCGCGTACTCCGCGTAGAACCCGCCGGAGAACGAGTAGGCGTACACGCGATCGCCCGGGCGGAACCGCCGCACCTCGGCCCCGACCGCGACCACTTCACCGGCGCCGTCGTTGCCGATGATCTGCGGGAACCGCTCCGCCCCGAGCTTCACCTCGCCCGAGCGGACGTACGGGTCCCAGACCCCGATCCCGGCCGTGTCCAGGCGGACGAGGACCTGCGTCGGCCCTGGCCGCGGCACCGGGAGCGTCTCGGCGCGGAGGACCTCCGGTCCCCCGTACCGATCGAACGCGGCGGCCTTCATCTGTGCGGGAATGGACGGTTGCATGGACCTCCCCCCTCGGCGAAGGCCATAAGGGCGCCCAGGTCCCGATGCACGAGGCGGAGTCCGAGGCGCGAGGAGCCGCCGGCGAGCGGCCCGCCGGCCGGCCTTGCGCCCGGCCTTGCGAGCGGACTCCGGTCGCGGACACGTCGCGCCCGTCCCGTCGGATCGGTTTGCGAATCGCGCCAGGCCGTCTAGAGTCAGGGGATGGACCGCCGACAGGAACCCGACGCGATGGCACGCCTCCCCACCCGCTATCAGGTCGGCGCGCACGTGGTCGAGGTCGCGCTCTCGAGCACCTGGGCCTGGTCCTGCGCGGTGGACGGCGTGAAGCTCTCGCCCCAGTTCGAGACGCAGGCGGCCGCGTGGGAGAGCGGCGTGCGGGAGTGCGCCCGCCGCGACGCCGGCGCCAGCTGAGCCGTCGCGGAGGCGAGGGCGTCGCTGGTAGCATCGGGACGCATGGCAGAGGAAACCGCCCTCCCTGGCGCCGTACGCCGCCCCTGGTCCGAGCTCGTCAGCCCCGAGGACGCCCTTCCCACGCTCCGCCAGTGGATCGCGGCCGCGCCGTTCCCGGTCGAGGTCCTGCCCGTGCCCGAGGGCGCCGGCGCGCGGACCCTCGAGGCTCTGCAGATCACGACCCGCTCGCCGCTCGGGGCCCTCGCCCTCCACACGGGCGGCCTCCTCGTGGACCACGGCTGGCTGCGCATCCTCGGCGCCGGCTGTCCGCGCCTGCCGCGCGCCCTCGACCGCTGGAACGGCCTCCCCGGTGAGCGGCGCTGCGCCGAGGGGCTCCTCGTCGGCGACGACGTGATGGGCGGGTTCTTCGCCTGGTTCCAGGAGCCGCGGACGGTCCACTACCTCGCGCCGGATACCGCCCGGTGGTTCGACTCCGGCCTCAGCCACGGCCAGTGGCTCGGGTTCTGCCTCTCGGAGCGGTTCGCCCGGTTCGCCGCGGACCTCCGCTGGGAGGGGTGGCAGCCCGAGGTGGAGAAGATCGATCCCTCCAGCGGGCTGCTCGTGATCCCGCCGCTCTGGGCGGGGGGACCGGCGCTCGCCGACCGGAAGCGCTCTCCGGTGCCCATGGAGGAGCTCTGGGCCCTGGCCGTCGAGACCGAGCGCCAGCTCCGGGACGTGCCAGACGGCGCGAAGGTCGTGCTCAAGGTGGAGCAGTGATCGCGCCGGCGCACCCGGTGCGCGCCTCGCCGAGGCCCATGAACGGCGCCGCGGCCGCGCCTGCACGAGCGCTTCAGTAGAGCCCCACCCCTGCGGTGCCGCGCGACGTGGTCCCCCACTCCTGCGAACGCGCGGCGTGGTCCACCATCACGTTCTCGTTGGCCTCGCCGGCCGGCGGCGCCCCGCCGGCCGCCGCGGGCGGCTCGAAGGAGAAGTACACGTACCCCTGCGAACGCGCGGGATCGTGGTTCTCCCATGCGGCGCCCCCGTCCGTGTTGGACTTGGCCGCGATCACCTTGGCGGTGAGGCTCGTCGTGGAGGTCCGGCCGGGCCACGTGCCGGCGGCGCGGTTCGGGCCGAAGCGGTTCCGGTTGGCGTAGAGGGTGATGCGCCGATCGACGAGGCCGGTGCCCACGTTGATCGGGAGCGGGCTGCCGTCGAGGAAGTTGCGCTCGATGAGGAGCCCGCTCGTTCCGCAGGCGTTCTTCGTCACCATCACGGCCGCGTTCAGGTCGGGGTGGTTCGAGACGTCGATGACGTTCCCCACCAGGCGGACGCCGAACCGCTCTCCGGCCCTGGGCAGGCTGCACTCGACCTGGACGCCGTCGGAGTGGGTCGGATCTCCGTCGGTCCGGTCGGCGTCCAGGGCGTAGTACTGCACGTCGTGGATCCAGGATTGCGTCACGAGCACGTCGGTGTACGTCCCGCCGCCCTGGTGGATCTGCATGCCGTCCACGGTCCCCGCGATCTCGGCGCGGAGGATCGTGAGCCGGCTCGCCTCGACGCCGAGGCCGTGGTGGTAGCTCGCGTTGACCCCCGCACCGCGCTGGACCTCCGGAGGGACGAAGATCTCGACGTCCTCGAGCCGGAGCCCGACCGTCGCGCCGTTGTTGCCGCGGACCAGCCGGCGTCCCGCGTTCACGCCGCCGGGTGGCGCGGCTACCGGCGCGTCCGGGATCCGGACCCCCTCGATCACCGACCGGCGGATGGTGACGTCCGGCGCGCGCACGTCGAGATAACCGCGCAGGTGCAGCCGATCGAGGACGAGGCGGCCGCCCTCGGAGTACGCATGCTCCGCAGGCAGCGTGACCGCCGCGCCGTTCCAGGTGAGCCGGTACGCGCCCTCGACCCACGCGACGCGCAGCGTCTCCTCCTCGGCGGTCGGCGCGCGGGCCGCGCTCTTGCCCGGGAGCTCGAGATCCAGCAGGTGCAGCCGATCGGCGACGACCCCCGGGACGCCGGTGGTCGCGTCGTCCGGCGCGCGGTCGCCCGCAGCCCGCTGCGCGACCGTGACCGCCGTGCTGGCCGCGCGCGCCACGTCGCCGTCGGACACGGTGAGCGTGATGGTGTAGGTCCCAGCCGTGGCGTAGGTGTGCGGCGGCGGCGTCCGGCCCACCGCGGTGGCGCCGTCGCCGAAGCTCCACGCATGGCTCAGCGGTCCGCCGCCGGCGGCGCTCGACCCTGCGTCATCCACCGAGACGGTCAGATCGCGGACCTCGACCTCGAGCCGGGCGATCGGACCGGTGCCCGCTGGACTGCCCTCGCCCGCCGAGCCCCCGCACGCGAGCGACGCGAGGAGGAGGAACGGGACCAGCGGCTTCGTGCGAAGACCAACGCGACGGGGGCTCATCGTGCGATTCCTCCTGCGAGCCGCCAGGCGAGACCACCGCCGCCTGGGTTCGAGACCTGTGGGTCCACGAATACCGCAAGGCGACCGGGAGTGACTACGTCCTCGCCGCGCGCTGGTGGTCGGGAGCGGTCGTGGCCTTCCTGTTGGTGTTCGACTCGAAGAATGCCACCGTGAGATGGCAGAAGTGGCAGCGAGCCCAAACCGCTCCCGCGACGCATCAAGCGTTTGCGGCCCAGCGTGAGCGCCACCGCCCCGAGCGACTGCTGCACGCTCGCCGCGATCTCGCGGTGCGTCCGGCACAGCTCCCACTTCTGCCTCAGGATCTCTCGCGTCTTGCGCATGGACAGTCGCTCCGTCGCCATCCCGCCGCCTCCGTGGTGGAGGCGCGGGACGGCGTGGCTGCCGTCCAGCGTCGCTTCGCGACCGCGTGCCGCGCCTCGGTGAGGCGCGGACCCTACCCCGGAGGGGTGACGCGGCCACCGTGTTCACGATGGCCGATCCGCGTGTTCACGATGGCGATCTCGCCGTTCATGAACGCGATCCCCGGCGTTCACGATGCCGCGATCCGGCTGTTCACGATCCGCCGATCCGCGTGTTCACGATCGCGCGGCGCCCGCACGTGCTCGCGAGCGCGGTCTTGGGCGCGGACGAGACGCGCTGGCGGATGCTCGACCCGAAGGGCCGGGACGCCGGTGTCGCGAAGAACTGGCAGGTGTGGGCGCTCGCGGCGCCGGACGCAGTGGTCTACAAGATCGAGGACAGCCGCGGCACCGATGCCGCGAAGAAGGTGCTTGGCGGCTTCACGGGCGTCGCGATGGTCGACGGCTACGGCGTGTACGAGGCGCTCGCGAAGAAGGGCGAGACCTTCGTAGTCGCGCACTGCTGGGCGCACGTCCGCCGCAAGTTCGTCGAGGTCGAACCGTTCTTCCCCGAGGCGAAGGGCGCGATCGACCTCATCGGGGAGCTGTACGAGATCGAGAAGCTCTGCCCGACGGGGCCGCCCGGCGACGAGTTGCGACGGCAGCTCCGAGCGGAGCGGTCGAGAGAGGTAGTCCGCCGACTCCAGGCGTGGGCGATCGAGACCCGCGCGCTTCCACAGGGCGCGCTCGGGCAAGCGATCGCGTACATGGGCGGCGTCTGGAACGGGCTCGTCCGCTTCCTCGAGGACCCGCGTGTGCCGATCGACAACAACGCGACCGAGCGCGCGCTGAGGGGCGTGGTCGTCGGGCGCAAGAACCACTACGGCTCGAAGTCGAAGCGCGGAACCGAAGTCGCGGCGATCCTCTACTCGCTCGTCGAGAGCGCCAAGCTCGCCGGCGTCGACCCCGCCGCGTACCTGCGCGCCGCCGACGTCGCGGCGCTCCGCGGCGAGCGCGTGCCGCTCCCGCACGAGATCGCCGCCGCGGCGTGAGCCCCGCTGCTGCTGCCCTCGCTCACGCGCCACGAAAGACGGGGCCGGGCGAGGACTTACCGTTGGCGAGCACATCGAAGGTCCCGCCAACCACGCGCTCACCGCCCGCCTCCACACATGAGCGCCGCGCAACGGCGCCGAGTAACGACACGACAGTCACTTCGGCTTGGCCTTCAAGTTGAGATTCACGGCATTGCAGGCGCACCGGACGGATTCAGGGATGCCACGTGGGGTAACGCGCAGCCAAGCCCCGCACTTCTCGCACATGAAGCACGCCAGGAGCTGCTTGAACGCGTTCGCAACCGGCTCGAAGTCCTTCCTCCCGAAGTTAGCCCACTCGTTGTAGTGGACCGCCTTGTTCACCGCCCACTGTTCAAGGTTGGTCGCGTTGTTACAGCCCGCCAGCAGCGCCTTCCTGCTGGTCGCGTCCTCTCGCGCCGCGCTGTCCCCCCACGACTGAGCAGCTTCCGAAGCCTTGCCGAGCAGCGACTTCATGCGAGTCACCACGCTTGGAAGCAGATCGCCCAGTTCGTAGTTGCCGTCTGCACGGAACTGCGGGGCTGCACCGAGCTGGTCCGCGAGGTGGCGAGACACGTACTCAAGGTGATGCCGGAGTGCGGCTGCGGCGGCGCTCACGTTGCCCTTGGACAGGGCGACCCCGATCTCCGACCAGATCTCAGCATCTGACTCAACCAGGGGCCCCGTATCGATCGTCCATCCCTGAAACGCGACGGACGTCTTTCTCGTGACAAGCCCAGCCGACTTCATCTGCTCAGCCCATAGCCGATCATGGGTCGTGATGATGAACTGGGTGTTCGGAAAACTCGTCTTGAGGAGGCGGCACAACCGGTAACGATGCCCCGCGTCAACCGACATCACAACATCGTCGAGAAGAGCAAGAGTGAACCGCTCTCCGAAAAGCCTCTTCATGAGCGCCAGGTAGAGGCACAGCCCCATCCCGTCTTGATGGCCCTCGCTGTGGTAAGCGCCGGGAGGGAATAGCCCTCGCCCGTAGAAGTTGACGTCCAGTTCGAGCTTCCCTGCGCTCGGCGTGAGCTTAGCCGTGAACTGCGCCTCATCATCCTCGTTGAGCGCCCGGTAGTACTCGCTGAAGTCGTCCTGAACACCCTCATAAAGCGTGTTCAGCGCCTCTTCGAGGACGACGCAGTACGTGTCGTATGCGGCCTTCGCCGCTCTCAGAGCGGCCTCTGCCGCCGCGTTCGCCCTCATCGCTTCTCGGTAGTCACTGATGCGCAACTGCGCGGTCGTCAGGAAGGTCTGCGCATCGACCGTCCCGGTCTGGTCCGGCTTCGACTCGACCTTCGCCACGAACTCGCTCAAGACCTCGGGGAATCCATCCGGCACCTTCAACCACCCAGCCGCGAGCCGCTCACGAACGCTTCCGAGCCCGTCCACGGTCGCAAGCTTCTGCTTGAGAGCGGTGAGATCCTCGATCCACGCGGCAGATACAGAGGCAATCCGCGCTTCGCCTTCGACTTCTGCCAGCTTCTTGACCGGCTCAACCAGCCCGATGACTCGGGCTACACCGCTCGCAACCGCAGCCCCGTTTTCAAGAAGGCGTTGCTGGACGCGCTGCGCCTCTTCCGAACTCGCGAGTTTCTCCTGAATATGCGACCGAAGAGCCTGCTCATCCACCCAGCGCGTATCACAGAGCGGGCACTCGGGGCCGCTCGTCAGGGCCAAGCCGTTCTCAACGAAGGACCGGCGCTGCAAGACCGCAATGAGGTTCGACGCGGACTTCAGCGACGCAAACTCAGAGACAACTACTCCAGCGGAAGCCTGTTCGAGAACAGGAAGCTCCGGCAAGGCATCCATCACCGCCTTGAGGTCCCTGAGCGCCGAGGCCCTGTTGATGAGCGGCGCCTTGACCGCATTCGTTAGCCCCGCGTCGAGGCGGGTATCTGGCGTGAGCTCGGCGATGGGCGAGAGACCGAGGACGGCCCTGCGCGCATTCGCCGCACGCAGCACCTCTTCTGACCTAAGCGTTGCGATCTGGAGGTGCCGCTGCAGCGCCTCGCGATCGGCCTGGGCCTTTGCGGCCGCTGCCCGCTGGGCGGACTGGGTTCTATTCTGAGCGGTATTCAACGCACTGCGAGTCTGGCCGATCTCATCTAGCTTCAGAAGGGCTTGTATCTCCTCGGAGCGTTTGCTTGGCTCTATCAGAATGAAGCGAAGAATCTCCCGACGGGAGAGCGCCAGCTCAGGATGCTCGGCGAGCTCCGCGAACACGGCCTTGACATCGTTGTCCGGTGGCTCGATCACCGGCTTGCTTGGGGCCGAGATCTTCCGGGTAATCGTTACTGTCTTCTCGGTGGCTGGAAGAAGAGCCTGGAGCCGAACGAACGCGGCATCGGGAAACTTCACCTTGTCGACGTGAGGCCCATGCTCGGACACGGAGAGCCCCTTCGTCCCGCGACCCGTCAGCCGCCCGATCTCTCCCGTGAGCGCGAACTCTATGGCATCTATCACCCCGCTCTTGCCCGAGCCGTTCGGACCAGAGACGGCGAACGTCTCTCCCTGCAAGTCGAGATCGAGCTTTCGAATCCCCCTCACCTCTTCGATGTGAGCGGATAGCAGTTTGATCATTTGAGATCACCGCCCGCTGAAGCCGAGAATATCTTGATCAGGTCGTCAGGCTTCAGCTTCTTGCCGCTCGCCATTGCCTGGCGCAGCTGCTCAAGCATCGTAGGGTCGACGTCCTTTGACTCAGCCAGCTTCAGGAGAAAGGTGCCCGCGATCTGCTGCTGAAGGGTCGGCATGGCGTTCACAGTTCGAGAGGAGTGACCGAGCCGCTCTCGCGCACCTACTCGGTTAATGCGGCCGTGCCCGAGGGAATTCTTGCTTCTACCTGATCATGACGAGCCATCGGATGCGGTCCGAGCAGCGCCTGGAGCCGCCGGTGCCGCACGAGGTCCCAAGGGCCGTCACTCCGACGCGAGCACTCGACAACGACGACGTACTCTCCCGGTTGAGCTAGCCGGATGCCCTGGAAGAAGGTCATGGACCGGTGCGCAGCGCCCTCCCCCACAAGCTCGGTGACCGTCTCCGCGAGAATCTGGCCGCCCGAGTCCACCACCCGAACGCGCTCCCAGTACGGCTCACGTTCGCCCTCCACTTCGTAGAGGTTCACGATGACCATCTTGCCGAGGGCCGCGGGGAACGCCGGAGCGAACACGGCTTCGAGCATGTTGAAGACGGACAGGCGTCCCGTGATCCCGTCGAGCGAGAGGCTCTCCGCGAGGAGCGTCGCCACGTTCACGAAGGCCATTAGCCCGCCACCGCCACCTCGGAGTCCACCTTCAGGTCCACTCGCGAGACGTTCGTGCTCACGACGCGCGGCGAGAGCTGCCCGGTTGCCCACACGCGTTCGACCTCCTGAATGCGGGCGGGCCTCGCCGCCAGAAGCGACAGGAGAGCGACGAGCGGCGCGCTGGGCGCCTCCTTGCCGTGCCGGATCTTCGACAGGTACGCGGCCGACAAACCTAGCGTCGCCTCGAGCTCTCGCTGGCTCATCGTCGCGCTGAGCGCTTCAATGGCCTGGCGCGCGACATCGGCGAGCACTGCCGCACCCTGGGCGGCGAGCGCCTCGTCTATCTTCTTGGCGGTCTCGCGGTCGATCCACTCGGCACCGCAGTTCGTGCACGTTGGGATGGCGAGCGCCCCGGGTACTTCGAGCGCAGGAAAGTTCCGGAACGGCGAGCGACGACCGGGAGCCATCATCGGCTCCACCGCGCGCTTGCCGCACTCTCCACAGAGCTTCTTCACGTCATCCTCCGAAATCGTACGGGAAGCGTGCCGCCCACCCGGGACAGCGCCTCAACCGGCTCGTGCAACGAGACGACCAGCACCTCTCCGCCCTCGTCGTCCTCGTCCATCGTGAACTTCAGGTACCAGGTCTCGAGTCCCTCGATCCGGAAGCGGCGCTGGAGATCGCGCGAGATGGCGACACCGTACGCGTCGTGCTCGACGCCCTCGTACTCGCGAGTGTTCATGAAGTCGGGCTCACGAAGCTCCAGCAGCACCGCCTCCGTGAAGGCGATCATCTGCACGTAATCCGAGACGTACGGCAGCAGGCAGGCCTTGAACCGCGGCCCCCCGACCCTCACCCGTCCGGACCTGGCCGCCGCATGAACGACCGCCAGCTCGAACCTCGCCACTGCACGCTCCGAAGGTAGTTGGAGTTACTCCAAACCGCAAGCGCCGCTTTGTCCATGGCAAAAAGTAGCGAGGACAAGGCTACTTGCCCACCCTGACGCACTCCGGGGGTATGGCGAAGGCCCGGTTGGGGGCGCATCTTCGGAGACCGCCGTAGCACCCTGTCCCACACACCTGGAAGCGGGTGCTCGACGACAATTACACCTCCCCACCGTGTTGCCTCACGCTCGATTGCTACTCTAGCCCATCTTCCTGATCGCACCAGGTGACGCGGGGGCTAGCAGTGCGAAGTGCTTGGCCGCCGCATCAAGGAGTTGCGGCTCGGCGAGGACGAG
>JAEYZK010000097.1 GCA_023428085.1 Pseudomonadota bacterium
GGTGATGTACGTCGAGTCGTTCATCCTCGACGCCGCGATCGCCGTGCCGAAGTACCGGCCCGACTGCGCCGCCGCCGCGCCGAGCGTCGACTCCGCCGACGCCTCGCCGCCGCCCGCCGGGGCGGCGGCTCCTCCTGGGTTCTCCGACCCACACGCCGCGAGCAGCGCGACGGTGGCCACACAGAGCAACGCCCGCTTCATCTCGTTCGCTGACATCGCCGACTCCTCGTCTGCGGGCCCGGGGGCGATGGAGCTCCCGGCGGCCGCGGGTCGAACCTCGTCCAAGCGCTTCGCCTCGTACTTCGGTCCGGCTCCGGCGCCCCGTGTTGGCGCCGGAGCCGGACCCGGCGCTCCCCGTCCCGACGTCTCGGGCGCGAGGAGCACACCTCCTGGAGCCGATTGCGACCCCAGCGCCGTGGCTGGCCGCCTCCTCCGCGGAGGCAGGTCGCGTGACCGCTCACATCTGCATGTACTCCGCTGGTCGCACAGGCCGAGGGCCTTCGTCAACGGCACACATCGGTACTGGGAGCAAAAGCTCGTAATCTGAAACCATTCAGATGGCGATGCCCTCGCCCCGCCCAGGCGGGGTCGGACCACCTGAATCGGTTCAGAACGGTCCGCAGGACCGGAACCCAGGTGAGCGCTCACCTGGGGACGGGGCGCGGGGACAGGCGCGGCCGCGCCGTGCGGCGCCGCGGGGCGCCGCGGCCGGGGTCACCTCGGCTCGGGCTCGACCGCGCCCGCCGCCCGCCCGGCGTCCGGGAACAACCCCACGTCCGCCAGCGCCGTCTCGAGCGCGTAGGTCGCCGCGCCGAGCGCCACGGCGCGCTCGCCGAGCGCGCTCGCCACGAGCTGCAGCGGCCGCGCGCTCGACACCCGCGTCCGATCCTGGACGGCGCGGCGGAGCGGGACGACCAGCAGATCGCCGAGGCGCGCGATGCCCCCGCCGACGATCACCATCGCCGGGTTGAGCAGGTTCACCATCCCGGCGATCCCGGTGGCGAGGTAGCCGATCGTGTCCTCGACGACGCGGAGCGCGAGCGGGTCGCCGGCGGCGGCGGCCTCCTCGAGGGCCGCCATCGTCAGCGCGCCCGCGGCGAGCGGCGCGTCGGGGTACGTCGACCGGAGCGCGGCGGCGCGCGCGAGGACGTCCGGCTCGGAGACCACGTGCGTGAGACACCCGCGCAGCCCGCACTCGCAGGGCGCGCCGCCGGGGTCCACGGGGAGGTGGCCCAGCTCGCCGGCCACGCCGTTCGCGCCGCGGTAGACCTTCCCGCCCACGACGTGCCCGGAGCCGACGCCGGCGCTCACCTCGACGTAGACGAGATCCTCGATCCCGCGCCCTGCGCCCCACCAGTGCTCGGCGAGCGCGCCCAGGTTGGCGTCGTTGTCGAGGAGCACCGGCACCCCGAACCGCTCCTCGAGCTCCTCGAACCCGCCCCTCCCCTTCCACGCCGGGAGGACCACGCGCGAGAGCGACTCGTACGCGTCGTGCGCCACCGGGCTGGGCATGCCGACGCCGATCGCGACGAGCCGCGCGCGCGGCCACTGCCAGCGCGCGAGGCACGCCTCGATGAGCGCGGCGATCGCCGCGCGCGTCCCCGCGGGATCCGCGTGCACGGGGTGGGCGCGGCGCTCCCAGGCGACGATGCGCCCGCGGAGGTTCGTGAGCGCCACCGCGACGTGCGTCCGCCCGACGTCCACGCCGACGACGCCGAACGCGTCGTCCTCGAACCGGAGCAGGATCGGCCGCCGGCCGCCGCGCGAGGGGCCGGCGCCCAGCTCGCTCACGAGCCCCTTGGCGAGGAGCGAGCTCACGGTGATCGAGATGGTGCTGCGGGCGAGCGCCGTGCGCCGCGAGAGCTCCGCCCGCGAGATGCCGCCCGAGGCCCAGATCATGGCCACCAGGCTCCCGGCGTGCGGGGGCAGCGCCCCCGCGCCGCGCCGCGCCCCGGCCGTCGAGCCCGGCTTGTCGGTCATGTGCGCTCCACGGAGGGCCGCGCCCCGCCCCCGGGGCGCCCGGGGGCTCCCTCCCACGTCCCGGCGTCCACGAAGACGTCCATCTCAGCCATCGTACAGCACCGCCACGTCCACCTCGATGGCCTCCACCCGACCCGTCCGCCCGAACACCTCCGCCGAGGTCGCCGCGTCGAGCCGGTCGCCCGGCGTCCGGCGCACGCCGCCACCGCGCGACACGACGGCGATCGCCGCCTCGGGCCGGCGCCGGTAGACGATCGGCACCTCGCAGAGCGTGAACGCCAGCGTCCCGGGCTCGAGCGGGAGCGCGCGGCGGGTCCCGTCGGCCGCCGGGAGCTCGAGCCGGGCGGGCCGCGCGAGCAGCTCCGACGCGCGCAGGAGCAGCGGCCAGAACCGGATCCGCCCGTCCTGGACCCGCACGCCGAGCTCGCCCATCCGCGCGAGGACCTCCTCCTTCACCTGGCCGGTCATGCCCGGCTGGCGCGCGCCCCCCCGGCGCGGCGTGTGCGAGTACGGGTCGAGCGGGATCGCGCCGTACTCCGCGGGCGTCTTGCGGGTGCCGGCCATGCCGTCGCGCAGCTCGTGGTACGCGGCGGCGAGCCGGGCCACCACCGCGGGGGCCTCACCCGCCTCCGCCGCCGCGAAGCACCGCTCCTGCACCGCCACGAGGAGCTTCCCCACCATGTGCCAGTAGATGCAGCCGAGCCCCTCGTAGCCGTACATCGTCCCGCTCCGGCCGGTGAACCGCCGGTGCTGGAACACCTCCTCGTAGGCGTCGAGCACCTCCGCCGCGCCCGCCGCGTCGAGCGCGCCCTCGGCGACGAGCGCCTCGACGGCCTCGCGCGCGCGGTCGTCCCCGTCGAGCGCCTCGCGGAACCGGACCTTCCCCGCCGCGTCGCGCCGGAGGATCCGATCGCCGGGCGCGTCGCGCCCGGCGGCGCGATCGCCCGACGCGAGCAGGCGCCCGAGCGCCGGCCGGCGCCGGAGCAGCTCCTCCGGGATCACCGCCCGCTCCAGGAAGCCCGGGAGCCGGCGCTCCGGATAGAGCAGGTAGCTCCGCTGGTCCTCGCGGCGCAGCGCGCTCGCCCGCAGGGCCGTGAGGACCCGCAGGGACTCCTCGGCGTCGAGCAGCCCCGAGCCGAGCGCCGCGGCCTGTCCCTCCAGCATCTCCTGCAGCGGCTCGACGCCGAGGCCACCGTCCGCGCGCGGGACGAGCAGGTTGTACGCGTGGTAGAGACCGTCCGGCCGGCGGTTCGCGGCCAGCCCGTGGCGCGCGAAGGCGCGCCCGTGCTCGGCGAGGGCGTCGAGCGCGCGGACCGGGACCTCCACCGGCGCGGAGAGCCCGTCCCGGTAGAGCCCGGCGCGGTACCGGGCCGCGCTCCGGCCGAGATCGCCGAGGAACGCGGCGCGGGCCGCGTCGGAGACCTCCGGCGCGTCGAGGAGCGGCCGGTGGCGCGCGAGCGCCGCCGACGTCTCCTCGAGCCAGCCCGCCACCTCGCGCGAGAGCGCGACCGGCGCGCCGCCCGCCGCGGCGAGCAGCGCGCGGAGGGTCCCGAGGTAGCTCGCGAGCTGGCACATCGTGACGACCGAGAGCCCGTACCCGACGAGCGCGTTGTTCGCGTCGTTCCACTCCGGGCGCTGGGTGTTCATCCAGATCCCGCCGCCCGGCGCGAGGTTGGCGAGCTTCGCGAGCGCCGGGACCACGAGCTTCTCGGCGAGCGTGACCCGGTGGAGGTCGCCGCCCGCCCGCAGGAGGCGGCCGTCGGCCCCGGCGTCCGGGAGGCGGGCGAGGATGGCCCGGTGCTTCTCCGCGTCGAAGCGGATCGTGGCCCGCGGATCCCGGAGGATGTCCTCGAAGCAGGCGAGCGCGTAGGGGACGTCGGCGTAGGTGAACCACCGCCGCCGGAGGAGCGCGGGCAGGCGGCCGGGCTGGTGCCGCAGCGAGAGGTCCAGCAGGCGCTGGAGGTAGACGAGCTGGTGGTCGCCCCAGTAGCCGATCGCGGCCCACGGGTGGCCGGGGTCGGGCACCTCCCAGTCCACGCCGTCGCTGGAGATCCGGTACGGGTTGTGGCCGTCGGCCGTCGAGGCGTTCACGAACCGTGCGATGAAGCCGTCCAGCAGCCCGGGCCAGGAGAGCGCCAGCGCCTCCCAGTTCTGGAAGATGTCGCGCCAGTTCCCCTGCCAGGCGATCCGCTCCTCGCCGTCCGGACCGCGGACCTCGATGTCGAACCGGTTCCAGGGGCGGCTCGGGTCGCCGTGGCGGCGGCTGAACGTGAGCGGGAGGTACTCGAGCGCGAGGCGTGAGAGGTCGGGATCGCCGAGCGCGTCGGCGCGGTCGAGCAGCGCGGCGCGCGGCTCCCGGGCGCCGAGGCCGGCCAGGAACGCCGCGTGGCGCCGGGCGGTGGGCGGGCTCATCCGGGCGACGTGGGCCGCGAACGCGGGCCCCGCGATCGCGCCGTCGCCCGCGGGCACGCCGCCGCGCATGTCGTTGAAGAGCACGTTCACGAGGTGGTGCGCCGTGGCGAGCTCGTCCTCGGTCCGCTGGAGCCCGTCCGTGCGGCCGACGACGCGGAGGAGCCGCTCCCGCCCGCGGGCCACGTCGTCACGCACCTGCGCGAGCGCGGCGTCCGGCGCGGCCAGGAGCCCCGCCAGCGCGGCGACGTCGTGCTGCGAGCGCGCGACGTCGGCGACGAGGTGCCAGCCCGCGGCCTCCCCCGGCGCGAGCCGGGCCCGCCCGCCGACGAGGTACGCCCCCCGCGCCCCGAGCACCTCCGCCGGCTCCTCCAGCTCCTCGAGCGGCGCGCCGCGTTCGAACCGCGCGAGCGCGCCCGCGTCCAGGAGCACGCGGGCCGCGGCGAGGCCATGGCTCCAGACGGTGGTCGCGCGCAGCGCCTCGCGCGGCTCGGCCTTGTCGGTCGGCTGCGCCTGCAGCGCGAACACGGCGAGGCGCGTCCCCGCGATCCGCTCGGCGCGCTTGTAGGCGTCGGCGAGCACCGAGAACGTGTTCTGGAAGAGGTCGTCGATCCCGGCGGGGAGCAGGTTGAGCAGCCCATCCACCACCTCGAGCTCGACCGGCGCGTCCCCCCCGTTCACGACGGCGCAGTCGCGCACGAACCCGTGCGCGTGGCTCATGGACCAGCCCGCCCGGAAGGTGAGGCCGAGGTCGAGGTTCTCCTCCTCGAGCCAGAGCCGGTGGCCCAGCACCGTGCGGCGGAGCCGCCGGACCACGCGGTACAGCAGCCGATCGTCCCCGCGGAGCGGGCGCCAGAGCTGGTGACGCCCGCCGACGCGCGCGACGAGCGCGGTCGCCGGGCCCGAGACCCCGACCGCGTCGAGGACCTTGTCCTCCGTCACGTAGGGGAAGAGCGCCGTGGCGGGGCTCCGCCGGCCCGCGGTGAGCGCGCCGTTCGAGCCGGCGAAGAGCCAGTGGTCGGAGTCGCTCACGAGCGTGAGCAGGAAGGGCGGGAGCTCCTGGAGGTCGTCGATGACGTAGCAGCGCTCCCCCTCGAAGTCGGCGAGCCTGCCGGACGGCGTGCCGCCGGCAGGCGCGAGCGGAGACGGGCCGAGGTGGACGGTGCGTTGGGTCACGTGCGCTCCAGGGTCTCGCGGCAGGGCGCGACGCGCGCCCGGCCCTCGAACGAGACTCTGCCGAAGGCAGCGCGTGGCTGGCAACGGCCCCATACCGGAACGTTCAGCGGGTCGGCCGAACGATGGCGGCGGCGCGCCGGCCTGCGGTTTCACACGCTCGCAGGCCCGCCGTGCGTGGGGGCGGCCCGGCGCCCGCGCCTCGAACGAAGTCCGGCCACCCGGAACGAAGGCCGACCGAAAGGTTCGCGGGCCGTCACCGCAGGTCGAACCGCAGCTCGACGAGCTGATCGGCCCGGCACTTCGTGGTCCGCTGCTGCGGGCGGTGCGGCGGCCTGCGGACCTCCACGCGCACGTCGTCGCCCGGGGCGCAGCGGACCGAGGCGACGACCGGCGTCCGGCCCAGGTCCTGCCCGTCCACCAGCACCTGCGCGTCCCCGGGCGTGCTCTCCACCGACACCCCGAAGCCCTGGAACCAGCGGACCCGCTCGCCGGACGCGTCCTGCGCGCCGTCGCTCGGCGCGATCGCGGTGCCTTCCCTCCAGGCCGCCTGGGCGTCGCCGAGCTCCCGCGCGGCGGCGCGGGCCCTCCGGAGCTCCTCCTCGGTCGCCGGGCGATCGGCCGGGCGCTCGCCGGAGCGGTCGGCGGGGAGGACGCCGAGGACGGCCGCGTCGCCGCGCTTCAGCCAGGCGACGACCCGGGGCGCCGCCAGCGCGAGCGCGACCAGCGGGAGGACCAGGAACGCCGCGTGGAGGACGATGCGCCGGACCGAGGAACGCTCTTCGGGCTCCATCATGACCGCGACAGCCTAGACGAACGGCTCCGTCTGGACCAGGGCGCCGCGCGGCGCAGGGCGCGCTCCGCCCGCGCTCACACCACCGGGATGCCGCGCAAGAGCGGCGACGGGGTCCCGGGGGCCGCGATCCAGAGCTGGTGGGCGGCGCGGGTCACGGCCACGTGGAGCCGGCGGCGGGCCTCCTCCGTGTCCGGGTAGGCCCGGGCCGACGCGTCCGGCACCACCACGTAGTCGAACTCGAGCCCCTTCACCGCGGACACGTCGGTGACGTCCACGCCGGGGCGGAACGTGAAGCCGCCGTCCAGCGCGAGCCGCGCCTCGCCCAGATCGGCGAGCAGGCGATGGAAGCCGCGGGCCACGTCCGGGCTGGAGCAGACGACCGCCACCGACGCCTGCGGCTCGCGCTCGACGAGGTCGCGCACCGCGCCCGAGAGGAAGAGCTGCGCGTGCGCCTCCGCCGGGAAGTCGAAGCGCGAGACCGGCGCCCCCTCGCGCCCGGCGCGCGGCGGCACGGCCGGGGCGATCGGGCCGAGGACGAGCTGCGCCACCTCCGCGATCGGGCGCGGGCAGCGGTACGTGGTCGGCAGGCGCACCGACGCGGCGTGCGGGACGCCGAGGGCCGCGAGGGCCTCCTCCCAGCCGGCGTACGACGAGAAGGTCTGCTGGCTCTCGTCGCCGGCGAGGGTGACGCTGTGGCCGGCGAGGTGCCGCCCCAGCGCGAAGAGCTCGAAGAGCGAGACGTCCTCGGCCTCGTCCACCACGAGGTGCGCGACCTTCTTCCCCGGCACGCCGCCGCGCAGCGCGGCGAGGAAGAGGAGGATCGGGAGGTCCTCCGCGTCGAGCGTGCCCGCCGCGGCCTCGGGCGTGTCGTCGTCGATGGGACGTCCGTCGAGCGTCTCCCGCCGGTCGGGATCGACGCCGGCGAGGAGCTCCGCCGTCGGCGTCGCGAGCTGGAGCCGCGTGTGCCGGAGGACCTCGTCCACGGCGGTCACCGGGAGGTCGCCGCCCGCGGCCTGGATCACCGAGTCGAGGAAGGCGCGATCGAGGAGGAGATCGCCGAGCTCGCGCCGGGCGCGCTGGAGGGTGGGCTTCTCGTGCAGGAGCGGCCTGCGGCGGAGCACCTGGTACAGCGCGGGGTGGCGCTTGAGCCGCGCGACGAGCGGCGGCGTGTCCGCGTAGAGGCGCGGGGGCGGGGCGCCGAACGCGCTCTGGAACGCCCCGCGGGACCACGAGTCGAGCGTGCGCACCGGCGCCTTCCCGAGCCCGAGCGGCTCGAGGAGCCGCGCCGTCAGCCGGGCGAGGCCCAGCTCGGGGACGACCACCTGCAGCCGCGGCGCGGGGAACCGGCGCGGGTCGTCGAAGGCGATGCGCGCGAGGCGGTGGAGCGCGACGGTCGTCTTCCCGCTCCCGGCGCTGCCCAGCACGAGCAGCGGCCGATCGGCCGGCGCGGAGACCGCCTCGTATTGCTCCGGGTCGAGGAGCGCGGTCACCTCGGGGGCGGCGGCGCGGCCGCGCTCGCCCGCGCCGATGCCCAGCGTGCCCGCCCGGGC
>JAEYZK010000130.1 GCA_023428085.1 Pseudomonadota bacterium
CTCGCGGCGCGGGCCGGCGGGCGCGCTGCGGGCCGCGCTCCGCGGGCTCGCGCCCGCGTTCGGGCTCGGCGCGGCTGCGCTCGAGGACAGGCTCGAGGCGGCGGAGGTCGTGGACTGGAGCGGGGACCCGCTCGCGCGCGGGGGGTACGCCGTCTTCCCGGTCGGCTCCGGCGGCGCCGCGGAGGCGCTCGCCCGCCCGGTGGCGGGCACGCTCTTCTTCGCCGGCGAGGCCACCGACCCCGACTTCGCGGGGACGGTGGACGGCGCGCTCCGGAGCGGGGTGCGGGCGGCGCGGCAGGTGGTGGCGAGCTTGTGACGCTCGCGGACTCGATCTCCCCGCCGGCCGCGCGACGGCGGAGCGCGCATATTCGGGACGCATGCTCCGGACGACCCAGGACATCCTCGAGCTGCGCCGATGGGCCGAGGCCCGCGACGCTCGTCCCTGCCGGGAGGAGGAGAGCGGCAGGCTCACGCTGGTGGTCCCCGGCGAGGGGGACGTGCGGGTGCGCGAGGTGGGGTGGGAAGAGTTCGAGCCCGCGTTCGTGACGCGCCGCGCCGTGTTCGTCTACGACGACGCGCCCGGGTGCAGCCGGTGCTTCGTGGGGTCGATCGTCGAGGCGCACGCGTACGTGCGCGCCGGGTGCGCGGCGGCGGCCGCCGCTAGCCTTCCTCGGTGAGGCGCTCGAGGGCGCGCTCGAGCAGGTCCGGCCGGAACGGCTTCGCGAACGTGCGGTCCGCGTCCACCGGGCGCTCGTCGAGGTACCCGCTCGCGACGATCACCCGGCGGTGCCGGTGCTTGGGCGAGGCCCGGAGCCACTCGAGGAAGGTGCGGCCGTCCATGCGCGGGAGCGCGAGGTCGAGCAGGATGACGTCCGGGTCCAGACCCGCCTCCAGCAGCTCGATGGCATCGACGCCGTCCGCCGCCTCGGAGACCTGGTAGTGCCGCGTCTCGAGCCAGCGCGCGATGAGCTCGCGCAGCTCGTGCTCGTCCTCGACGACGAGGACGCGGGCGCGGACGTCGAGCTGCGGCTCCTCGTCGGACGAGGCGCGGGTGCCGGGCGCGATGTCGGCGGACTGGATGGGATCGTCCATGGCCTCCGGCAACTTGTCGTCGGAGGTCGGAGGACGCAAGCGGAACGGCCCAGGGAGCGCCCCGCGGGCGGGAGCCCAAAGAGAGCGGCCGGGCGGGCGCTCGTCCCGGCCCGGCCGTGGTGACCGCGAAGGCTGGGTCGGCGCCTACTCCTTCATGCCGCCGGCGAGGCCCTCGATGAACTGCCGCTGGAAGATGAGGAAGAAGGCCATCGGGACGATCGCGGTGAGGAACCCGGCCGCGATGATGCCCTCGTACGGCTTGTTGAAGTTCTGGCTGTCCATCACCTTGATCGCGATGGGGAGGGTCCGGGCCTTCTCGCCGCCGAGCACGATGAGCGGGAAGAGGAAGTCGTTCCAGATCGCCCGGAACTGCACGATCGCGAGCGCCGCGAGCGCCGGCCGCGACAGCGGGAGGATGATGCTCCACCAGATCCGCAGGTGGCCCGCGCCCTCGACCTTGGCCGACTCCATGAAGGAGCGCGGGATCCGGATGTAGTACTGGCGGAGGAGGAACACGCCGAACGCGGACATCGCGTACGGCAGCATGACGCCCCACAGGTTGTTCGTGAGCCCGAGGCCCGCGATGACCTGGAACCCGGGGGAGATCATGGTGACGAGCGGCAGCATCATCGTGCCGAGGATGAACGCGAACAGGAACCTCCGCCCCGGGAACTCCAGGTACGCGAAGGCGTACGCGGTGAGCGACGAGACGAGCAGCGCGAGGAAGATCCCGGTGACGCTCACGAACACCGAGAAGACGAAGGCGGCGTCCACGCGCCACGGCGCGTTGAGCGCGAGCCGCATGGAGCCGAGCGTGTACTCGGTGAGCCCGCGCTGGAGGTCGCGGACGAGGAGCGGCGGGTACTGGAAGATCTCGACCGCGGGGCGGAAGGCCGAGTCGGCGAGCCAGATGATCGGGTACAGGTAGACGAGCCCGATCACGCACAGGAAGAAGACGCCGACGAGCTGGAGCGGCGAGAGCTGCTTGAGCTTGCTGCGGCGCCTGGGCGCGGGGGCGGGGGCGGCGGGCGTCGGGGCGGGGGCGGTGGTGGGGTCGATCATGTTCGTCTCCTCGCGAGCGTCAGGCCTCGCCCTGCTTGCCCAGGCCGAGGACGCGGATCTGGATCGCGCTCACCGCGGCGATGATGAGGAACGTCAGCCAGCCGATCGCGGAGGCGACGCCCATGAGGCCCTTCGAGAACCCCTCGTCGTAGGTGAAGGCGACGAGCGTCTTCGCCACGCCGCCCGGGCCGAAGGTGGCGTTCGGGAAGAGGACGAAGACCAGGTCGAACACCTGGAGGCCGCCGATGGCCGACGTCACCGCGACGAAGGTGATGGCGGGGCGCATGAGGGGCAGGGTGATGTGGCGGAGCTGGCCGCCGGGCGAGATGCCGTCCATCTTGGCCGCCTCGTACAGCGTCGGATCGATCGTCTGGAGCTGGGCCAGGAAGTAGACCATGTGGAACCCGGTCCACTGCCAGAACGAGACCGCGATCAGGAGCGGGATGGCCCACTCCGACTGCAGGAGCCACTCGGTGCTGGACGGGAGCCCGAGCGTGCCGAGCACGTTGTTGAGGATGCCCTGGTCCTTGTTGAAGAACATCCGGAACAGGAAGGCGATCGTGACCGTGTTGATGAGGCACGGCACGAAGAACGCGGCGCGGAGGACCGCGCGGATCCGCAAGAACGGGATCGTGTTGAGGACGTACGCGAGGACGAAGGCGATCGGCACCTGGGTCAGCAGGCTGCCGAAGGTGTAGAGGAACGTGACCTTGATGGCCTGGTAGAAGTCCTCGGACTTCTCCGGGTCCGCGTACAGGATGTCCTTGTAGTTCTGCCAGCCGACCCACTCGCCGGCGCTGTACGCGTCCGCGCTCGTGAAGCTCATCTGGAGCCCGCGCGCGAACACGTAGAGGTTGAAGATGGCGAGGAGGATGAAGAACGGCGCGATGAACCCCAGGGCGCTCGACCGATCGACGGCCTTCTGGGGCGGCGGCTCGTCGAACCGGTTGGGCGCGGGCTGGCTCGGGAGCGCGAGCAGGACGAGGACGGCGAGGGCGCTGACGAGCGCCACCGCGAGCAGGACCTGGATCTCGATCGGGAGCGCCCACAGCTTCGCGGTGAACGTCTCGGCCTGGGAGTACGTGTCGAACCAGAAGTGCCCGCGGGTGAACTCCTCGCCGATCTCCTCCGCCTCCTCGGCGGCCCGGGTGGCCGCGAGCGCGAGGTACTCGCCGCGGTTCCGGAGGTAGAGGGCGACGAGCGCGGAGAGGCCGGGGATGAACAGCCACCGGCCGGACCGGCCGACGTCGTGCAGCCGGCGCACCATCGCGCAGACGGTCGGCGCGGCGATCGCCGCGATGGCCACGTAGATGACGGGGTTGCGGAGCGTCGCGAACAGGTACGGGAACAGCACGGGCGAGGTCTTGATCGAGACGCCCGACGTCAGCGCCGCGAACCCGTAGACGAGCGCGCTGGCGATCGCGGCGAACACGACCCACGACCAGAGCTGGACGCGGCGGGCGCGGCCGTGGAGCCCGAAGTACTCGCGGAAGACGGCCCGAATCGCCTCGACGAAAACCATTTCGATCTCCTCAATCCGGCCCGAGCGTCCTCACGGCCGCCTTCCAGGACCCCGCTCCCCGACGCCGGGAGCCCAAGGTACCCGCCCTTCGCGGGGCAGGTCCACGGTGAACGCGCGTGCTCCGAGGTCGGGAGGGGACTGCCGCGCGAACCAAGCTGCCCAGGACCGGGCCTGACGTCCCGGTCCTGGGCAACTGGGCGCAACTCCTGCTTCGACTCAGGACTTCTTCAGCGCGGCGTAGCGAGCCTGCGCCTTCTCCTGGACCTTCTTCAGGCCGTCCTCGACGGTGACCTTGCCGGTCGCCATCTCGGTGTACTGCTCGGAGAAGTCGTTCAGGACGTCCCAGAAGATGTCGCCCGAGCTGACCTTGGGCATCGTCTTCGCGCCGGTGACCATGACCTCGCCCAGCGACTGGCCGCCGAAGCGCGCGTCGGGCTTCTGGAACATCGGGTCGCTCCACACCTCCGCGAAGGGCGGCAGCATGGAGGTCTTCTCCCAGCGGACCTTCAGGGCGCTCTGGTCGTACTGGATGTACTCGAGGATCTTGTAGATCGTCGCCGCGTCCTTCGTGCCCTTCGGGATCGCCATGAACGAGCCGCCCCAGGACGAGGAGGTCGGGCCGCCCTTCTTGTAGACGGGGAGCGAGCGGACCTTGAACTCGTACTTCTTCTCGACCTTGGAGTCGCCGTCCTGGCCCGTGGAGGCCAGCGTCACCTGCGGCACCCACCAGTCAGGAGAGGTGTAGGAGGCGAGCGTGCCGTTCGCGAGGAGGGCCTTGAAGTTGCCCCAGTCCCACGCCGTGAACGCGCCGGTCTTGTACCAGTCGAACCACTTCGTCACGTACTCCTTGAAGTCGGGGGACGTGAAGGTCGGGGCGCCGTTCTTGTCCAGGATCTGCGCGCCGGTCTGCTGCCAGATCATGAACATCGTGTTGCCGAGGCCGTCGTTGCCGGAGGGCAGCGCGTAGTGGACCGACTTGCCGTCCTTCTTCTCGGCCGTCAGCTTCTTGGAGGCCTCGAAGAACTCGTCCCAGGTCTCGATCTTGGAGACGTCGACGCCGACCGACTTCCAGAGGGTGTCGTTGTAGATGAGGACGACGGGGTGCACGTCGTGCGGGAGGCCGTAGACGTTGCCGCCGTAGGTCACCCAGGCCACGCGGCCGGGCAGGACGTTCTTGAACGCCGCCGACTTGTCCGTGAACTTGTTGAGCGGGATGACCGCGGACTTCTTCGCGTCCGCGTTCAGGATCCGGTTGTTCTCGATCATCCACTCGATCGCGTCCGGAACGCCTTCCTTCGCCTTCATCGCCGCCTGCAGCTTCTGGACGAAGCCGTCCTGCGGGACGACCTGGATGTCGAGCTCGATGTCGAACTTCTTCTCGATGTCGGCCTTGCGGGCGACGTACTCGTCCACGTTGTTCTGCGCGAAGCTCCAGAGGACGACCTTCCGCTTCGCGGCCTGGGCGTCACCGGCGAACCCCGCGACGGCCAGCACGGCAAGTGCAAGCAATGCTCTGCGCATTTTCATCTCCCCGTTCTGAACAAGGGCGCGAGACAGGAGGCCCCGGCCCGACTTCGTGCGACTACCCTCGCTTCGACGACATCCAACGCCCGCGCCGGACCTCGAGCTCCCTCGATGTCCCGATGCTCCGGCAGCCGTTCGCGCGGGCTCGCTGCAAAACGCCTTGAAATCGTTTTCGTGGGCGCCCATCCTCGGGAAGCGAACCCGCTGTGTCAACGAGAGCGGTGTGCCACATTTGGGGCGTTTTCCAGGGGTGGAACTGCAGTAGCAAGCGGATCGTGCAACCGACGTGACGCCGCAGGCGACGTGGTATTCACCCCGGCCTGCGTAACGGGAGGGTCCATGGCCGGAGATGGGCCCGGATCGAGGAGACATGCTGCACCGCCGCACCCGCCGAGGGCCGAACGCGACGGTCGCCGTCCGTCCGCCGCGGCGGCCACCCTGGTCGAGGTGGCGCGCGCCGCGCGGGTGTCGCCCAGCACGGTCTCGCGCATCCTGAACGGCACGGCGCGGGTCGCCGACGCGAAGCAGCACGCCGTGCACGCCGCGATCGCCCGCCTCGGCTACCGGCCGAACCCCATGGCCCACGGCCTGCGCAAGGGCCGCCGCATGACGATCGGGGTGCTCGCGCCCGAGGTCGACAGCCCATTCTTCGGCGGCATCTTCCGCGGCCTGACCGAGGCGCTCGCGGGCAGCGACTACGTCCCCGTGGTGCTCGGCGGCCCGACCGATCGCGAGGCCGAGGCGCGCCGGGTCGGCGATCTGCTCTCCAGGCGGGTGGACGGGATCGTCATCGTGACGTGCCGCCTCGGCGACGACGAGCTGCGGGAGTTCGCCGCCACGGTGCCCATGGTGGTCTCCGGCCGCTCGCTGCGCGGCGCCCGCATCTTCTCGATGAAGCTCGACAACGCGCTCGGGGCCGAGCTGGCCACGCGCCACCTCCTCGCGCTCGGCCACACCCGCATCGCGCACCTCCAGGGCCCGCCCGATCACCTGGACGCCGCGGAGCGCGCCGAGGGCTACCGCCGGGCCCTCCGCGCGCACGGCGTCCGGGTGGACCCCCGGCTCGTCGTCCCGAGCGGGTTCCTGGCGCCGGAGGGGCTCGCCGCGATCGAGCGGCTCCTCGCCTCGGGCCGCCGCTTCACCGCGGTGTTCGCGGCGAACGACGAGTGCGCCTACGGCGCGCACCTCGGGCTCCACCGCCGCGGCCTGCGCGTGCCAGAGGACGTCTCGCTCGTGGGCTTCGACGATCTGCCGGGCTCCCGCTTCACCACCCCGCCGCTCACCACCGTCCGCCAGCCGCTCGAGGAGATCGGGCGGCGGGCGGCGCGGTCGCTCCTGGATCTCCTCCACGGGCGGGCGCCGCCCACGGACGACATGCCCGAGGTGGAGCTCGTCGTCCGCGATTCCACCGCCCGGCCGCGCTGACCCCGACTCGACCGCACCCACGCTCCTCCGACGACCATGCTGAAGATCAACGAGCTCGAATACCTCGAGATGGCCGGCCTCCACGTCATGCTCGGGCACGACGAGTACCCGGAGGGCCACCAGGGCGGCGTCTCGATCCTCCAGAACGGCGCCCGCGTGGCGGCGAACGGCGACCTGCGCCTCGATCGCGCGCCGGGGCAGTGGGATCCGATCCCCCGCGCCCACGCGCGCGAGGTGGATCGCGCGCGCGGCGAGCTCCGCCAGGCGTTCGAGTTCCCCGACCCGGCGCGCGACCGGAAGGGCTTCAACCCGATCCGCTACCCGGACCTTCACCTGAAGTACACGGTCCGGCTCGTCCCCGACGGCGCCGCGTTCCGGCTCCGGGTGGACCTCGAGCGGCCGCTGCCGGCGGAGTGGGTCGGCCGCGTCGGGCTCAACCTGGAGCTCTTCCCCGGGATCCTCTTCGGGCGCACCTGGGAGCTCGACGGCGCGTGCGGGCCGTTCCCGCTCCAGGCCAACGGGCCGGGGCGCGTCGACGCGGACGGTCAGTACCAGATCGCGCCACTCGCGACCGGGCGACGGCTCACCGTGGCGCCCGAGGTCGAGCGGCAGCGGATGACCATCGAGCTGCTCGGCCCCGGCGCGCTCGAGCTGCTCGACGGCCGCGGCCAGCACACGAACGGCTGGTTCGTCGTCCGCTCGCTGGTGCCGGCCGGCGCCGCCGCGGGCGCCGTCGAGTGGCGGATCGCGCCGCACGCGCTCCCCGGGTTCCTGGACGAGCCGGTGATCCAGGTCTCGCAGGTGGGCTATCACCCGGCGCAGCCCAAGATCGCGGTGGTGGCGCTCGACCCGGCCGACGAACGGCGCCCGCCGGCGTCGCTCGCCCGCGTGACCGCCGGCGGGCTCCAGCAGGTGCGGGACCTCGCGCCGCGGGAGTGGGGGCGGTTCCTCCGGTACCGCTGCCTGCACCTCGACTTCGGCGACGTGCGGGAGCCCGGGATGTACGTGCTCCGCTGGGGCGACCTGGCGTCGAGCCCGTTCCAGATCTCGCCCGCGGTCTACGACCGGCACGTCTGGCAGCCGACGCTGGAGTACTTCCTCCCGGTGCAGATGTGCCACATGCGCGTCACCGACCGGAGCCGCGTCTGGCACGGCGCCTGTCACCTCGACGACGCGCGGATGGCGCCGGTCGATCACCTCCACTTCGACGGCTACGCCCAGGGGCCGTCCACGCTGTGCGGGTTCGCGCCGGGGGAGCGCGTGCCGGGGCTCGACCGCGGCGGCTGGCACGACGCGGGCGACCACGACCTCCGGGTCGAGTCGCAGATCGACACGGTGCACGGCCTCGCGCTCGCGCGCGAGCTCTTCGGCGTCGATCACGACGACACCACGGTGGACCAGGCGCGGCGGACGGTGGAGCTCGGCCGGCCGGACGGGACGCCGGACATCCTCCAGCAGATCGAGCACGGCGTCCTCACGGTGCTCGGCGGCTGGCGCGCGCTCGGGCGCCTCTACCGCGGGATCATCGAGCCGGATCGCCGCCAGTACACGTGGATCGGCGATCCGGCGAACGTCACCGACAACCGGCCGTACGACGGCGCCCGGCCCGACCTCCCGGTAGGCGTGCCGGGCGCGCCGGACGACCGCTGGGTGTTCACCGAGGACAACCCGGACCGCGAGATCCAGACGGCGGCCGGCCTCGCCGCGGCCGCCCGCGCGCTGCGCGGCCACGACGACGCCCTCGCCGCGGGGGCGCTCCGCGCGGCGGAGGTGCTCTGGGCGCGGACGGAGCGCGACCAGGTCCCGTCCCGCACCGCGGCGGCCGTCGAGCTGCTGCTGGCGACGCGCGAGGCGCGGTACGCGCGCTGGCTCGTCGATCACCGCGAGGCGATCGCGGCCGACCTGCTCCGGGGCGGCTGGCACGCGGTCCGCGCCCTCGACGCGGTCGGCGACCCCGCGCTCGGCGCCGCCCTCGAGCCCGCCGTGCGCCGGCTCCGGGCCGAGCTCGACGGGATGCTCGCCGAGACGCCGTACGGGGTCGTCTACCGGCCCCGCATCTGGGGCCCGGGGTGGCACATCCAGCGGGCCGGCGTGCAGCTCTACTTCCTGCACCGCGCCTACCCGGCGCTCTTCCCGGCCGAGCACGTCTACGCCGCCCTGAACTTCCTGCTCGGCTGCCACCCCGGGGCGAACCCGGCCTCGTTCGTCTCCGGGGTCGGGGCGCGCTCCGTCACCTCGGCCTACGGCTTCCACCGCGCCGCCGGCGCCCACATCCCCGGCGGCGTCGTCTCGGGGAGCGCGCTCATCAAGCCGGACTTCATCGAGCTCCTCGACTGGCCGCACCTGTGGCAGCAGACCGAGTACGTGCTCGGGTACGGCACGTCGGACTTCCTGTTCCTGGTGCACGCGGTGAAGGATCTGCTCTCGAGGGAGTAGCGTTCCCCGAGCCCGAGCCCGAGCCCGAGCCCGAGCCGTTCGAGCCGGCCACCCGCGCACCGCGCGGGAGTGGCCGGCGAGTTGCGGCGACGTGCCCCCTCACCCCATCCGCTCCCCCAGGAACTCGATCAGGTCGATCTTCGTCACGATCCCCACGACCTTGTCGCCCTCGCGGACCACCGCGACGTGGTCGTCGTTGAAGATGTCGCGCAGCCGGGCGATCGGCGTCCCGGGCCCCACGACGCCCTGGAGCGGCTGGATGAGCGGCTCGACCGTCTCGGAGAGCCGGTGTCTCCCCTCGATGAGGAACTCGAGCAGGTCGTACTCGTGGATCATCCCGGTGACGCGGCCGCCCTCGTCCACCACCGGCATCTGGGAGATGTCGTGCTCCTTCAGCTTCTTCACCACCGCCTCGACCTTGTCGTGGCGGCGGGCGGTGATGACCGCGCCCTTGCGGCGGCCGAGCACGTCGCCCACCGTCGCGGAGGAGAGGGTCCCGCCGCCGTGCACCGGGAACCCGTTGTGGCGCATCCACGCGTCCGAGTAGAGGCGGGAGAGGTACGAGCGGCCGCCGTCGGGCAGGGGGACCACCACCACCTTGCCGGCTCCGAGCTCGCGCGCGACCTGGAGCGCGACGTGGACCGCCGCGCCGGAGGAGCCGCCGGCGAAGATCCCCTCCTCGCGGACCAGCCGGCGCGCCATGGCGAACGCCTGCGCGTCGGGGACCTGCCGGACGTCGTCGAGCACCGAGAGGTCGAGCGCGCCGCACGCCATGTCGCCGCCGATGCCCTCGACCTTGAACGCGTGCGCCTGGCCGAGCTTCCCGGTCTTGAACAGGGAGTGGAAGACGGAGCCCTGGGCGTCCACGCCCACGTTCCGGACGGCGGGGTTCTGCTCCTTGAGGAAGCGGCCGCAGCCCGTCATGGTGCCGCCCGTCCCGAGCCCCGCCACGAACGCATCCACCCGGCCGCCGGCCTGCTCCCACAGCTCGGGGCCGGTCGTGCGGTAGTGCGCCTCGGCGTTGTCCGCGGCGTGGAACTGGTTCACGTGGAAGCTGTCGGGCGTCTCGGCGGCGAGCCGCCTCGCCACCGAGGTGAAGCTGTCGGGCGAGTCGGGGGGGACGCCGGCGGGCGCGACCACCACCTGCGCCCCGAACGCCCGGAGCGCGTCCTGCTTCTCCCGCGAGATCCGATCCGGCACGGCGAACACGCAGCGGTACCCCTTCACGGCGGCGGCCATCGCGAGCGCGACCCCGGTGTCCCCGGTGGTGCTCTCGACGATCGTGGACCCAGGGCGGAGCAGCCCCGCCTCCTCCGCCTTCTCGATCACGTGGACCGCCATCCGGTCCTTGACGGAGCCGGCCGGGTTCAGGAACTCGAGCTTGGCGAGGACGGTCGCGTCGCCGGGCCCCGCGAGCCGCTGCAGCCGGACGAGAGGGGTACGGCCGATCGCGGCGAGGACGTTCTCGTGGTAGGCCATGGGCGCGAGGCTCCCGGGCGGAAGGACGCGTGGACGCCACGCGTTATAGGCGGGCCGTTCGAAGTGCGTCAATGGAGCGTCGCCCCGCAGCGGCGGGGCGGGACGAGGAGCGGGAATGCACGATCCACACACCGAAGCGCGCGTCCGGGAGGCCGCGGCGCGCGCCGCCGGCGGCGCGGGGGGCTTCGACAGCCCGTCGGCGCCCGTCAAGCGGCTCGCCGGCCACGCGTCGATGCGCAGCTACTGGCGCGTGGGGCTGCCGCCGGCCTCCCTCGTGGTCATGGTCCTGCCGCCGGACGCGCGCCCCGAGGAGGTCACGAAGGGCGGCGCCCCCGCGGTGAACCCGTTCGTGGACGTGCAGCGGTACCTCGCCGCCCTCGGCGTCCGGGTCCCGGAGATCCGCGGCTTCTACGAGGCGGACGGGCTGATGGTGCTCGAGGACCTCGGCGACGAGATGCTCGAGACGCGCCTCCTCGCCGGCGTCCCGGCGGAGCAGCTCTACCCCGCGGCGATCGACCAGCTCGCCCGCCTGCGCGCCGCCGCCGAGCGACGGCCCGAGGGCTGCGTCGCGTTCACGCGCGCGTTCGACTACGACCTCTACCACTGGGAGCTCATGCACTTCCAGGAGTGGGGGCTCGAGGCGTGGAAGGGCGCGAAGCTGTCCCGCGCCGAGGCGCCGGTGGTCGCCGCGGCGTACGAGCGGATCGCCCGCGCGCTGGAGGCGGAGCCGAAGGGGTTCACGCACCGTGACTACCAGTCCCGGAACCTGATGGTGCTGCCCTCGGGCGAGCAGGCGGTGATCGACTTCCAGGACGCCTTGCTCGGGCCGCGGCAGTACGATCTCGTGGCGCTGCTCCGGGACAGCTACGTGGAGCTCCCTGCGGCGTTCGTGGAGGCGATGATCCGGCGCTACCTCGAGGGCCTCGCCGCGGCGGGCGGGCCGCGGCTGGCGTACGAGCCCTTCCGCGAGACGTTCGACCTCCTCACGGTCCAGCGGAAGCTCAAGGACGCGGGCCGCTTCGTGTTCATCGACCGCGTGAAGAAGAACCCCGACTTCCTCCGATCGATCCCGGCCTCGCTCCGCTACGTGCGGGAGGCGCTCGGGCGCCGGCGCGACCTCGCCGACCTGCACGAGATCCTGGCGCGGCACGTGCCCGAGCTGGCGTAGCGGCGGCCATGTCGAGGAGGCGGGCCAGGCTGCCGGAGCCCCGCGCCGCAGCGCCGCGCGCCGAGCGCCTCCCCACCCTGTGGCTGCTCGCGGGGATCCTCGGGCTGGCCCTCGTCGTCTACTCCCGCGCGCTCGCGAACGGCTTCATCGCGTTCGACGACCCGGACGTCGTCGTCCACAACCCGTACATCCGGGAGCTCAGCGGCGCCAACGCCCTCCGCTGGTTCACGCGGCCGGTGCAGTACATGTACATGCCGCTGGCGCTCTTCTCGTACGCCATCGACTACCGGATCGGCGCGCTCGATCCGTTCGTGTACCACCTGCACAACCTGCTCCTGCACCTCGCCTGCGTGGCCCTCGCGTTCTGGGTCTTCCTGCTCCTCGATCGGAAGCCGCGGATCGCCCTGCTCGTCGCGCTCCTGTTCGCCGTCCACCCGGTGCACGTGGACAGCGTCGCCTCGATCGCGGCGCGGACGAACCTCCTCGCGACGCTCTTCTCGCTGGCCGCGCTCGCGGCGTACGGCATCTCCCTCGACCGCGGCCGGCGCCGGTACCTCGCCGCGGCCTGGGTCGCGTTCGTGCTGGCGGCGCTCGCGAAGTCGTCGGCCGTCGTCCTCCCCGTGACGCTCCTCCTCTGGGACTGGTACCGGGGCCGGCGGTGGGAGCGCCGGGTCGTCCTCGAGAAGCTGCCGTTCTTCGGCGCGGCGCTCGTCTTCGGCGTCCTCGCGATCGCCCTGCGCACCGACGACGTGCTCCCGCCCGTCCGGTACGAGCCGTGGGACCGGGCGCTCGTCCTCCTGTACGCCCTGGCGCAGTACGCCGTGCGCCTCGTCGTCCCGTACCCGCTCTCCTTCAACTACGCCCATCCGGAGAAGGCCGGCGCGTGGCTGCCGCTGCCCCTCTACCTCGCGCCGCTCGTGCTCGCGGCGATCGTCTGGGGGCTGCGCAGGCTGCCGATCCCGCGCGCGGTCTGGTCCTTCGGCCTGGCGTTCTTCGCGCTCAACGTCGCGCTCAGCCAGTCCGTCCTGCTCATCGACGGTTTCACGGCCAACCGGTACGCGTACCTCCCGTACCTCGGCCTCTCCTTCGTCCTCGCGCACCTCGTCGAGCGCGCGTGGAGCGCCGGGGCCGAGGGAGGGCGCGGTCGGGTCGCGGCGCGGGCCGCCACCGCGACGGCCGTGGCGGTCGCCGTCGCCGCGTTCTCGCTCCTCGCGTCCGCCCGCACCGCCGTGTGGCGCGACTCGCTCGCGCTGTTCGACGACGTGATCCGGAAGGGGCAGGGGAGCGCGTGGGTGTACGGCGCCCGCGGGCTGGTGAAGCTGCACGCCGGCGATCTCGCGGGCGCGCGGGAGGACCTCGATCGGGCGCTCGCGCTCGACCCGGACTACACGCCGGGGCTCTGCTACCGCGGCGAGGTGCACTACCTCCTCCGCGAGTACCCGGCCGCCCTCGCCGACCTGGACCGCGCGATCGCCCTCGCTCCGCGCACGTCCGGCGCGTACCGGGATCGCGGCAAGGTGAAGCTCGCGCTCCAGGACGAGGCGGGGGCGCTCGCCGACTTCGACCGGGCCGTCGCCCTCGACCCGCACTCCGACGCGGCCGCGCTGCGCGCCGGCCTGCCGCGCGCGCGGGGCGGGGGGCCCTGAACCCGCGCGCGCGGACGGCGCGCAGCGCCCAGGTGGGATAGGCTCCCGCGGACATGAGCGAGCTCACCGCGATGGTCCTCTGCGCCGGGCTGGGAACACGGCTCCGGCCGCTCACCGACCGGGTCCCCAAGCCGGCCGTCCCGCTCTGCGGGGTCCCGCTCGTCGCCTGGACGTTCGCCCTGCTGCGCGGCGCGGGCGTGCGGCGCGTCGTGGTCAACACGCACCACCTCCCCGAGGAGATGGCGAGCGCGGCGGCGGCGGCGGCGCGGCGGCTCGGGCTCTCGCTCGCCGTCTCGCACGAGCCGGTCATCGCCGGGACGGGCGGCGCGCTCCGCGAGGCCCGCGCCCTGCTCGCGGGCGCGGAGCCGATCGTGGTCGTGAACGGCGACGTCCTCTTCGACGTGGACGTGTCCGCGGCCGTGGCCGCGCACCGGGCGGCGGGCGCGCTCGCGACGATGGTGCTCCTGCCGATGCCGGCGGGCGCGAAGTACGCGGCGGTGGAGGTGGACCCGGGCGGCGCGGTCCGGCGGATCGCCGGCGCCTTCGGGCCCGGGGGCGCGGGCCTCGCGCCCTGGCACTTCTCGGGCGTGCACGTGCTCTCGGCGGAGCTCCTCGCCCACCTGCCGGCCGCGCCGTTCGAGGCCGACGTGAACCGGCACGTCTACCCGGCGCTCATGGAGACCGGCCGGATCCGCGCGCACGTCGCCGCGGGCTACTGGAACGACCTCGGCACGCCGGTGCGCTACCTGGAGGCGCAGCGCGACGTGCTCGCCGGGAGGGTGCCGCTCGAGCGGTTCGCGGGGGCCGAGCCGCTCTCGACCGCGTCCGAGCTGCGGCCCGGCGTCCGGGCCGCGCACGGGGCCGCCGTCGCCGCGGACGCGCACCTTCACCATCCGTGCTTCCTCGGCGCCGGGGCGCGCGTCGAGGCCGGGGCCGAGGTCGGGCCCGACGCGGTGATCGGCGCGGGCGTGGTCGTCCCCGCGGGCGCCGTGGTGCGGAGCGCGGCCGTCTGGTCGGGCACGCCGCTCGCGCCGGGCGAGCGGGTCGAGGACGCCGTGGCGGCGGGGACGGCGCGGGCGCGGGGAGGGTAGGCGTCGCGCAGGAGGATCGGACGGCGAAGCAGCGGCAGGTGCGCGCGGAGGAGCGGTACCCCCGCCGTGAGCGCGCGCCCTCAGGCCGTCTGCTTCATCGCCGCGTGGTCACGCTCCGCGGCCTGGCGCGGGCTGGCGGAGAGCCAGGGGTACACGACCCCCGCCGCGATCGCGCCGGCGAGCGGCGCCACCCAGAACACCCAGAGCTGCGCGAGGGCCCAGCCGCCCACGAACACCGCCGGACCGGTGGCGCGCGCGGGGTTCACCGAGGTGTTCGTCACGGGGATCGTGACGAGGTGGATGAGCGTGAGGCAGAGGCCGATCGCGATCGGCGCGAACCCGGCGGGCGCGCGGACATCGGTCGCGCCGAGGATGACGAACACGAAGACGAACGTCATGACCACCTCGGCGAGCAGCCCGGCCGTCAGCGCGTAGCCGCCGGGCGAGTGCTCCCCGACGCCGTTGGCGGCGAAGCCGGCCGACACGTCGAAGCCGGCGCGCCCCGAGGCGACGAGGTAGAGCACGCCGGCGGCGGCGATGCCGCCGAGCACCTGCGCGGCCACGTACGGCAGGACGTCCGCGCGCGGGAACCTGCGCGCGACGGCGAGGCCGACCGTGACCGCCGGGTTGAGGTGGCACCCCGACACGTGGCCGAGGGCGTAGGCCATCGTGAGCACCGTCAGGCCGAACGCCAGCGAGACGCCCACGAACCCGATCCCGAGCTCCGGGAACCCCGCCGCGAGCACCGCGCTGCCGCAGCCGCCGAGGACGAGCCAGAACGTCCCCACGAACTCCGCCGTCATCCGCTTCGCCAAGGGCATGAGCGCTCCTCGCGGCCGCCGGCCGCTTTTGCGGGGGAATCCGCGGCCGCATTCTCGGCCACGCGGCGGGCGCCGCGCGCCGCACTTCGGGGGCGGACCATCGGGTGCGACCCGCCCGGCGCCCGGCGACGTCCCGTGCGGCGCGCCCCGCCTGGGCGAGCCCGGGGGCGGTGCCGGGTCAGGGTCTTCAGGGCCGGACGTCGAGCACGAAGCCGTCGAGGTCGCCGCGCGACGTGATCGGGCCGCGGCCGAGGTCCACGGTCCCGCCCATCGCGCCAGCGGCCTGGACGTCGTGCGTCCGCGGATCGATCCCCAGCGCGTTCGTGAACACGTACCCCGTGCACGTGGAGAGCGGGCGCTCCCAGAGCCGCCTCCCCACGAGGTTCCACCGCTCGAGCCGCGGGCTGCACTCCTCGCCGGCGGCCGCGGTGAGCAGGGCGAGGCGGCCGGCGGGGTCCACCGCCGCGGCGCCGACGCTCCGGCCGACCTCCCAGCCGAGGCGCGGGCGACCGTCGCCCTCCGCCACCGCGACGAAGGTCCCGGAGGCGGACGCCGAGCGGGAGCTGCCCCAGGCGATCGGTCCGCCCGTGAACCCGGCGACGGCCACCACGGTCCCCTTCGCCGTCGTGCCGATCGCCCGGATCCCGCCGCGCGCGCCCGCGCCGCCGAGGTGCGCCGTCCACCGGGGGAGCCCCCGCCGCGGGTCGAGCGAGGCGATCGTGAGCGAGCCCCAGTCGCCCACGGCGAGGTTCCCGGCGTCGTCGTAGGCGAGCAGCACGGGGTACGGATCGAACACCGGGAACGGCACCGCGACGTCGAACTTCCGGTTGCCGCGGGCGTCGTACGCGACGACGTGCGTCCCGCTCGCCGTGCCCGCGTCGCCCCGGAACACGGCGACGGCCGCGTTGCCCTGGGGATCCACCGCGATCTCGGACAGGCCCATGTCGGCCTGGATCGCCCGCTGCCACAGGAGGCGTCCGTTCCGGTCGAAGCGCGCGAGGACGCTCCCCGCCGCCTGCCCGCGCCCGAGATCCACGCAGGTCTGGCCCACCTGGCAGTCGAAGTGGAAGGAGACGATCACGGCGCCGGAGCGATCCGCGCCGACGGAGAGCCAGGTGGTCTGATCGGTGATCCCGTGGACCTGGCGCGACCACGCCACCGACCGATCCGGCCGGAGCCGCACGAGCCCGAGGTCCACGGGGACGCCCATCGGCCCCGTGTCCCCGACGATCGTGAGGAGCGTCGTCCCGTGGGGGCTCGTGGCGAGGTCCTGGACGAACTCGTACCCGCGCCCGCCGAGCTGCCGGACCCAGGCCACGGCGCCGCCCTGCCGGGTGTCCACCGCCGCGGCGTCGGCCTCGGGCGGACCGTCCTCCGCCGCCGGGGGGCCGCCGCAGGCGGCCGCCATCGAGAGGAGAGAGATCGCCAGGGCTCCACGCCGTGCCGGCATTCGCGCGTTCATGATTGACGCTCCGTGATGAACGGAGCCTACTCCCGGCCCGCGGAAGCGCGCGCGGTCGGGTGGGCTTCACGAAAAGTCACACCCGGCGCGGGCGGCGGGCGGCGGACGCGACGCCCGGCGGCCTACGGGGCCGCCGGCGGCACGACCGGCAGCGGCGCGCGGGCGCGCGCGCAGCGCCGGGCCCACACGACGTGCACGCCGATCGAGGCGACGACCGCGACCCCGAGGAGCACGCGGACGAGCGCGTGCTGCAGGTTCGGATCCCCCCGTCGTCCGAACGTGTCCCCAGTGTTGACGTTCAGTGTCAGACCGGAGTGCGATGCTCACCTCTGTGAGCGCCGCGCTCCACATGCTCCCGCTGGCCTGCGAACCCGACGCCGGGTACGGCGCGAGCGTCACGCCGCCGGCGTTCGACCTCCGGCCGTACACGCCGGGGGAGCTGTGGGAGCGGTTCCGCGGGGGCGAGAAGGAGGCGGACGACTGCGAGCGGTGGCTCG
>JAEYZK010000190.1 GCA_023428085.1 Pseudomonadota bacterium
CTCGCCGCTTCGCGGCTGCGCGCGGCTGCCCCGCGTCGAGGGGCTCCCGCCCCTCCCCCAGCTCCGCTGGGGCCCCCTCCCCGATCACTCACGAACGCGCGCTCGCCAGGAACGCTTTCGCCGCCTCCGACAGGTCGCCGCCGCTCCGGTACGCCGCGTGGATGGTCCGCTCGAGCCGCATCTCACGCACGGTGAGCGCGACGAGGTCGCCGCGGGCGATCTCGGGCTGCGCCACCCGCCGGGGCATGAGGGCCACGCCCAGGCCCTGCTCGACGAGCCGCTTGATGGCGTCGAGGGAGGGGAGCTCGATGACGATGTTCAGGGGGGTGCGGCACCGCGCGAACCCCTGCACCACGCGCTCGCGCCAGGGAGAGCGGACGTTGTGGGCGAGGAAGGCCTCCGCGCCGAGCGCGCGGATCGACACCTCCCCGCCGCGCGCCAGGCGGTGCCCCGGCGCGACGAGGAGGGCGAGGTCGTCGCGCGCCACCGCCACGCTCGTGAGCCCCGGCTGCGTCGGGCGATACGTCAGCAGCCCGAGCTCGACGTCGCGCCGGAGGAGCTCGGAGGGGATCTCGCTCGCCAGGCTCCGCTTCACCTCGAGCTTCACGCTGGGGTGGCGGGCGCGGTACGCCGAGACGATCGGCAGGAGGTGCACGACGGTGTACTCGTTCGCGGCGATGACGACCTTGCCCCGCTGGAGCTCGCCCAGCTCCTGGATGGCGGTGCTCGCGTCGCGCCGCAGGTTGAGCATCTGCAGCGCGTAGTCGTAGAGCACCCGGCCGGCGTCGGTGAGCGTCCCGTCCTTCGAGGAGCGGTCGAAGACCCTCTTCCCGAGCTCCTCCTCGAGCCGGCGGACGGCCTGGCTGACGGCGGGCTGCGTCCTGTGGAGGCGCTGCGCCGCCCGGGAGAAGCCCTTCTCCTGCGCGACCGCCACGAGCACCTCGAGCTGGGAGAGCTCCATGCCACCTCCGGTCTCCGTGGATCGGCATGATAACAGCCCCGAATGTTTCCACAGGGACAATCACCCGGACTTATCCGCACGGGCGCCGTCGGGCTCGAAGCGACCGGGCGTGGGTGCGATTACGATCCCTGCATGCCCAGCGTGGATGATCGACCCCTCCCGACGCACGTGGACGTCCCCCCGGGAACGTTCGAGGCCGCCGTCGTGGAGGAGAGCCGGCGCCGGCCGGTGGTGGTGGACTTCTGGGCGCCCTGGTGCGCGCCGTGCCGGACGCTCGGGCCGATCCTGGAGCGGCTGGCCGCCGAGGCCGGCGGCGCCTGGCTGCTCGCGAAGGTGAACGTGGACGCGGACCCCGACGTCGCGGGCCGCTTCGGGATCCAGGGCATCCCTGCGGTGAAGGCGTTCCGGGGCGGGGCGGTCGTCGCCGAGTTCGTGGGCGCGTTGCCCGAGGGGCGGGTGCGGAGCTGGCTCGAGGGCGTCGTCCCCGGACCCGCCGACGAGGCCTTCGCGGAGGCGCGCGCCGCGATCGACGCCGGGCGGCCCGCCGCCGCGCGCGAGGCGCTCGCGCGCGTGCTCGCGCTGAAGGCGAGCCACGGTGAGGCGCTCCTCGCGCTCGCCGAGCTCGAGCTCGCCGCGGGCCGGCGCGCCGAGGCGCTCGCCCACCTCGAGCGGATCCCGCCCGCCGAGGCGGAGCTGCACTCCTCCCGGATCGCCGCGGTGCGCCTCCACGCCGGCGCGCCCGCGGACGCGGACGTCGGGACGCTCCGGCGCGAGGTCGAGGCCGATCCCACCGACGGCGAGGCCCGGGTCGCGCTCGCGCGCGGGCTCGCGGGCGCGGGCGAGTACGCTGCCGCCCTCGAGGAGCTCCTCGAGGTTGTGCGGCGCTTCCATCGCAAGGGCCCCGGCGAGGAGGCGCGGGCCTTCATGGTCCAGCTCTTCGACGTGGTCGGCGCGCGGTCCGAGCTCGCCGACGCGTACCGGACGCGGCTCTCGCGAGAGCTCTACCGCTGAACGGCGACACCCGCCCACACTTCCGCACCGCGCCCGGGGTTCCTCCCGCCCCGCGTTCACGGTACTTTGCGTGCATCTGGACCACCAACGCAGGGAGCGAGAGATGACTCGGATCACGACCTTCGCGGCGGCGCTGCTCCTCGTGGGGGCAACGGGGTGCGCCGGCATCAACAAGTACACGGACAAGGAGCGCGAGGCGGCCGCGAACGACGCGCGCGCGAAGGAGGCCTCGGCCAAGGCCAGCGCGCTCGAGACCCGGCTCGAGGCCGCGGAGGCCCGGGTGAAGGCCGCCGAGGAGAAGGCGGCCGCGGCCGAGGCGAAGGCCAAGGAGTCCGCCGAGTGGGCCGCCGGCTCCGAGGCGAAGGCGCAGGCCCTCCAGGCGCAGCTCGACCAGGCGAAGAAGGAGCTCGCCGCGGTGAGCGAGGCCCGCGACGCGCTGCAGATCAAGACCGCGGCGCTGGTGGAGAAGAGCACCGAGTACGAGAACCTCGCCGGCTCGCTCCAGAAGCAGATCGAGGCGGGCCAGATCGAGCTCTCGCAGCTCAAGGACAGGATGACGGTCAAGATGAAGGACCGCATCCTCTTCGCCTCCGGCTCGGCCAGCCTCAACCCCGAGGGCCGCAAGGCGCTCGACGCGGTGGCGGGCGCGTTCAAGAACCTCGAAGGCAAGAACGTGCTCGTCGCCGGCTTCACCGACGACGTCCGCGTCTCGAAGGGCCTGCCCTACAAGGACAACTGGGACCTCTCGTCGGCGCGCGCGATCGCGGTCGTCCGCTACCTCGTCGCGAAGGGCGTCCCGCCGGAGATGCTCGCCGCGGCGGGCTACTCCCAGTTCCGGCCGCTCGCCCCGAACGACTCGCCCGCGAACCGGAGCATGAACCGGCGCATCGAGATCGCGCTCACGGCCGCCGACGCGCCCGTCGCCGACGCGAAGTGATCCGGGCGCGCCGCGAGCGTCCGCTCACGGCGTGAGCCACACCCGCTCGCCCCGCGACACGCGCAGGGGCGAGCGGGCACACCGACCTCTCGGCGGGCGGAGATCAGGGAGCCGCGCCCGCGGGGCTCCCCGGACGGCTCGGCCGGGAGGCTCACCCCGTGAGCGCGCGCTGCGGACGTCCCCTCCCCTCGTGCCCCAGGGGGAGCACCGGAGCGCTGACGCCCTGCGCCACGTACCCTTGGTACGGATCGCGTCACGAACCTGGGCCACGCCGTTCAGCGTCCAGGAGAGGGAGCGCCATCTCGGTGCGAGCCGCCCACAGACGTATGCCTTCCGTCGTCCGCTGGCAGGAGCTGATGCGCAACGTGCGCGACGCCCGCGGCGGCGTCGAGCCGCCCGACGTCGCGCGGTCCGTGCTCGTCCTGTTCAAGACCACCGGCAAGCGTCCACCCCACGGCTTCCTGCCATGCGGCCTCGATCACGAGCACGAGGACTGGCCCGAGAGCTGGGGCCCGCGCCTGCCCACCGAGGTGGACTGGGCCGGGTTCTGAAGACGGCCCGCAGGCGCGAGGCCCCGCGGGAGCGGGGCCCCGGCCTCGGACCGTGCGCATCAGTCGATCTCGATCGTGGTGACGCTCAGCGGCGGCAGCGCCACGAACATCGAGGCGCCGCTCACCGGCTGCGTGCCCACCAGGACCGGCGCCACACGGTGGCCCGCGTTGACCTGCGCGCGCGCCGACGCCGCGGTCATCCGGTAGAGCGTCGCCGTGCCCGAGAACGTCTGCCCGTCGATCGAGACCTTCCGCGTGCTGCTCGAGCGGTTGATGGCCACGAGGACGAGCCGCCCGGCGGCGCCGCTGTCCTCGCTCGCGTACACCGCGACCTGCGAGACGTCGCTCGACGTCGCGCGGATGGAGGTGTCGCCGAAGCTCGCGGCCGCGCCGTCGAACCCGCGGAACGCGCGGAACCCGGCCAGCGCGTAGTCGTGCGTGCCGCTCGGCGGCCAGAAGTTGGCGGCGAACACGCCCTGCGCCCCGAAGACGCCGAGGTTGTCGGCCTGGGCGACCGTCCCGGCGATGTGGTTCCAGCCGCCGCTCTCGTACTCCGTGATCGCGATCTTCGTGCCGGGGAAGTTCGCGTCGATCTTCTCCTGGATGCGCGGCAGGATCCGGATGTTGCCATCCAGCATGCCCTGGACCCACGGGTTGGAGTTCCCGGTCTCCACGAAGGTCGGGTCCCACAGGGCGCGCGGGCTCTGCACGATGAGCTGGACCTGGTCGTCGGTGAGGTCGGTGCCGTTCATCGCGGTGATGCGGGTGTCCCCGTCGTAGACCTCCGCGTACCAGTGGAAGTCGTAGACGTCGAGGAGCCGCCGCCCCGCGGCGTCCGAGGCCGCCTTGAGCTCGCGGAGGTACTTGTCCGTGAACCAGTTCGTGCCGCCGCCGAGGCCGGGGGAGTCCTGCCAGCTCCAGAGCCCCATGAACCCGTAGTGCGCGGGGCCGAAGATCATCATCCCCGGGAACTGGTCCTTGAGGGCGCGGGACATCGCGACGGTGCTCGCGATCAGCTCGTCGGGGGTGACGCGGGTCGTCCCCTGGATCTCCTCGTGCGTCGTGTTCCAGAGCTCGGGCTCGTTGTCGAGGCTCACGAACGTGGGGAGCGCCGTGCTCGCCCCGAAGACGTCCAGGCCGGGGAAGAGCTGGTCGAGCGTCCAGGCGAACTCGTCCATGAAGACGTACGCGTCGCCGGTGTCCGGCGTCGCCGTGAACGGCGCGCCGGAGACGGTGCTCTTCTTCGGTACGACCTGCTTGAAGCGCGTGGCGCGCCGCGTGGCGAGCGGCTGGTCCATGTCCACGGCGCCGTCCTTGTCCGCCGACACCCAGCCCTGGAGCTGGAACGTGACGAGGCTCGCCGCGCCGCGCCCGCGCGCGGTCTCGATGACGCTCCGTGCGACCTCCGCCGGCGTGGAGCCGCCGCCGAGGTACCCGTCGCTCGAGTACTGCCAGTCGCTGCCCGCGTTGGAGGCGTTGTTCTCCCAGTTGTAGGCGGTGAGCCGGTTCCCGCCGCTCCGCTCGAGCGTGAGGAGCGGCACGTCCGCGGCCGCGATGCCGTTGACCCCGTAGATCCAGGGCGAGATCGGCGCGGTGTGCGCGGGATCGAGCGTGACGGTGACGTCGGGCGTGGGGTCGGCGGCGGTCGTCGTGAGGTCGATCGTGGCCGGCGCGGAGGCGTTGCCCCAGACGTCGGTGGCGACCACGCTGACGTGGTAGAGGCTCGCGGGCTGGAGCGAGTCGAGCGTGACCGTGTGCGCCGTCCCGCTCGGCGAGCCGGCGGTGAGGACGGGGCCGCCCGCGGTCTGGGCGGAGGCCGCGCCGGTGGCCGCCCGGTCCGTCGTGAACGTGAGCGTCGCCCCGTACTCGGCCACCTGCGTGACGGTGAGGCCCGAGACGACGGGCGGCGTCGTCGGTCGATCCTCGTTCGTGAACGCGACGTTGTTCACGTGGAACTTCGGCCCCGCGCTCCCGCTCCGGAAGAACCAGCCGAACTGGTTGAGCTGGCCGCCCGTGAGCCCCACCGAGGAGAGCCGGACCGTGACGCGATTGAGCCGCCCCGCCGTGACCGTGCCGAGGTCCACGGCCTGGTTGTTGTCGAACCAGACCCCGAGCTGGGCCATGCCTGCGTCGCTCGCGGACCCGATCTCGAAGGTGAGCAGGTCGTAGGACGCCAGGTCGAACTTGTCGGGCCAATGCCCGAACGTGCCCGCCGTCCAGCCCTCCTCGTGGCAACTCAGGTCGAAGGAGGCGGTGGTCTGGCCGGAGAACGGCGCAGTCATGTTCGGATTGTCGGTGCCACACTCGTTCCAGACCTGCGGCTCCCACCCGCTCCCGACCACACCGTCCCGGTAGACCATGAAGGTGCCGGCCGGCAGCACCGTCAACCCGGCCGGATCGCTCGTGACCTCGCCGTCGGCGTTCGCGACCGTGACGGTGTACTCGGCTCCGTCGTCCCCGAGGACGAGCGCCGGGGTCGTGTAGGAGGCCGACGTCGCCCCCGCGATCGCCGCCCCGTCCTTGCTCCACTGGTACGAGAGCCCGGCCCCGCTCGCGACCACCGTGAACGTGGCGGTCTCGCCCGCGATGGCCGTGCGCGCGAGCGGCTGGGTGGTGATCACCGGCGCCGTGGTGGGCGGCGGCGCGTCGTCCTTCTTCCCGCACCCGGCGACTCCGGCCGCGAGCAGGGCGGTGAGCCCCAGCGAGAGGAGCTTCGGGACGAGCGCGAGCGTGGACCTCGGGGTGACCATGGAACCTCCGGGGGGGAGCGAAGCGACACGGGGAGTGTGGGATCGCTATCCCACTGGCTCGCGGGAGAGTCAAGGGTGCAATCGATTGCCTCGCCCCGCTGCCCGGAGGCCGCGCCGCGGACGGCCCGCGTGCTACGCTGCGCCCGGAACCTGAACCATTTCCGGAGCCTCGATGAAGACCTGGAGCGCCTCGCTCGTTCACGTCGCTTGCATCGCCGTCGTCCTGCTCGGCTGCGCCGGCCCCCAGCAGGGCGCCCCGCCCAGGACCGTCGCTCCCCCCGGCTCGCCCGTCGCCCTCCACGGCCGCCTCCGCGCCTGCGGCAACCGGATCTGCGACCAGCACGGCAAGCCGGTGCAGCTGCGCGGCATGAACTTCTTCTGGAGCAACACCGGCTGGGGCGGGGAGCGCTTCTTCCAGGCCCAGGCCGTGGACACGCTGGTGGACCAGTGGCACGCCACCCTGGTCCGCGCGGCGCTGGGCATCCAGAACGACGGCGGCTGGCAGGTGGACCGCGAAGGCAACGAGGCGCGGGTCCGGGCGGTGGTGGACGCGGCGATCGCCCGCGGCATCTACGTGATCGTGGACTGGCACAGCCACGCGCTCCTGGAGAAGGAGGCGGTGGAGTTCTTCTCGCGGTGGGCGGCGGAGTACAAGGACGCGCCCAACGTCATCTGGGAGACCTTCAACGAGCCCAAGCGCCACGACTGGATCGAGGAGCTCGTGCCCTACCACCAGGCGGTGATCAAGGCGATCCGCAAGGCCGGGAGCCGCAACCTCGTCGTGCTGGGGACGCCGGCCTGGTCGCAGGACGTGGACTCGGCGGCGCTCGACCCGGTGACCAGCGACAAGAACATCGCCTACGCCCTCCACTTCTACGCCGCCACGCACAAGCAGTCGCTGCGCGACAAGGCCGACTTCGCGCTCAAGCAGGGCGTGCCGATCATGGTCACCGAGTGGGGGAGCTGCAACGCGGACGCGGACGGCACCATCGACGTCGCGGAGACGAAGCGGTGGCTGGACTGGATGGACAAGAACCAGGTGAGCTCCGCCAACTGGTCCCTCAACGACAAGCGCGAGGCGGCCAGCGCCCTCGTCCCCGGTGCGCCCGCGGGCGGCTGGACCGACGCGCACCTCACGCCCTCGGGCGTGCTGGCCAGGGAGTACATCAGCGCCGGGGCGCGGTGAGGCGATCGGGGGCGTCGCGGTACGGCGCTCGGTCAGCCCACCGCGCCGCCCCCGTGCACCGGCGTCAGTGCACCATCAGCTCCCACAGCGAGACGCCCCAGGGCGTCGCCCGCCGCTCGCTCACCAGCCGGACCCAGCGCACGCGCTCCCGGGGGAAGGTCGCCACCTCGACGTCCCCCTGGGGCGCGGGCTGGGAGAACAGCCTCTTCCACGACGCGCCGTCCGCCGAGCCCTCCAGGCGGTAGGACGCGGCCCGCGCGATCTCCCAGAAGAGCGTCACCGCCTGCACCTCCCGCGGCGTCCCCAGATCGATGGTGATGGACTGGCCGTCCTCGTGCGCGCTGCTCCAGCGGGTGGTGAAGTCGCCGTCCACCGCCCGGGCGGCGGCGAGGGTCGCGCTCTCCTCGGTCGACGAGCGCGCCTGGGCCTTCCGGGCGAGGTTCCTCGGGACGACGGTCAGCCGATGCAGGCCGGGCGAGACGACCCGCGTGCCGTCGGAGAGCGTGGCCACCAGCTCGAGCGTGTACGTCTGCAGCAGCTTCGGCGTGAAGGTCAGCCGGTATGGCGCCGCGCGCGACGACGCGAGGACCCGGCCCGCGGCGACCAGCTCCACCCGCGCGATCGGCGTGCGCGCCTCGACCCTGGGGGTCACCGTGAGGGCCCGCGCCTCGTGCAGGAGGACCGGGAGGTTCGCGCCCTCGAGCGTCACGCGCGCCGCGCGGGGCGGGTGCTGGTAGAAGAACTCCATGACCCGGTCGGTCGCGCCGGGCACCCACGCGTGGCCGCCACCGGAGTAGGTGACGGCCTGCACGGGCGCTTCACCTCCCGTGTAGCGGACCGCGCTCACCCCGGCCTCGAGCCGGGCGGCCGTGGGCGAGGGCCGGGCGCCGTTGCGGCGGGCCCAGTAGGCGAGGCCCTCCTTGACGCTCAGCGAATAGCCGGGGAAGCCCTGCAGCGGGACGACCGCGTCGTCCGCGGCGTGCTGGTGCAGGAGGGCCACCGGGCGGGCGCCGCCCGTGCTCGGCGCGCCGCCCGGGGCCACGAGCACCCCCGACACCGGGGCGATCGCCGCCACCAGCTCGGAGAGCTCGATCCCGACGCGGTAGGACATGAAGCCGCCCATCGAGTGGCCCGTCACGTACACGCGCCGTGAATCCACGCCAAAGGCCGCGGTCGCCTCGGTGACGAGCCGGCGCAGGAACCCGAGGTCGTCGGCCGGCCCGGCGCTCCCGGGCTCCACCTCCCAGTCCGGCCCGGCCGCGTCCGGGTAGAGCGTGACGAAGTTGAGCCGCGCCGCGTGGGCGTCGAGCCCCGTGGCCTGCAGCGCCGCGCCGCTCGCGCCGCGGCCGTGGAGCCCCACGAGCAGCGAGATCGGCGCCGATCGGTCCAGCGTCTCCGGCGCGAAGACCTCGCCGCGGCGGGTGCGGCCGCGGTGGATCATGGTGAACCGGCGCCGGTCCTCGCTCAGCGTCAGTGGACCGCTGCGCGTCCGATCGCCGCCGGCGCCCTCCCCCTTCGCCTGCCCCGCCGGCGATCCCGGCGCGCGCGACGTCCCCGTCAGGCTCGCGAGGTACCGCTCGGTGAAGGCGCGGATGTTCGGGTCCGATCCGGCCGCGCCGGTCACGATCATGCCGCTCACCTCCACCACCTCGCCGGTGTACCGGGCCCCCTTCTGCTCGAGCAGGCCCGCCTGGGAAGACCAGCTGGTCGCGGCCTCGCCCTGGAGGAGCCCCGCCTCGGCCACCACGACCGGCGCGTAGCACTGGGCGCCGATGACCTTCCTCTGCGAATGGAAGGCGCGGATGAGGGCGATGAGCGCCTGGTCGCCGTAGAACTGCGCCGCGCCGTAGCCGCCGACGAGGAGCAGCGAGGCGTAGCGGTCCGCCCGGGCGGAGGCGATCGACAGGTCCGGCGCGAGGGCGAGCCCTCCGAGCCCCTTCGCCTGCGTGCCCGACGGCGAGGCGACCTCCACGCGATACCCCGCACCCTCCAGGGCGGCCCGGGGGATCGTGTACTCCGGATCGTAGAAGTCCTTGTCCGCGACGATCATCAGGACGAGGGGCTTCCCGGCGTCCGTGGCATGGGCGCGCGGGGCGAGCAGCAGGGAGAGGAGCAGCAGCGGTACGGCACGTCGCATGAACGACCTCCGGGAGGTGACGCCCTCCAGGGTGGCCAGGGGCGCGCCCGGAGTCGTCCAGAATTGCGTCGCGGTCGCGTTTCAGGACCCTTTTCCTGCCAGCGCGCGCCGCCGGTACTCCATCGGGGTCATGCCGGTCGCCGCCTTGAACGCGGCGTTGAACGTGGACTTGTTCTGGAAACCCGAGTCGAAGGCGACGGCCAGGATCTTGTCCCCGCGCCCTTCCTCCCCCAGCAACCGGCAGGCGTGCTCCACCCGGAAGCGGTTGAGGTACTGGGTCAGGTTCATCCCCGCCCGGGCATTCACGAGGGAGGAGACCTTCCGTGGCGGCAGCCGGACCGCCTCCGAGAGCCGCTCCAGGCCGAGCTCCGGGTCGAGGTAGAGCTGTCGTCCCACGACGGCCGACTCGATGGCCGCGAAGGCCCGGACCTCCTCGTCGGGGTCCATCCGCGGCCCGCCGCGATCCGGCGCCAGGAAGTCCGCCCGGTTTGCCACGACGTACAGCACCACGCTCGAGAAGAAGCCGACGAGGACGAAGTACGCCGTCACCGACGCCAGGTAGCCCGCGAAGTCGTGCCGGTACGCGTACTGGATGAAGTTGTACGCCCGCTGCAGCCAGAGCGCGGCCAGCGCCGCGTAGAGGAACCGCAGCCAGGTGAGGCGCAGGCTGCGGAAGTCGGTCCAGAAGGCCCGCAGCGGCACCCCCGCCCGCCGCACCGCGACCGGCGCGGCGACCCACCAGCCGAGGAGCCACGCCGTCTCGGCCGCCTTGTGCGCGTGGAGCCACCACTCCTGGAACTCCCAGGCGCGGAGGGCGCGGAGCGCCCAGGCCAGGAGCAAGAGCGGCACGACGACCGGCAGGTAGGCGAGCGCGTCCGCCGCACGGTACGTGAATCTCGGCTCCAGCGACGAGCGGAGGTATTGGTACAGGAGCGGCCCCAGCGCACCGACGACGAGGTTGGCCACGTAGGGCCCGGGGACGACGAGGGAGAAGGGCGCGTTGGCGAGGGCGAAGCTGACCGCGGTGAGCACCGCGACCACGAGCAGGATGCCGCAGAGCAGGACGCGCGACGAGCGCCGCTCCCGGCCCGAGACCGCGATGCTGACCGCGATCGCGACCATGGGGAGCAGCGCGGAGAAGCCGAGCTGGACGGCGAGCGAGGGGGAGAGCTCCACGGCGCGAACGGTACCCGGGAGTCGGGCCGGCGGCTACCAGAGCTGGCGTCCGTATCCGCCGCACTCCCTGCGGTGGGGAGGCCGAGCGCATCACCGGCTCGGTGTGGGCGCGAGCTCGCCGACGCCGGTGCGCGGGCGCTCGGAGCGTGCCCGGTTGCGCAGCTTGATGCCCAGGGCGATGAGCAGCGCTCCGAAGACGACGGCATAGGCCCCGATCCACAGGACCACGGTGAGGGCGCCGGCGCCGGGGAAGACGAAGAGCAGCACCCCGAAGACGGCGGAGAGGATGCCGCTCAGCGCGAGGAGCCACTCCCGTTCGATCCGGTGGCGCAGCCGGATCGCGGCCGCGATCTCGAGGACGCCCTTGACGACCGACCATCCCGCGATGACGAAGAGCAGGGAGAGCGCGGTCAGCCCGGGGACGAAGAAGGCGAGCAGCCCGGCGAGGATGCTGACCGCGCCCTCGAGGAGCAGCATCCACGTCGGCTTCTCTCGCGGTTCGGTGCGCCGCAGCGCGCCGGCCACGTTCAGGACGCCCTCCACCAGCGCGTACGCGCCGAAGAGGAGGACGAGCGTGAGCAGGGCCATGCCCGGCAACGCGAAGGTGAGGATGCCGAAGACGATCCCGGCGATCCCGCGCAGCACGAACGCCCACCAGTGTCCAGGAGCGACCTCGGCGGCCATGGGTTCCTCCTTCGATACCTGCGATACCTGCTTCGACTCAGTGACGCGTCGCCCGCGGCGGCCGGAAGGAGCGCGCGAGCTCGATCAGGAGGCGCGTGCCGAAGCCGGTCGCCCCCTTGGAGCGCCAGCCCTTGTCGCCCTCGACCCGGGAAGTCCCGGCGATGTCGACGTGCGCCCAGGGGATACCGGCCACGAACTCCTCGAGGAAGAGGGCGGCCGTGATCTGGCCCGCGTTCACCCCCGCGATGTTCTTGAGGTCGGCCACCTCCGAGTCGAGCTCCCCGCGCATCCGCCGGTCGAGCGGGAACTGCCACACCGTCTCGTCGGTCCGTTCTGCCGCGGCGCGGACCTGATCGACGAGGGCCTGGTCGTTTCCGATCACCCCGGCGTTGTCGTTGCCGAGGGCGCGCTCGCACGCGCCGGTGAGGGTGGCGATGTCGACGAGGGCGTCGGGCGGAGGCTGCTCCTCGGTCGCGAGCACGAGGCCGTCCATCATGACCAGCCGGCCCTCGGCGTCGGTGTTCAAGACCTCGACGGTCTTGCCGCCGCGCGCGGTGAGCACGTCGCCGAGCCGCATCGCGCGGCCGCCTGGCATGTTGTCGGTGCACATGAGGTAGCCGGTCACGGAGGTCGTCGTCCCGAGCTCCGGCAGCGTGGACATCGCCGCGAGGATGGCGGCGGCGCCCGACATGTCCGTCTTCATCGCGGCGTGGACGAGGTCGTTCGGCTTGAGGCCCAGGCCGCCCGAGTCGTACATGACGCCCTTGCCGATCAGGGAGAGGCGGCCGGTGGGCTCGATCGGCGCCCCGCGCTCGTCCTTCGGGCGGTAGCGGAGCTTGATCAAGCGCGGCGGTTCGGCGCTGCCGGCGTTCACGCCCAGCATGCCACCGCAACCGAGCTCCGCCAGCGCCTTCTCGTCGAACACCTCGATCTCGAGCCCGGACGCCTCGGCGACGGCGCGGGCAAGCTCCTCCATGCGGCCGGCCGTGAGCAGGGTGGCGGGCGCGTTGGCGAGATCGCGGGCGAGCTCGGTCGCCTGCGCGGTGAGCTGACCACGCCTCGCCCCCCGCTCGACCACGTCCAGGGGCAGCGACGGCGACACGAGCGTGAGCGCCTCGAGCGCAGGCTCCTGCTCGGTCGTGCGCTTCAGCGGTCGGTAACGGTACCGCGCGAGGAGGAGGCCTTCGACCAGGGCCTGGGCGGCCTCCTCCGGCGCGACGTCGGCGTCGGGCACCGCCACGGCGAAGCGACGGCAGCGGCCGCCCGCCCGCGCGAGGCTCGCGGCCGCGTCTCGCAGGGACGACAGGGAGCGCTCGGGCTCCGGGCCGATCCCCATGGCGACGAGCGCAGGGCCCTTCGCGCGGGGGAGGACCAGCGCCTGCCCGACCTTGCCCTCGAAGCCGGCGACGGCGAGCGCGGCGCGGTCGAGCCCGAGCTCGGGGGGGACCTCCCCCTCGACCGCCACCGGGAAACAGAGCGCGTCGGCGTCCGCGGGCGCCGACCTCGAGACCCGGACCTCGATCCTGCGCACCTCGTCCACCGAAGGAGCGGGGTGGAACTCTGCCACGGCCTCTGCGTGCAACGACGGAAGCATCTTTCGTACCTCCCGTTGCCGGATCCACCCGGCTCGGCTTTGAGCGACTCTGGCAACGGGACCCGCGCCGGCGAAGGGGCACTCTCCACCTGGGCGCTCCGCCGAGTGGCGCAGCGTCCCCTGCCACCGCCGCAGCAATGGCGCGCGAAGGAAGGTGAGCTCAGGAACCGGTCGGACCTCAGGCTTCTCCCACAGTGAAACAACGTTTCGCCGCTTCGCCGTTGCGTGCCAGCCGCGCGTGCGTAGCTTCGGCGCCGGAGGTGCGGGCATGGGCGACGGCACGGGCGTGGAGCAAACGGACGTCGGCGATCGGCGAGAGCGCAGCGAGCCCGCCGTCACCCCGCGCAAGAAGCGCGTCGAGAGGTTGCTCGACACAATCGAGCGGGTGGGCAACCAGGTCCCCCATCCGGCGGTCATCTTCCTGGTCCTGATCGGGATCGTGGTGGTGCTCTCGCACCTCTTCGCCGTGCTCGGGGCGAGCGTCACGTACGAGACGATCAACGCGGAGACGCATCAGGTCGAGGAGGTCACCACCGCCGCCCGCAGCCTGCTCACCTCGGAGGGCATCGCCTTCATGTTCTCCGGCGTCGTCGGCAACTTCATGAGCTTCACCGCCGTGGGCGTCATCATCGTGGCCATGCTCGGCGTCGGGGTCGCCGAGGCCTCCGGCCTCATCGACGCGCTCATCCGGAAGCTCGTGAGAGTCGCTCCCCGTCGGGCGCTCACGTACATCCTGGTGTTCATCGGGATCGTGTCGAGCATCGCGGCCGACGCGGGCTACCTGGTGCTCATCCCGCTGGCCGCGGCCGCGTTCCTGAGCATGGGCCGGCACCCGCTGGCGGGGCTGGCGGCCTCCTTCGCCGGCGTCGCGGCGGTGTTCAGCGTGAACATCCTGATCAAGCCGCTCGACGGCATCCTCACCGAGATCACCAACGACGCGATCCACCTGCTCGATCCGGCGCGCTCGCTCGATCTGACGGCGAACTTCCTCTTCTCGATCGCCTCGGTCGTCCTGCTGACCGTGGTCGTCGGCCTCATCACGGACCGCGTGGTCGAGCCGCGCCTGGGCGAGTACCGTGGAGCGCGGCCCGAAGCGCAGGGCAAGGACCTCTCGCCGGACGAGTCCCGCGGGCTTCGGTACACGCTCTGGGCGCTCGTCGGCGTCGTCGCCGTGCTCGCGCTGCTGTCCGTGCCGCGGGGCGCGCCGCTGCGGAACCCGGAGACCGGCGCGCTCCTCGGCGACTCCCCCCTGATGAGCGGGCTCATCGTCGCCATCACGATCCTGTTCCTGGCGATGGGCCTGGCCTACGGCATCGGCGCTCGGACCATCAAGGGCATCCCCGACGTCACGAGCGCGATGGAGAAGGCGGTCTCGAGCCTGGGCCCGCTCCTCTTCCTGCTCTTCATCATCAGCCAGTTCCTGGCCCTGTTCACCTATAGCAACATGGCCACGCTCGCGGCCGTGAAGATGGGCGACGCGCTGGAGAGCGCCGGGCTCGGCGCGCTCCCCCTCCTCATCGGGTTCATCCTCGTCGTCATCGTCCTGGACCTGATCATGACGGGCGCCATCCCGAAGTGGGCCATCTTCGCGCCGGTCTTCATCCCGCTGCTGATGCGGCTCGGCGTCGATCCCGCCGCCGTGCTGGCCGCCTACCGCGTGGGCGACAGCCCGATGAACGCCATCTCGCCCCTCAACGCGTACTTCGCGCTCATCGTCACGTTCTCCCAGAAGTACCAGCCGTCCGCCGGGGTGGGCACGCTCGTGGCGCTGATGCTCCCGTACGTGCTCGTGGTCCCGGTCTTCTGGATCGTGCTCTTCGCTGCCTGGCAGCTCCTCGGGATCCCATGGGGCTTCTGAGCGGCCGCACGATCCTCGTGCTCGCCCTCGTCGTCCCGGTGACGGAGCCGCGCGGGGCGCCCGCCGCGCGCGCCGAGATGGGGCCGCCCATCGCCGTGGACCCACCTCGGGACGCCGCCATCGAGGCGCGCATCGAGGGCCTCCTCGCCGCGCTCGGCGGGATGGAGGAGCTCGAGGTCGAGGTGCGGAGCGGCGTCGTGCGCCTCGGCGGGCGCGCCGACAGCCTCGCCCTCCGCGAGCAGGCGATCGACCTCGCGGAGCGCGTCGACGGGGTCGTCCTCGTGCGGAGGGACGTGCAGGTTGCGTCCGAGCTGCGGGACCGGCTGGGCCCGACGTGGACCCGGCTGAAGCGATCGCTCGCCGCCGTGCTCGGGTTCCTCCCGGTCCTCGCGGTCGCGCTCGCCGCGTTCGGCGCCTTCGCGCTCCTGGGCAGCGGGGTCCGGCGCTGGGAGTGGCCGCTCCGCCGCCTCGGCATGAGCGACCTCGGCGCGAGCGCCGTGCGCGGCGGGCTGCGCTGGGTCCTGCTCGTCGCCGGGGTCGTGGTCGCGCTGGAGATCCTCGGGCTCGTCGCGCTGGTCGGGACGGTGGTGGGCGCGCTCGGGCTCCTGGGCATCATCGCCGGCATCACGTTCCGGGACGTCGTCGCGAACTACGTGCCGGGCGTCATCCTGGGCCTCCACCCACCCTTCGGCGCAGGCGACCACGTCCAGATCGGCGCGCACGAGGGCCGGGTGGTGCGCGTGACGACGCGAGAGACGATCCTCATCGCGAACGACGGCCAGCATCTCCGGATCCCCAACGTACGCCTGCTCCAGGAGCCGATCGTCAACTTCGAGCGCCACCGCGAGCGCCGCCTCTCGTTCGCGCTCGACGTCGCGCTCCTCGCCGACCTGCGCCGGGTCCGGGAGATCGGGCAGGAGACGTTGCTCGCCCAGCGTGGGCTCCAGCCGGAGCCTGCGCCCTTCATGCGCGTGCTCGACGTCCAGGCGGACCACGTGAGGGTGGCGTTCCACGCCTGGATGGACCAGCAGGCGGCGAGCTTCGCCGAGGCGGAGAGCCGTGCCCGGGAGGACGTCAAGGAGGCGCTCCTCTCCGCGGGCGTCCCGTTCCCCGTGCCGGAGATCACCGTCCATCCGCCGCGCGCCGAGCCGACGGGGCGTTCGCTCGACGGCGATGGGCCGGACGGCCGGGAGGAGGCGCTCCTCGACGCCCACGTGGCCGCGGAGCGATCCTCGTCCGGCGAGCGCGACCTGCTGCACGAGGGCCGCGCGCGCCGGAGTTGAGCCATGCGGACGAGGCGGACACTGGCGCTGGTCGCCCTGGTCGCGCTCGCCTCCCTCGTCTGGCTGGTGTGGGACGGGGACGCGCTGATGGCATGGAAGCGGGATGCACGGCCGCTGCCGTACTTCGCGGTGATGTGTCTCGTGACCGCCGTCGGCGCGCCGGTCACCCCCTTCTTCGTCGTCGCCGGCGCGACGTTCGGGGTCGGCCCGGGACTGCTCGGCTCCGGGCTCGCGCTCGCGGGGTCCCTGACCGTGAGCTACTGGGTGGCGCGTGGGTGGCTCCGCCCGTGGCTCGTGTCCATGCTCCGGCGGTTCGGCCAGGAGTTTCCCGATCTCGCCGCGCCAGGACGGAGGCGGCTGCGGTTCGCGCTCACGGTGAAGCTCGCGCCGGCGATCCCGGCGATCGTGAAGAACTACGCGCTCGCCTCCGCGGGGGTGCCGTTCGCCCTCTACTTCGGCCTCTCGATGCTGATCACGGGCGCGTACGGCGCCGTCCTGGTCCTGCTCGGCGACTCCCTGCTCGAGCACGACCTCGGCCGCGCGCTGCCCGGCGCCGTCCTCCTCGCCGTGGTGGCGCTCGGCCTGTGGCTGGTCAGGCGCTCGCGGGGGAGGCCGCGCGCCCGGGGCGGGCGGCGAGCCAGAGGGCGACCTGGGTCCACAGCCGCTCGAACCGGGCCCGCGTGAACCCGGTCCCCGACGCCAGCCAGTCGAAGTGCGGCGGCACGTGCGTGGGGTGGTGGAAGTGGCCGACGACGTCGAGGTGGTCCCCCCAGACGCCGGCGATCAGCTCGCCCCAGACCTGGCTCAGGGTGGGCACGATGCCGTCGTTCGCCTCGCGGTCCACCGGCCGGCCGAAGGCCGCACCGAGGGCCTGCGCGTCCGACGCGATCGCGCGGCCCGCCGGCACCCGCCGGGCGATCCGGTGGAGCGCCACGTACAGCGCGTGCGTCGCCTGCGCGTACGCACCGAGGCCGACCCGCACCGCCGACGAGAGCCCGGGCGGCCGCGCCCGGGTGACGACGCAGCCATACCGCACGCTGGGGCGGTCCTGCGTGGAGGCGCCGAACACGTCCATCGCCGCGGGCGTGATCTGGGCGACGAGGTCCTGGTCGCCCCCGACGGACCGGAAGAACTCCTCGAGCGCCCGGCGCCGGTCGAGGGAGAAGTCGGCGAGCATCTCCGTGAAGATCTGCTCCACCACGCCCTGCGGCCTCCTGCCCGGGCTGCGGACGAGGCGCAGGACCTGGAACACGACGGAGACGGGCAACCGGCCGGCCCGGAGCGAGTAGATGGTGAAGAGCGAGAGGAGCCTCAAGATCTGCTGGCCGAGCAGGTTGTTGAAGAAGTGCGCCACGGGCGTCCCATGGTGCGGCGTCGCGACCGTCACGACGGCACGCACCGCGCGCGCGTATCGCTCCACGTCCACATCGGTCGGGAGCGAGACGTCGGGGGAGACGACGAGGCGCGCATCGAGGCCGCCCGAGCTGTGGCCGACGAGCGACACCTCGCCGCCGCGGTCGTCGACGACCGCGCGGATCGCCTCCGCCAGGAGCGCGGCGCGCCTCCCCAGGCTGGCGGTCGGAGCGGTCTGGACGACGCGGATCTCGCCGTCCAGGCCGGCCGGTGGGCCGACCTCCGCGAGCAGGTCCCTGACATGACCGAAGTAGGCGAAGTCGCCCGTGCCGCCGAAGCCGAAGAAGCCAGGAACGAGGAGGACGTGGCGCAACGCGGTCGGCCTCAGGAGCGCGTCGTCTTGGCGCGCGCCGCGTGCACCCACCAGAAGGCACCTGCCACCGCGAGGATGAGCCCTGCCAGACCGAGCACCGAGATCCCGCTCGCCCTCGACAGGTCGAGGATGATCACCTTCTGCGCCAGGGCGACGAGCGCCACCTCCAGGACCACCTCGACATGGAACACCCCCGCGGCGATGTAGCCCTTGAGCGTCGTGATCAGCTCCATGCCGATGAGGACCATCAGGAAGAAGCCGAACAGCTCGAACATCTCCTCAACGCGGAGAAGACGTTCGCGGAGCACCGAGAGATCCCTGAGCAACACCCAGATGAGCTCCACGATCACCAGCGTGACCACGACCATCAGCAGGAGCATCAAGACGAGCACCACGAGGCGCTCGAACTGCTTGATGATCCGGATCGCCCTGTCGTTCGCCTGGGGAGTCGTCTCGTTCACGCGCGGTACCCCACCCGGGATGCGTGCTCAGAAGTCGTACTCCGCGCCGAAGGTGAGGATGACGTCGGTGTCCTCCTTCCCCGGCGCGCGGTCGCTGTCGAAGTCCACCTCGAGGTGGGCGTTGAGCGCCAGGTGCTCCGTCAGGAACGTCGCGAGGGTGCTCCGCGCCTGGAACAGGACCCGCCCGTCGCCGCCGAGGTGGGGCACGACGAGCGCGCTCTGGTAGAGCTTCGCGCGCTCGGCGATGGGACACCGGAACGTGAGCCGCGCACCGGGGCCGAGGAGATCCACGTCGTCGAGATCGCGCTCCACCCCGTAGTACTCGCGGCGGCGCTCGTCGGAGTAGTGGAGTCCAAGGTCTGCGCGCACCAGCCAGTCCTGCACCTCGTTCCCATCGCGATCGACGATCGTGAAGGCGGCGCCCACCTCACCGTCGAGCCGGAGCTCGATCCCCGCGGGACGGCTGACGAGGCCACCCACCAGGGCGTACGCGCCGAGGAGCGGCGTGAAGCGCTTCTCGAGTCGCGTCTCGAGCGCGTAGGTGTGCGCCACCTCCGTCGTGTCGCCGCCGTCCTCCGCGGGGACGGCCGCACGCGCGACCAGACCGTCGGCCTCGAGCGTCCACTCCCAGGCATCCGTTCGCCAGTCGAGGAGCAGGTTCCACTCCACGGTCAACGTCTCGGCGTTGCCCGCGGCGAGCGCGAGCCCGAGCGCGGCCGAGCCCGTCCATGGGCCCGGCTCCTCGGGAGCGGTCTGCAGCGTCAGCGCCACGAGGAGTGGAAGCGCGAGGGCCACGTGGGCAAACGCTAGGGTGGACGAGGTGCCGTCACAACGACCCGCCGTGGCTCGGAAGCGCGGAGACGGAGCCCAGCGCTACTCGGCCGCCGAGACGAGCAGATCCATTCCGAGCCGTGCGGAGAGAAAGCGTGCGACGAGCTGTCCCTTCACGCTGTTCCCGGCGGCGTCGAGAGGAGGGGCGAACGTCCCCAGGCCACCCTTGCCGGGTGAGACGGTCACGATCCCGCCCCCGATGCCGCTCTTGCCCGGCAATCCCACGTCGAACAGCCAGTCGCCCGAAGTCTCGTACATGCCCGCGGTGGCCATCACCGCGAGCGCGCAATGGCAGGCGGCGGCTTCCACCACCCGCTCCTTCGTGACCGGGTTCCTCCCTCCGTTGGCGAGCGTCGCCCCCATGACGGCGAGATCGCGGGCACTCACTCTCAGCGAACACTGCCGCGTGTACAGATCCACCGCCTCGACCGGGTCGAGGAAGACTCGAGCCCGGCTCTGGAGCAGGCGAGCGATGCTCTGGTTGCGAGAGTTGGTCTCCGACGCGGAGGCGTACACCTCCTCGTCGAGCCGGAGCGACCTGCCGGCGAACCGCGACAGGGAGTCGAGCAGGAACCCCCACCGCGCCGCGGGGGTCGCGCCCGGTGCCAGGCTCGTCGTGGCGATCGCCCCGGAGTTCACCATCGGGTTCGTCGTGCCGTCCGGGCTCCGCTCGACCGCCTCGAGCGAGTCGAAGGAGCGCCCCGTGGCGTTGACGCCCACCCTCCGCCGGACCTCGTCGACGCCCACCGCTTCGCAGACCCGCGCGAACACGAACGGCTTGGAGACGCTCATGATCGTGAACTCGTGCTCCGCGTCGCCGGCGGCGTAGGTCTCGCCGCCCACGCTGGCGACGCCGATCCCGAACAGCTCGCGGGGCACCCGAGCGAGCGCCGGATAGACCGACGAGGGTTCGCCCTCGGCGATGAGCCGGAACCGCTCGTGCGCCTCGGCGACGAGCGCGCGGACCTCGTCGGGGGCCGGTAAGCGACCGGTGGAGACGTGCTGCGCTGCCGGCGTGGGCGAGGCGGGTCCCATGCGACCTCCGTCCCGGGCGAGGCCGAGCAGGGCCGCCGGGCAGTGTCCAACTCTCCTGCACAGAATGCGGCTCCCATGCCGCCGGACCAACCGAGAGACGAGAGGAGGCGAGCGGCGAGCGCGCCGCCCGCTCGCGCCCCATGGTCGAAGCGCCGGTCGAGTACGAGCTCCAGCAAGAGGTCTTGCGGTTCGCGACGCTGTTCACGGACCGCATCACCCAGGCGACCGAGATCCTGGGCCGCTCGCGGCGGCCGGGCGTCGGCGACGAGGCGCTGCGGAAGAACCTGCTCTACGTGGCCTCGGCGATCGAGATCGCGGGCGGGCCGTTCCCCGAGATCAACCTCCTCGACATGGTCGTCTTCGTCCGCCTCAGCCGCGCGGCGCTCGAGCGGCACTGGATCCCCGCGCTCTACGGCGCGGAGGGCGCCGACCTCGCCGAGGTGTTCGCCCGATCCGAGCGGGAGCTCGCGGACCTCGCCGCGCGAGCGTTGAGCCCGGGCCACAGGGAGCAGCTCGACCACCTCGTGCAGGCGTGGCTCGAGGACAACCCCGGCCAGGTGCGGGTCGAGGGCATCCGGCTGGCGGACTTCTCGGCCGCGGCGGGCAGCGCCGCCGCGGGCCGCGCCGGTCAGGCGCGCGGGCTCCTCGCGAGCGTGAAGTCGGCCACCCGCACCGCGAACCAGGCGCTCCTGCTCAGCGAGCGCGGGCTCTTCCTCTTCCACCGCCTCCCCTCCCTGTGGCGGCTCCAGGCCCGGCTGGGCGCGCGCGAGGTCCTGGACGACGCGATCGCGCGCCTCGGCCGTGTGGTCGGCCGGTGGGCGGTCGCGCTCGGCGTCGTCGCTGGCGCGGTGGCGCTGCTCTGGTGGATCGGCTCACGATGAGTGACGCCACGATCAGCCTCTGCGTGCTCGGCGGCGCGCTGGTGCTGTTCGTGTCGAACCGCCTCCCAGTCGAGCTCGTGGCCACCGCCGTGGCGCTGACGCTGCTCGCGACCGGCGTCGTCGACCTCCAGGGGGCGTTCGCCGGCTTCGGCGATCCGGTGGTCGTGTTCCTGGCGTCGCTGTTCGTCGTGAGCGAGGGCCTCGACTCGACGGGCGTCACGGCATGGGTCAGCGAGCGCCTCGGGGGGACCGTCGGCGGCGATCGACGGCGGCTGCTCGTGGTCGCGATGGCGATGACCGCGGGCCTCTCCGCGCTCATCAGCCCGAACGGTGCGGTGGCGGCGTTCTTGCCGATGGCGGTGATGAGCGCGACGCGAGCCGGGCTGTCGCCGTCGGCGATCGCGATGCCCACCGCCTTCGCGGCCAGCGCGGGGGCGCTGCTCGTGCTCACCGGATCGCCGATCAATCTCCTGGTCTCGGAGGCGGCGGTGAGCGGCGGCGGGCGCGGCTTCGGCTTCTTCTCGTTCGCGTGGATCGGCGTACCGCTCGTGCTCGGCACCATCGGGATCGTCACGGTGCTCGGCCCGCGGCTGCTGCCGCACCGGAGGTCGAAGCGGAGCGCCCCGGACCTCAGCCAGTACGCCGAGACGCTCGCCCGGGACTACGGGCTCGACGCCTCCCGCGCGGTGCTCGATCGCGAACGCGGCATCGCCGAGGTGGTCATTCCGCCGCGTTCTCGCTACGTGGGCGACGAGGTGGCGCCCGGGACGCGCACCGAGGGCGGGCTCGAGGTCCTGGCCGTGCGGCGAGGGGGCCGCCTCCACGAGGAGGCGATCGCCCTCGAGGTGGGCGACACGCTGCTCGTGCAGGGTACGTGGGATCTCCTCGAGGAGAACGTCCGCGACGACGACGTGCTCGTGGTGGACTCCCCCGAGCTCATCCGCAGGCAGGCGGTCCCGATGGGACCGCGTGCGCGGCGCTCGCTCGTCATCCTGAGCGGCATGGTGCTGCTGCTCGCGTTCGATCTCGTCCCGGCTGCCGTGGCAGGGCTGCTCGCCGCCGGCGCCATGGTGCTGACCCGCGTCCTCCGCGTCGAGCAGGCGTACCGGGCGATCTCGTGGACGACGCTGATCCTGATCGCCGGCATGATCCCGCTCTCGACGGCCATCCAGGGCACCGGCGCCGCCGACATCCTCGCCACCCTGCTGCTCCGCCTGATCGGGGAGGGAGGCCCGTACGCGCTGATGCTCGGGAGCTTCGTGCTGATCGCCGCGCTGGGCCAGATCGTGAGCAACACGGCCACCGCGCTGATCGTGCTGCCGGTGGTGCTCTCGGCCGCCTCCGAGATGGGCGTGTCGCCGCGCCCGTTCCTCATGCTCGTGGCCGTGGCGTGCGCCGCCTCGTTCCTCACCCCGATCGCGACCCCCGCGAACATGATGGTGCAAGGGCCGGGCGGATACCGGTTCGGCGACTACTGGAGGCTCGGCCTCGTGAACATGGCGTGGTTCTTCGCGGTGAGCATCACCGTCATCCCCTGGATCTGGCCGTTCCACGCGCCGTGAGGATCCCGGTCGCCGAGGCGCCAGCCGTGCTCGCCTCATGGACCCATCTCCGCTCGCCGCTCGAGTGGACAGATTGCTCGTGGAGCGGAAGGAGCCCTGATCGGGCGGAGGACCGGAGCGGCGCTCGATTGGCGGGGGCCCAGCGCGGGGCGCCCACCGGGAGATGACGGAGCTCGTGTCGAGAGGTTCCCAGGCCCTTCCCCGCGCCGGCACCGTCGCGGCCATCCTCCGCGTCCTCGGGGCGGTGCTCGTCCTCGCCGGAGTGCTCGCCGCCTACGCCAGCCGCACGCTGCTCGACGGCAGGGTCTTCGCACGGCAACTTGCGGGCTCGCTCGAGGACGAGCGCGTCGCGAGCTACCTGGCGGATCGGCTGACGCAGGCGGTCGTCCTCGAACGGCCCGATCTCGTCGCGGTGCGGCCCGTCGTCGTCACCGGCGTCCGGGCGCTGATCCAGACGGACACCTTCCGGTCCATCGTCCAGCACGGCGCGAGGGAGGCGCACCGCAGCGTGGTCGACGGTGCCGCGGGCCGGCTGATCCTCTCGCTGCCGGACTTCGGCGCCGTCCTCAGGAGCGCCCTCGCCACGAACCCCACCCTCGGCGACCGGCTTCCGCCTCGCCTGAGCTCCGAGGTGGGCCGCCTCTCCGACCTGCCGCTCAGCCAGCAGGCGGCGAGGTGGCTCCGCCTCGGCGGCGCGTCGAAGCGCGCAGCGGCCGGCCTGCTGGGACTCGGCGTCCTGCTGTCGCTCGGCGGGATCGCGCTGGCGCCGGAGCGCCGCCGCGCCCTCCTGCAGGTCGGCGAGACGTGGCTCGGGCTCGCCGTCGTGGTGATGGCGGTGCCGACGATCGGGAGCTTCCTCGTGCGGGCCGCTGTGCGTCCCGCGATCGCGCCCGCCGCGAGCGGGCTCTGGGTGGCGTTCACGGAGGGGCTCGAGCCCGTCGCCTGGGGCCTCGCCCTCGTGGGCCTCGCCCTGGCCGCCGCGGTGAGCTCGCTGGAGGCGCTCCCCGACGTCCGAACCGGCCTCGTGCGGCTCGGCCGCTGGATCGCCGTGCCGCCCGCCGGACGGCTCGGCCGCACCGTCCGGGCGCTGGCGTTCGCCGTGCTCGGCACGCTGGCCGTGGTACGGCCGTCCGCATCGGCTCGCGGGCTGGCGCTCCTGCTGGGCGCGTTCCTCGCGTTCCTCGGGTTGCGGGAGCTCTTCGCCCTCGCGCTGCCCGGCGCGATCCTCGAGGCGAAGACGACGTCGTTCGAGGGGCTGGCGACGCGTGCCGCGGTGCGGGTCGGCAGCCTCGCCGCGGTGGTGGTCTGCGCCGCGATCACCGGTGTCCTGTTCACGACGTGCCGGACCGCACCGTCGATCCCGGCCCGGGGCTGCAACGGCAGCCCGGCGCTCTGTCCGCGGCCGCTCGACCAGGTGGTCTTCCCCGGGAGCCACAACTCCATGGCAGCAGGCGACGTCCCGGGCTGGTTCATGCCGAACCACGAGCGGGGCATCGACGCCCAGCTCGCCGACGGCGTCCGGGCGCTGCTCATCGACGTGATGCCGGGGGTCCAGGTGGGCCGTCGCATCCGCACGGAGCTCGCCAGCGAGAGCGCGGCCCGCGCCAAGTACGTCGCGGAGATCGGCGAGGAGGGCGTCGAGGCGGCGCTCCGCATCCGCGACCGCCTCGTCCCCGGCGCGGGAGCGAAGCGCGGCCTCCACGTCTGCCACGGGTTCTGCGAGCTCGGCGCGATTCCCCTCGCGGAGGTCCTGAAGACCATCCGGACGTTCCTCGTCAGGAACCCCGGCGAGGTGCTGATCGTCATCGTGCAGGACGAGGGCGTGACCGCGGGCGAGCTCGCGGCGGCCGTGAAGGAGGCGAGGCTCGCCGACCAGGTCTACCGTGGCCCGTTCGCCGCTCCGTGGCCGACGCTCCAGCAGCTCGTGGAGGCCGACACCCGGCTCCTGATGCTCGTGGAGCACGACCACGGGGACGTGCCGTGGATCCCCAACGCGTACGACGTCTTCCAGGAGACTCCCTACGCGGTCCCGACGCCCCAGGCGATGGACTGCGCGCCCAACAGAGGCCGTCCGGGCAACGCGCTGTTCCTCCTCAACCACTGGATCGCCGCTGTCCCACCGCTGCCGTCGGCCGCCGCCCCGGTGAACACCCGCGACTTCCTGGTCTCCCGGGCACGGCGGTGCTGGAGCGAGCGCGGCCGCGTGCCGACCATCCTCGCCATCGACTTCTATCGCACCGGCGACCTCTTCGCGGCGGTCCGGGAGCTCAATGGGCTCGCGCCCTGAGGAGGGACCCGCTTGGCGCCGAACCGGGACAGCGAACGTGATTGGAGGAGCCTCCTCGTCCGGGCGACGCGCCGCATGGACCGGGAGAACGTCGCCGTCTTCGCCGCGGGCCTGGCCTTCTTCGCCCTCCTCAGCGGGAGCCCGCTCCTGGTCGCCATCGTCTCGATCTACGGGCTCGCCTTCGACCCTCAGGGCGTGGAGCGGCAGATCAACGCGTTCGGCGAGCTCCTGCCCGACACCGTGCGCCCGCTGATCGCGGAGCAGCTTCGAGAGATCGTGCGCACCTCGCCCGAAGGCCTCGGCCTCAGCGCGGCGGCGAGCATCGCGGCCGCCATGTGGGCGGGCTCCAAGGGTGTCTTCTACCTGTTCCGGGCGCTCAACATCGCGTACGAGGAGCAGGAGACGCGCGGCTTCCTGCGCATGAAGGTCGTGGCCTTCCTCTCCACGGTCGGGTTCGTCGGCCTGGCGGTGGTCGCCATCGGGCTGGTGGCGCTGCTGCCCGCGTTGCTCGAGGTCGTGGGGCTCGGGGCGGCCGGAGAGCGCCTCATCGAGCTCGGGCGGTGGCCGGTCCTGGCCGCAGGGCTCCTGCTCGGTCTGGCGTTCCTGTACCGCTTCGGTCCCGATCGGAAGCAGGCGCGCTGGAGGTGGATCAGCCCAGGCTCCCTCGTGGTGACGGTCGTATGGATCGCCCTGTCGTTCGCCCTCTCGACGTCCGTCGCGACGTTCGGCAAGGTCAACGAGACCTACGGGAGCCTGGGAGCGGCGATCGCGCTCCTCGTCTGGTTCTACGTGACCGCCCTCCTCGTGCTGTTCGGAGCGGTGTTGAACGCGGCGTGGGACCGACCGACCGGAGAGTGACGTCCTCCTCCAGGGGCCGTCACCGCGCTCCCGCCGCCGTGCGGCGCGGGTCGAGCAGGTTCTTGTGGACCTCTCCGTCCTTCATGATGACGACGAAGCTCTTCTCGGGGTCGGCGATCAGGTTGATGTCTTCCAGCGGATTGCCCTCCACCAACAGGAGATCGGCCAGCGCACCCTCCTCGACCACGCCGAGCTTCCCGGGATAGGGGTTTCGCTTCCCGCTCAGGGCGAGCAGCTCGGCGTTCGAGCTTGTCGCCATGATCAGCACCTCCGCCGGCGCGTACCACCGGGTCAGCGACGCCAGCAGCGCGCCCTGGCGCTGCGCCAGCGCGCCGGAGAACAGGACGTCGGTCCCGAACGCCGTCTTGAGCTTGTACTTCTTCGCGAGGGTGTAGACGGAGTCCGTGCCGGCCACCACCTGCTGCCCCTTCGCCCGCTCGTCGGACCCGGGCGGAAACGCATCGAGGAGCTCCTTCGGGAGTGGTTGGGTGCTCAGCCAGATGCCGCGCTCGGCCATCAGCCTGGCGGTCGCGTCGTCCATCAGGTGCCCGTGGTCGATGCACCTGACGCCGGCGGCGATGGCCCGGCGGATGGAGGCGGGCGTGTACGCGTGGACGGCGACGTACGTGCCCCAGTTGCCGGCGGCCTCGACGGCGGCGCGGAGCTCTTCTTCGGTGAAGGTGGTGGCGTCGAGCGGGCTGTGCGGCGACGCGACCCCGCCGCCCGCCGTCAACTTGATCTGTGACGCGCCGAGCATGAGCTGCTCGCGGACGCGCACGCGGACCTCGTCCGGGCTGTCGGCGACCATGCTGGCGCCGATCTGCTCCATCCGGGATTGCGGCGCGCCGACGACGCGCGGCACCTCGAACGGCTGCCGGAAGTCGCCATGACCGCTGGTGATGGTGATCACCGCACCAGAGGGGTAGATGCGAGGCCCGACGACGACCCCCTCGTCGATGCCACGTTTGAGCCCGAACGACGGGCCCCCCATGTCGCGCACGGTGGTGAACCCGCGCAGCAGCGTGCTCGTGGCCTCGGCGCCGGCGACCAGGTTGAGGTAGCCGACGGCCCCCGTGATCGCTTCGGCGACCGACGGACGGACCAGCATCGTGTGCCAGTGCACGTCGATGAGCCCGGGCATCAGCACCCGCCGGCCGTCGCCGGAGATGACGGTCGCGCCCGCTCCCGCATCGGTGATCGGCGCCGAGGAGACGCGCGCGATGACGTTCCCCCTCACGAGCACGTGAGACGGCCCGGAGAGTGCGCCGCTCCTGCCGTCGAAGACACGGACGCCGGTGAAGAGCGTGACGGAAGGCTCACCCGCCGTGGGGGGCCGGGGAGCGCCGCGCGCGGCGAAGGAGAGCGACGAACCGAAGAGGATGGTGATCAGCGTGGCCCACGGGGCCGTGACGGCCTGTCTCATGCGTTCCCTCTCCTCGGACGCTCGTGCTGGCGCACGTCCGGCCTGTCGTCCGGCACTCCGGGCGCCCCGGTGACGCGGGAGCAGGCTTCGGGTTGGTGCCTCCGCCGGATGCGGCCAGACCTTACCGTCTGGAGGTGCACATCGTCGGACGGGCCGGCTCGCCGCGACCGACACGAGGAGATCCCATGGGGATCGACGAAGCGGACGCCCGGAGGGCTCGCACGGGTCGTGAAGCGTGGGGCGGCACGTTCGTCCCGGGGATTCCGAGCCACCTGCACTTCCGAGGCTGCGGCCTCATGCTCGCAGGGCTGGACCTCCGCCGGATCACCCAGGGTCGGCTGGCGCACGCGTGAGCAGGACCCGCTTCGCTCGAGCCCTGGCGCGGCTCCTGGCTGCCGCCGCCCTCGCGGGCGCCGCGACCAGCTGCCGCCACTTCCGCCCGTCCCGCGGGCTCGACCTGGCCACGTTCGCCGACAACACGGTGGCGACGATCGGGAACGTCCAGCGCTTCGAGCAGCCCGGGGTCTGGGTGTACCTGAGGAACCACCGGGAGCATCCTGCCGTGCTGAAGGCCGCGGAGCACAGGATCCGGCTCGCGCGCCTCCTGCGCGGGATCGCGTTCTACTCCGTGCAGATGGTCGCGATCGGCGACGCGCGGCTCCCCGAGGAGAGGAAGCTGACCGAGCTGGCGCGCCACCTGGAGGTGGTCGTGCGCCAGGCCTCCTCCGAGCCCGAGGCCGAAGACTGGGGCGTGACCCCCGCGGACATCGACCGCATCGTGGGAGAGATCACGCAGCAGACCACCTTCCTGGACGGGGTCGCGGCGGCGGAGCCGCTCGTGAACGGGTCCAAGCGCTACGGCCTGAAGCTCGTCGACACGCTGGACGAGGACATCGCGGAGGCGACGAGCGCCATCGGCCGTGCGGTCGCGGCCGAGTTCGCCGAGGTGAACGAGAACGTCGCGGCCGTCGGGCGCGTCCAGCAGCGGCTCCTGCGTGGGTTCGCGCTCCTCCACCAGCACAGGCTGGGCGACCCACAGGCGCTCGAGCAGCTCCGCGCCGCCGTCCCGCTCGCGCGCGAGGCCCTGCCCCCTGGCAAGCCGCCGTCGGCGAGGGACCTCGACGCCCTCGAGGTGCAGCTCGCCGCGCAGCTCGAGCGCGTCGAGACGGCGAAGAAGCAGCTCGTCCCGGACCTCGCCGACTACGAGCGCAGCCAGCGGGAGCTCGACGACCTTCGGGCGGCCCACGTCGAGCAGGCGCGGCTCGCGCGCGTGACCCTCATGTTCTGGGCAGGATCCCACCGCAACCTCGGCAGAGGCATCGCGGTCCCGCCGGCGATCGACATCCCCGGCCTGCTCACGAGCGGCGCCGTGGGCGTGACCAAGGCGATCAGCCCGTTCTGACCGCGGCCCGGCGTCCATGCCGCGCTCGCGGTGGAGCTCGCGACGAGCGCTGACGCCGGCGCGTGCAGCTGGGCTGTAGCGCGTGCAGCTGGGCCCCGCCTGGACCAGGCAGGCCATCCGCGCAGCGCGTGCGTCCGTGAGGATCGAAGCGAAAGGCCGGAGCCGCCCTGTAAGCCGAAT
>JAEYZK010000020.1 GCA_023428085.1 Pseudomonadota bacterium
CGCCCCGGGCGTCCAGCAGGAGCCCGTCCGGGCGCCGGTCCCCGCCGCGGCCCCCGCGCCCGCCCCGGCCACCGCCCCCGCGCGGCGCGCCCGTCGGCCGCGCCTCACGACGCTGGCCCCGGCGGAGCGCACGTACGACGATCTCACCGGCGCCGCCGACGTCGGCGTCGAGCTCCGCCTGCTCTGGGGCGAGACCCTGCTCGACGCCCACACGTTCGTCCGGCCGGCGTCGCCGGTCCTGGTGGGCGGCACGAAGGGCTGCGCGATCCAGGTGGAGGGGCTCCCGCAGGGCGAGTTCCCGATGCTGCGGTACGACGGGGCGGAGTACCACTTCGCCTTCGGCAAGGGCATGACGGGCGTCCTCGACGACAAGGGCGCGCGCACCGCCTTCGGCGAGCTGGTCCGCTCGCGCCGCGCGGCGATCGACGAGAAGGTCCCGGGCGCGTACTGGATCCCGGTGCCGCGGGCCGGCGCCGTGCGCGCCGACCTCGGCGCCCAGCTCGCCATCGAGGCCCGCCCGCGGCAGCCGCAGAAGGTGAAGCCGGCGCCGTGGTGGGAGCGGATCAACTACCAGTTCCTGAACCTCTTCCTCGTGCTGGCCTTCCTGCTCTCGGTCTTCGTCATCACCGCGAGCAACTTCCCGTACGACACCGACACGAGCGCCGACGAGCTCTACAAGAATCCCTCCCGGATGGCGAAGTACATCCTGAAGCCGCCGGAGGCGCCGAAGCCGCAGCCCTCGCCGGACAAGGGGCTCGCGGAGGAGAAGTCGGACGCCGGGGGCGAGCCGGCCGAGAAGCACAAGGGCGAGGAGGGGCAGATGGGCAAGAAGGACGCGCCCAAGACCAACGCCCGCTCCGCGCCCCGCGCCATCGATCCCAACGCCAAGGACCTCGTGAAGAACTCGGGCCTCCTCGGCGCGCTCGGCCGCGGCGGCGGCGGCCTCTCCACGGTGATGGGCACCGGCGGCCTGGGCGGCGATCTCAAGGGCGCCGTCGGCAACATGTACGGCCCCGTGGTGGGCGACAGCTACGGCCTGGGCGGCCTCGGGATCCGCGGCTCGGGGTCCGGCGGCGGCGGCTCGGGCGAGACCATCGGCATCGGCGCGCCCGGCACGAAGGGGCGCGGCGGCGGGCTCGGCGGCGGCAGCGGCTACGGCGCCGGCGCGGGCAACCTGGGCAAGAAGGGCGACAAGGTCATCAGCGTCAACACCGGCCCGTCCACGATCCAGGGCTCCATCGACAAGGAGCTCATCCGCAAGGTCATCCAGGAGCACGCGGCCCAGATCCGCTACTGCTACGAGCAGGAGCTGGCGCTCAACCCGCGCCTCCAGGGCAAGGTCGCGATCAAGTGGCTCATCGAGGCGGAGGGGAACGCCACGAACGCGGTCGTCGAGGGGAGCGCGACCACGCTCGAGAACGATCGCGTCCACCAGTGCATGATGTCGCGCATCCAGAGCTGGCAGTTCCCGAAGCCGAAGGGCGGCGGCGTGGCCGTGATCACGTACCCCTGGATCTTCCGCTCTTCGGGCAACGAGTGAGGAGGCACGCAGTGAACGGGAACCGGCTCGCCATCGCCCTCGCCGCCCTCCTGGCGCCGGGGCTCGCCCTCGCGCAGGAGGCGGCGCCGCCGCTCCAGGAGAACCCGAGAGCGGCGCGCTACGACGACGTGGAGCGCGGGTTCTTCGTCGGCTTCAACGCCGGCTACCTGTCGTTCCTGGACACGCCCACGCAGGACACGGCGGCCTTCCCGTACGCGGGCGACGCGGGCGGGCGGTCCGGCGGGCTCCTCCTCGCGGCCGAGCTCGGCCGGGACATCACCTCGCGGGTCTCCGCCGCCCTCTTCGTGCAGGGCGGGAACCAGCGCGCGAACGCCAACTACGGCGCGTTCAGCCTCTACGCCGCAGGCGGCGACGTGCGCTTTGCGTTCCTCGGCAGGAAGGATCGCAACGACTGGGAGCGGTTCTTCGTGTACGTGCACGCCCGCGCCGGGTACGCGCGCACGTACCCGGAGGGCCTGTTCGGGACGAGCGACGTCCTCGTCCAGGGCGGCCCCGGGGTCGAGTACTTCACGCGCCTGCGACACTTCTCGATCGGCCTCTCGCTGGATTACGTCCGGGCCCTGAAGGCAAAGGCCAACGGCCTGACCGCGTACACGACGGTGCGGTACACGTTCTAGCGGCTGTCGGCGGTATCGCCCGGGCTGGCCCGGATGTAGGCAACCGCCCGTAAGGGCTCGGCTTTTCATCGGCCGCGGAATTGACCCTCCGGCGGAACGGGACCTATACTCCCGTTGACTCTCCCTTTTTCCCCGCCCCAGCCCCCGCGAAGCCACCTTGAGCGCACCCAGCCTGGACGAGCAGATCCGAACCCACCTGGAGACGCTCGAGGCGGCTCCCGGAGATCTCCAGGCGTTCGACGCCCTGGTGGGCCTGTACGAGTCTTCCGCGCGCTGGGAGGATCTCGTCGCGCTCTACGAGGGGCGGGCCGGCGTCGTCGCCGGGGCGCCGCTCCTCGCGCGCGCGGCGAGCCTCGCGCGCGCCAAGCTCCGCAACGTGGCCCGCGCCGAGGCGCTGTACCGGCAGCTCCTGCGCCTCGATCCGACGAACGAGGAGGCCCTCCGCGACCTCTGCGAGCTCCTCGAGGAGGAGCAGAACTGGCCCGCGCTGGCGGCCGTGCTCGAGCAGAGCGCGCAGGGCGCCGCCGATCCGCGGGCGGCCGCGCAGCTCACCGTCCGCCTCGCGCGCGTCCACGAGCAGAAGCTGGGCCGGCGCGACCGCGCGGCGCTGCTCTACGCGCGCGCCCACCGGCTCGATCCGGAGCTGGCCGAGGCGCGCGTCCGCGCGCTCGCGTGCTTCGCGGCGCTGCGCCGCTACGGCCAGGCGAAGAAGCTCCTCGACGCGGCGCGCGATCAGGGCGCCGAGCCCCGCGCGCTCGCGGCCGAGTACGCGAAGCTCGGCGCGGCCCTCGTGGACGAGCCGCTCGAGCACGGCCTCGCGATGGACGCGCTCATCGAGGCGATCACGCTCGACCGGGCCGCGCCCGGGGCCGCGGCGGCCCGCGAGCGGCTCAAGAACATGCCGCGCACCTGGCGCGAGGAGGCCGCCCGGCTCGCGGCCGAGGCCGGCGCCGCCCAGGACCGGCGCGCCGCGGCCGCCCTCCAGCTCCGCCTCGCGCAGCTTCACGCCACCTACGATCCCGAGGGGCTCCCCCGCGTCGGCGAGCGGGTGGAGCGCGCCTGGGCGCTCGCGCCGGGCCACCCCGCGGCGCTCGAGGTGCTGGAGCGCGTCTACGGCGAGCGCGGCGATCACCGCGGCCACGCCGACGCCCTCGCGCGGCTCTCGGGGCTGACCCGCGATCGCGCGGCCCAGGTGGTGCTCCTCCTCGACCTCGCGCGCGTGGACCTCGTCCGGTTCGGCGACGCGGAGGGCGCGCTCGGCGCGCTGCACCGCGCCCTCGCGCTCGACCCCTCGAGCGAGGTGGCCGCGCTCCAGGCCTTCGAGCTGGAGGTGGACGCCGGCCGCTTCGGCGAGGCGCTCGACACCCTGGAGAAGCACCTCGCCGCCGCGCCCGAGAAGCCGGCGCACGCCGGGCTGCGCACGCACGCGGCCTGGCTCGCCCGGGAGCGGCTCGCCGACCCGCCGCGGGCGCGTCGCCACCTCGAGGCGGCGCTGCGCGCCGATCCGAGCTACGGCCCCGCGGGCGCGGCCCTCGCGCCGCTCCTCGCCGACGCCGGCGAGTGGCAGCGCCTGGCGGAGGTGCTCGACGTCTCGGCGCGCTGGGAGCGGAGCCCCGCCGAGCGGGTGCGCCTGCTCGAGCGGCTCGCGGAGGTCCAGCAGGACCGGCTCGACCGGCCGCGCGAGGCGCTGCACACGCTCGCCCGGGCGCTCGCCGTGGACCCGGGCCGCGCCACGCTGCGCAAGGCGATGGAGGGCGCGGCGGCGCGGGCCGACGCGTTCCTCGAGCTCACGCGCGCGTACCGCGCGGCGGCGCGGTCGAGCGAGGCCGACCTCAAGGCCCGCAAGACCCTGCTCCGCCGGCTCGCCGAGATCCTCGACCGCGACCTCGGGCAGCCGGAGGAGGCGGTCCGCGCCTGGCGCGCGCTCGTCGAGCTCGACCCCGAGGACAAGGGGGCGACGGCGGCGCTCGAGGCGGCGATGGCCCGCGCCGGGCAGCAGGAGGAGCTCGCCCGCACGCTGGAGGAGAAGCGGGCGCGCGCGTCCGGCGACGAGCGGCTCGCGCTCTCCGCGAAGCTCGCCCGCCTCTGGGCCGAGGCCGGCGAGCCGGCCCGCGCCGCGCCGCTCTGGCGCGAGGTGCTCCAGAGCCGGCCCGACGACGAGGAGGCGCTCTGGGGCCTCCACGCGGTGCTCGAGGCGCAGCCCGGGACGCGCGCCGCCGAGGAGCGCGTCTGGGTGCTGTCGCGCCTGGCGCTCAGGAAGCGCGGGCACCCGGAGCGCGCGGCGCTCGAGCTCGCGCGGGCCGAGGTCCTGGCCGAGCCGCTCGGGCGGCTGGGCGAGGCCGCGGGCCTCGCCATCGCGCTCCTCGGCGCCGGCGGGCTCGTCGCCTCGCAGCACGCCGAGGCCGTGGCGCTGCTCGAGCGGCTCCTCGCGAAGGGCGTCGATCCGCTGCGCATCGCCCAGACGCTGGCGCCCGCGTACGCCGCTGCCGGCGAGACCGCGAAGCAGGTGGCGATGCTGGAGCTCGTCGCGCGCCGCCTGCCCGCCGACGCCGATCCGCGCGAGCGGGCCCGCACGCTCCTCGACGCGTCCGCGCTCCGCGCCGCGAAGCTCGCCGATCCGCGCGGCGCGCTCTCCGCCGCGGCCGCCGCGCTCCGCGCCTGCCCCGACCACGCCGAGGCCCGGCGCCGCTGCGAGGAGCTGGCGCGCGGCGTGGGCGCGTTCCGCGAGCTGTTCACGCTCCTGACCGAGGTGGCCGGGCTGCTGGGCGCGCGCCCCGAGGAGGAGGCGCTCCTGCGCGCCCGCGCGGCCGCGGTGGCCGAGGAGGATCTCGGCGCCTACGACGAGGCCGCGGCGCAGCTCGCGCGCGCCGTGACGCTCACCCCGAACGATCCGGCGCTCCTCGCGGCGCAGACGCGGGTCGCCCTCGCGGCCGAGCGCTGGGAGGAGGCGAACCGGCTGCTCGGCGCGCGGGCGCGCGAGGCCGAGGGCGCGGAGCGCGCGGCCCTGCTCGGGCAGCAGGCCGAGGTCCTCCAGG
>JAEYZK010000418.1 GCA_023428085.1 Pseudomonadota bacterium
GCGCGCCGGGCCGGCGCGCCCTTCCTGGGAGGTCCGGCCCGCTTCGCCTTCTTCTTCGCGGGGGGACGGGAGCGCTTCGCCGGGGCCGCCTTCTTCTTGTTCGCCATGCGCGTGTCTGCCTCCGCTAGGACCGCACGTGCCCGTCGCCCTCGACCACGTACCGCTGCGTGGTGAGCTCGGCGAGGCCCATGGGGCCGAACGCGTGGAGCTTCGTCGTGGAGATGCCGATCTCGGCGCCGAGCCCCAGCTCGCCGCCGTCGTTGAAGCGCGTGGACGCGTTGATCATCACCGCGCTCGCGATCACCTCGCGCTCGAACCGGCGCGCCGCCGCGAGGTCCTTCGTCAGGATCGCCTCGGTGTGCATCGAGCCGTACCGGGCGATGTGCTCGAGCGCGCCGTCGAGGTCGTGCACCACGCGGACGGCGAGGATCTTGTCGAGGAACTCCTTGCCGTAGTCCTCGGGCCCGGCCCCCTCGGCCTCCACGCCCGCCCGCGCGAGCAGCGTGAGCGCGGTCGGATCGCAGCGCAGCTCCACGCCGGCGTCGGCGAGCGCCTTGCCGACCGGCGGCAGCAGCCGCTCGGCGGCGCCGCGGTGGACGAGCAGGCACTCGAGCGCGTTGCACACCGACGGGCGCTGCACCTTCCCGTTCAGCGCGAGGGCGACGGCCTGCGCCTCGTCGGCGCTCTCGTCGAGGAACAGGTGGCAGACGCCCTCGTAGTGCTTCACCACGGGGACGCGCGCGCGCTCCACCACGGCGCGGATGAGCGACGGGCCGCCGCGCGGGATGCAGAGGTCGATGAGGTCGTCGAGCTTCAGGAGCTCGTACGTCGCCTCGCGGTCGGGCGTCGGCACGACCTGCACCGCGGCCGCGGGCAGGTCGGCGTGGGCGACGCCCTCGGCGAACGCCTCGGCGAGCGCGAGCGACGACCGGAGCGCGTCCGAGCCCGGGCGCAGGAGCGCGGCGTTCCCGCTCTTCAGGCACAGGGCGGCCGCGTCGGTCGTCACGTTGGGGCGCGCCTCGTAGATCATGAGGATCGTGCCGAGCGGGATCCGGACCTTCTTCACCGCGAGGCCGTTCGGCCGGCGCCAGGTCGAGGTCACCTCGCCCACCGGATCGGGGAGCGCCGCGACCTCGAGGATCGCCTTCGCGACGCCGTCGAGCCGCTTCGCGTCGAGCGCCAGGCGGTCCACGAACGCCGCCGGCATCCCGCCCTTCCGCGCGGCCTCGAGGTCCTCCGCGTTGGCGGCGAGGATGCGCGCGGCGCGGTCGCGGATCGCCTCGACGGCGGCCCGGAGGGCGGCGTCCTTGGCGCGGGTGTCGGCGCGCGCGAGCACCCGCGCGGCCTCGCGGGCCGCCCCGGCCATGCGCCGCATCTCGCCGGCGAGCTCTCGCCCCTGCTCCTTCTGCATCCTCACTCCCGGGTCGCGTCGAGGACCACCAGGTCGTTCCGGTGGATCACCTCGTCCAGGTACTTATACCCGAGCGCCCGCTCGATCTCTCCGGTCTTGAGGCCCGCGATCCGCCGCAGCTCCTCGGCCGCGTACCCGGCCAGCCCGCGCGCGAACGGCCGCCCGCCCTCCACGGCGATGTCCACCGGATCGCCGATCCCGAACTGACCTTCGACGCCGCGCACCCCGCTCGGGAGCAGGCTCCGGCCCTGATCGGAGAGCGCGCGCCGGGCGCCCGCGTCCACGACGATCGTCCCCTTGCCGCGCGCGGCGGCGGCGAGCCAGCCCTTGCGCGACGACAGGCGCTCGGCCTCGCGGCCGAAGACGGTGCCGAGCGCGGCGCCGCCGAGCAGGTCCGGGAGCGCGCGGGGGCGCCGCCCCGAGACCAGCGCCGTCGCGATCCCCTGGGCGGCGAGCCGGCGGGCGGCGCGGACCTTCGTGGCCATTCCGCCGGTGCTCCGCTCGCTGCCCGCGCCGCCGGCGATCCGCTCGATCTCGGCCGTGACGCGCGGGACGTCGTGGATGAGCACCGCGCCCGGCTGGGACGGGTTCCGATCGTAGAGCCCCTCCACGTCGGTGAGCATCACGACCGCCTCGGCCTCGATGCAGCTCGCCACGAGCCCGGCCAGCGTGTCGTTGTCGCCGACCTTGATCTCCTCCACCGCGACCGTGTCGTTCTCGTTCACGACCGGGACGGCGCCCTTCTCGAGCAGCTTCGCGAAGGTGCGGCGCGCGTTGAGGAACCGCCGGCGCGACGCCAGGTCGTCCGCGGTGAGGAGCACCTGGGCGGTCACGAGGCCGTGCGCGCCGAGCGCCTCGCCCCACGCCGCCATGAGGTGGGGCTGGCCCACCGCCGCCGCGGCCTGCTTCGTGGGGATGTCCCAGGGCTTGGCCTTCGAGCGCACGAGGCCGAGCTTCTCGGCCCCGAGGGCGACCGCGCCGGACGAGACGAGCACCACCCTCCGCCCGCGCGCCACCTCGGCGAGCTCCGCCGCGAGCCGGGCGCAGTTCGCGGGATCGAACCGGCCCCGGGCGTCCGTCAGGGTGCCGGTCCCGATCTTCACGACGAGTCGCTTCACGCGGTGGAGGAGGCTGCGGGGCATGGGGGCGGCATTCTAGGCGGAAAACGGCCCCGGGATCGCCACCGAGGCCTCGGGCTTCAGGCCTCGGGCTTCAGGGGGACTGCGCGCCTGCCAGAGGCCTGACGCCTGAGGCCCCGGTTTCGGCTACGGCAACCGATAGGTCACCGACGCCGAGATCGGCATCAGGTTCTTCCCCGCCTTGGCCGAGAGCTGCATGAAGATCATGTAGCCGTAGGCGTGGTTGTTCACCTTCTTCGCCGTGATGCTCTCGGTCTGGACCGCCCGCACCTCGGGCGTGGCGCCGCTCGTCGCGAGCTTCGCCATCATCACGTCGTCGGAGCGGAAGAGGTACGCGCCCGCGTCCACGTCCGTCGCGTCGTCCCAGAACGTGTACGTGAAGCTCGAGATCGTCGCGCCCTCGGGCAGCGAGATCGGGATGACGAGGAAGTCGTCGTCGCCCGACACCTGGTACCGGCCGACGCCGCCGGGCACGCTCGCCTGCGCGGTCGCGGTCGTGGAGATGCGCGTCACACCGGCGAGCGCGGCGACGGACGACACGCCGCGGGGCAGCTTCTGGCAGATGACCGATCCGTCCTCGCCGACGATCCGGATCGCGGAGCCGGGCGCGCAGGTCCCGGTGATGCGCGCCTGCTTCTCGGCGATGAGCTGCTGCGTGCGGACGATCTCCATCGAGTGCGACTGGATCGCGCCGACCACCGACGGCGGCATGCGCTCCATCGTGAGCTGGCCGGACTGGATCTGCTCGGCGTCGATCACCGAGGGGCCGGCGGTCGGCTGGTTGACCGGCAGGACGGGCGGCGGCGGGGGCGGCGGAGGAGGCGGCTCCTTCCAGGGCGGCTCGATGGCGAGCCAGGCGACCGCCGTCGCGGTCGCTGCCGTGGCAAAGAAAAGCCCGAGAGCTCCCAGGAGAAGCTTGTTCCCGCGCATCGCTGCCTCCGAATGGCTCGTTTGTACCCTGCACGGGCCCCGTTATTCAACCGAGCAAGGAGACCCGCGATGGCCAGCTTTCCGAAGAAGGGAGGAATTCCATACATGTGCGAGATCGTCCCGCGGTCCCGGTACGTCGTCGCGGCGGCCCTGATATCGGCCCTCACGGCGTGCTCCACGGCCCAGCGGCGGAGCGCCGAGACGAAGCTGGCCGAGGTGCTGATCCCGACGGAGCAGGAGAATCAGCTCGGACTGCAAGTGAAGCAGGAGCTCGAGCAGAAGCAGGGGATCGAGTACGTCGAGGACGGCGCCGTCAACGCCTACGTCCAGCGGATCGCGGGCCCGATCCTGGAGCAGGCGAAGAAGGATCGCCCCGACGTGAAGTGGACGGTGAAGGTGATCAACGACCCGCGCCAGGTGAACGCCTTCGCGACGCCGGGCGGCTTCCTGTACGTCTACTCGGGCCTCATCCTCGCCGCGGACAACACGGCCGAGGTGGCCGGCGTCCTCGGCCACGAGGCCGGGCACGTGGTCGCGCGCCACTCCGCCCGCCAGATGGTGAACGCCGTCGGGCTCCAGACGCTCGCCAGCGTCGCCCTGGGCGAGGACCCGGGCACGCTCGCGCAGCTCGCGACGGCGCTCGCCGGCCAGGGGGCGCTCCTCGCGCACAGCCGCTCCGACGAGATCGAGGCCGACGAGCTCGGCGCGCGGTACTCCGCGGGCGCGGGCTTCGACCCGCGCGGCATCGCCACGTTCTTCGGGAAGCTCATGAAGGGCGAGGGGGAGCAGCCGGGGTGGACGAAGTTCCTCTCCACCCACCCCCCGAGCGCGGAGCGGATCGAGCGCGTCGACGCGTTCATCGCGAAGCACGAGCTCACCGGCGAGGGCGGCACGAGCGGGACCGAGATCGCGCGGGTGAAGGAGCGGATCAAGGGGATCCCGCCGCCGGCCACCGCGCGCTCCGGCGCCGAGGGCGGGGCGGGCACCGGGAGCCGGTAGCGCCGCCCCTCACCCGCGGGCGAGCAGCAGGGCCTGCCACCCGGCGAACCCGGCGAGCGCGGCGCCCGAGGCGATCCCGAGGGCCCGCCGCGCCGCCGGCCCGGCGCGGGAGATCGCGCCCGCGAGGAGGAGGAACGCCGCGTTCCCCGCCACGATGCAGGCGTAGAAGCCGGCGAGGAACGCGAGCGCGCGGGCGGGGCTCGCCCGCCACGCGGCCGTGAGGGTGGGCCCGCCGATCACGCTCCAGAACAGCCACATGTTGGGGTTCGTGAGGTTGACGAGGCCCGCCGCGACGAAGCCCCGCGGCGCCTGGGGTGCGGGCGCGTCCGCCGGGCGGAGCGCCCCGCGCACCGTGGCGATCGCCAGGACGAGCATCACCGCGATGCCCGCCACGCGGAGGGCCGTCACCAGCGCCGGCGGGAGCTGGGCGAGCAGCACGAGGACGAGGGCGACGACCGGCGCGTCGGTCGCGAGCGGCACGAGCGCGAGCGGCAGCGATCGCACCGGCCCGGCCTGGAGCGCGCGCGCGACGAACAGCGCCTGGAGCGGACCCGGCGCCGCCGCGGCGGAGAGCCCGAGGACGGCCCCCTGGCCCATGGCGCCGAGCGGGATCACTTGAGCGAGAGCTCGAGCCCCATCTCCACGAGCTGGAGCAGGACCTCGGCGTTGCCCTTGGCGTCGTTCACCGGGTGGTGATCGTGGCCGGTCTTGCGCAGGTGCTTCCACTGTGCGTACGCGTTCTTGACCATGCCGCAGTAGAGGTCGCCGATGCGCCGGCCGGACCAGCCGAAGGGGTTCCGCTCGAGGTACGTGTGGAAGTACCAGTTCACGAACTGCCAGTCGAAGGCGAGGTTGTCGGAGAAGAAGATCGGCCGGCCGCGGCTCGTCTCCAGGATCCACTTCTCGAACGCCTCCAGCACCGGCCCCGGCTCGTCGAACCGGAGGTGCTCCTCGCGCGAGACGCCGGAGATGGCGAGCGCCTCCGGGAGCCAGCGGTCGGAGATGGGGCGGGTCTGGCCGTAGAAGGTCCGGGAGAGGCCCGGCTCGACGAGCACCGCGCCGAGCGAGACCATCGAGAACTTCCCGGGGATCGGGCCGTCGGCCTCGACGTCCACCACATAGAGGGACATGTGGGGCGACATAACCACGCGGGGTGGGCGGCGTCGAGGGAGGATCAGCACGACGCGGACGGAGAGAATACCGCTCGGCCTGAGCCTGTCGAAGGCCGAGCGTCGATCGGACTGTCGAAGCACCAGGGCGCGCGCTGGCCCCGCGCGTGGAGTCGCGGGATGATGCGGGGAACGGAACCGCGCGGGGCGGGTGGAGGCGTCATGCAGCTCGTGGGATGGGTCCTCGTGGCGGTGGTGGGCGCGGGCGGCGCCAAGGCCTCGACGTCCACGAAGCCCGCGATGCCGGCGGTGGCCCGGTACGAGGCGGCCCTCGCGAAGGCGCGCGCGCAGCGGAGCGCGGACGTCGAGGAGCTGTACGGGCTCGCGCTCGGCGCGGGCGCCGAGGTCCTCCGCGATCTCGTGAAGGTGTCGGAGGCGCAGTTCGCGGGGCGGGAGGCGAAGCCGGCGGTCACCGCGGTGCAGGGCCTCACGCTGAGCTGGCAGAACGTCCTCTACGCCGAGCCGCAGCCGAGGTTCTTCGCCGCGCTCGCGAAGGAGAAGGGCCGCCCCGCCGACCAGGCGTTCTTCGAGCGGCTCGCCGCGACGAAGCCCGAGGGCACGTGGCCCGTCTACATCGCGCCGCAGAGCGACGTCTCGGGGTGCGTCCGGTACGAGGCGCGCGTCGTCGCGCCCGTGTACCGGGGCTGGCTCGACTTCAAGAAGCGCTTCCCGAAGGCGTACCCGCGGGCGGTGGCGCAGGAGCTGGAGCGCGCCGAGCATGCCCTCGCGGGGACCTGCGCCTGCGGCACGCAGGGGGACGTCGAGGCCGGCCTCGCCGAGCTCGCGAAGGCGCTCGCCGGGACGAAGGCGGGGGCGATCGCGAAGAAGCAGCTCGAGGGGCTCCGGGCCGGCAAGGGCGAGCTCCGGGTGGAGTGCAAGGCGGCGGGGTGAGCTTCGCGTAGACCGCGTCCCTGGCCAGCCCGGCTTGCCTGCGCGGCGCATGTGCCCAGCGCGGGAGCCTTGTCCGTGCGACAGGCCGATCCGCCCACCGTGTGCTACATCTACGCGCCCTTCAGGAGGGGAAATGCTCACGGTCCGTGTACTCGCCCGTCCGGTCGCGCTCGCCGCCGCCGCGCTGCTCTTCACCGCTTGCCCCGCCAAGGAAGGTGAGGCCGGACCGCCCGGACCCGCTGGGCCCGCGGGTCCGTCCGGTCCCACCGGCCCGGCCGGCGCGGGATCGACCTCGGGGCTGAGCTTCCGCGGGCCGTGGACCGGCGAGATCGCGTATCAGGCCGGCGACCAGGTCGTGTACGGGGGCCAGGTCTACGTCGCGCTCCTCGAAAACCAGGGCTACCGCCCGGACCTCGACGACGCCGAGGTGGACAACCCGTGGCTGCCGCTCTCGATCGGCGGGCTGCAGGGTCCCCCAGGGCCGCAGGGTCCTGCGGGCGAGCCGGGCCCGGCCGGGCCTCCGGGGCCGATCGGCCCGCCGGGCGCGCCCGGCATGCAGGGGCCTCCCGGTCCCGGCGCCGCGCTCCTCCAGACGCCGTTCCTGAGCGCCACCTTCGGCTCCTGGCAGCACGCGCACGTCATCCCCGTGAACTTCGTCGCGCCGTCGGACGGGACCGCGGTCGTGGTCTTCAACGGGACGTGCTGTGTGGATACGAAGGCGCTGACGGTGGGCGCGGCCGAGACGAAGACGGCCGAGGAGCCGAGCACGTGGCTCTGGCTCGGCATGAGCGAGACCCTCGAGATCCCCGCCGATCGCACCGTCATCGAGCTGCCGAACGTGCCGGGCGCGTCGCTCCACTACTGCCTCCCGACGAGCGCCTCGCGCGCGTTCGAGGTCCCGGCGGGGGCGAATCACCTCTGGGTGAACGCGAAGACGAACACCAAGGGCTCCTGCGCGGGGCACGCCACCGTGTTCTTCGCCGAGCGGCAGCTCGACGTGCCGTCGTCCGACGGCGAGTAGCAGGTCTCCCCGGACGTCCGAGCGGGCGGGGGCGTGCGCTCCCGCCCGCGGCGTTCCGGGACACCCACGGGCAGGCAATTGACCGCCCGTGTGGTCCTCCCCCGAGCCGCCCGATTGCTTACACCCCTGCTGGATTTGCGTTCCGATCGGGCCGCCGAGCGGGCGATCGCGCGCAGCGCGCGAGCGCGCGGGTGCTCGATCCAAGGTCGGAGCCAACCCCAGGGTTCTTGTGAACATGGCCCGTGCGGGGGAAGGTTGATGCGGGAGTCAGTGGGATAATGCCCTGATCACGGGACATTGAGGATTTTGCATCTGGACCCCCGAGGGCGCGGGAGTTCCGGCACGGATATTCCATGGTTGTCCTCCTAGCTGACCGGAAGACGGGAATTCTCCGAAAGCCCTGAAGGTAAGGTTCGCATGCACTCAAATGGCGCGACGGTGATCCGGATGGATGGTGTCTTCGACGTACCGGCGGCCCAGCGCCTGGCGCACGTGCTCGAGCAGACGGACGCGAACGAGCAGGTGCGGATCGATCTGACGCAGGTCCGCGAGTTCCACGACTACGGCGTGACCGTCCTGGCGCACGCGCTGGCCTCGCGCGGTGCACGGATCGCGGTCCGCGGGCTGCGGCAGCACCACCTCCGGCTGCTCCGGTACTTCGGGGTGGACACGGGTGGCCCGGCGATCGGCATCGAGGCAGAAGTCGTCTAGCCGGTAGACTTCGAGGTGCGGGCATCACGGGCCCGCGTGCTCTCCGGAGCGCGCGGGCTTTTTGTTTGCCCATGTTCACGTTCACACGCCCCCGCCCGCCCCGAGGAGGGAGAGGGCGAGCGGGGGCGGGGACTCCCGGCGGCGAGAGGGAACGCCGCTACCGGCAGTAGGGATCGACGGTGAGGGTGCCGGACGTGGAGGCGACGCCGTCGGTCGCGACGAAGGAGACGGCCACGTCCTCCGGCGCCGGGTTGCAGGAGTAGCGCGTCGGGATCGCGAGCTTCAGCGAGCAGGACGCCGTGAGGGGCGGACAGGCGGTCAATACGGCGTCCGCGGACGGCTGGAGCTCCAGCGGGTCGCCGTCCGGATCGTACGTACCAGTCTTGGCCAGGGCAGTGATCGAACCGAAGCCGTTCGGCGGACTGTAGGAAGCACCGCCGCTCGTGCTGCAGTTCAGGCTGGAGCCGGAAGAACCGCCGGTGCCGCACGTGATCCCGGTTCGGTACACGGTGGCAGCGACCACGGGCTTCCGGTTCCCGATCCCGAAGGGGATGTCGGCGAAGCGGGCGGTGGCGAACGGATCGCTGACTTCCACCGTCGCCGTCCTGCTGCTCCGGACGAACGCGCTCAGCGGCGCGCCCGCCGCGCAATGGAGCTTGAGTGTCCCCGAGGTGACCGAGAACTCGGGGCAATCCGTCGAGTCCGTCATCACGTCGAAGTCGACCGGATCGCCGTCGAGGTCCACCCAGCGACCGAGGAGCGGGGTGGCGGTGTACCTGTAGGACGGAACGTCGAACGAGTGCAGCGCCGACGTCTCGGCTCCGTACATCCGTGAGGGAGACCGGTTCGCGATCACGATCGGGAGGGTCACGCCGGACGAGCCGCCGTTCACGTCGATCGCGGAGAGGGAGACGGATCGCTGGACTCCGACCGCGATGAGCTCCGCGCTCCGGTGGGTGAACACGTCGAACCCGACCTGGGTCGGCGCGCCGTCGGCCGGGATGGCCCACGCCTCGAAGTTGGCCTCGCCGTCCCCCGTGTGCTGGTACGCAAGGTGCGTCGTCAGGGCGTCGCCGTCCGGATCCTCGATCTGCACGGGGAAGCTGCCGGCGGCTCCGTAGGACTGGTTGCTCGCCAGGTACTGGTGGTTGAAGCCGCCCGCGGGCAGGACGCCGACGATGATCGGGGACCGGTTGGTGATGCTCACGCGGGCCAGCGCCGCGTCGCGCACGGTCTGACCGTCCACGACCTCCACCCGGAAGTCCCAGTCGCCGGAGATCGCAGCTCCGTCCGTCGTCACCTCGACCGTGGGGTTCGGCACGTTCGGGCTGGGCAGGAACCGGACCGTCCGGCCCGTGCCGTTGCCGATCGGGCGATCCGGCGGCGGAAGCACGATCCACCGCACGGTCTGGAACGACGGGTCCGGGAGGGTGGCGGAGAGCTGGATCGGCGTCGCGGGCCGGCACTGGACCGGGGACCCGTCACAGATGTGCTCGACCGTCTGAGGCTCTCCGGCCTCGACCAGCACGGGCCCGGTCCTCCCGGTCACGGTGACCGGCTGCTTGCTCGGGGCGCTCTCGGCCTGCATCTCGTCCTTCACGGAGAGAGAGACCTCGAACGTCCCGGCGCAGCCGAACACCACGGTCACGGTCTGCGTCTTGCTCGCGACGGCGGGCGGGTCACAGGCGGCGCTGGTCCTGGTGACGGTCCAGGTGTACTCCACGATCGAGTCGCCCTCGTCGGGATCGCTCGACGACGTGGCATCGAGGGTGACCGGGGCGTTTGCCTCGAGAATGCCGGTCACGACGAATCGCGCGGTCGGCGCCGAGTTCGCGATGCAGGCCGACAGGCTGCAGCGCGCGCCCGACGGGCACCCCGTGTCGTTCTGACAGGCCGCGACCGGTGGCGAGGCCGGGCTGGCGCAGGCGACGAGCCCCGACAGCAAGAGAACCGCGGAAAGGACCCTTTCGGTACGAGACATATGGTGTTCCCCTCGAGCGCCGGAAGCGAAGCCAGTGGCGATGCCGCCGGGCATTGCGCGGACCGTTCCAGAGGCCACGCCTCGAACTCTCGCGGGCTTGCGCCGATCGCGCGCTGTCGCGAAGGTCCGTGAAACGACCGAGGGTCCGTGGGACGGACCTTGTACAGCTTCGAGCCCACGCCGATCCAGCGTTTCGCGACAGCACGGCGCTTGCAATTCGCGCCGGGACCATGCGTCAATCCCGACCGACCAGCTCGCCGTATCGACGGAGGCGCCCGCAATGAACTTGCCGGGAGCGGTGACGATCATGCTCGCGCTCGCCGGAGGCGCCGATGACCGGCTCCTCCTCTGCAAGCCGGAGGTGCTGGGCGACCCCGCCCAGGCGCATGGCGAGGCGGTGGCGCAGGCCGCCGGCAAGCTGCCGGGGAAGTTCCTCGACTATGGGGCCATCTGCAAGGACGCCGCGGAGGGCGCGCGGGCGGCGGTGCGCGCCGGCCTCGGTCACGCGGTGGTGAGCCGGGCGGAGGGCACGCCCGCAGGCGCAAGGTTCCAGCTCGTCCTCACGGATGCCCCGCTTCAGGGGGAGGACGAGGAGCCCGCCGAGCCCGGCCAGATCCGCGCGCAGCGGTCGATCGAGGTGAAGGTCGGCGACGACGTCGTGCCCCCGCTGAAGGGCGCGCTCAAGGACCTGCTCAGGACGCTTCCGCCGAAGCCGGGCCCGGACCCGCAGCACGTGGCCGCGTGGACCGTCGCGGGCGTCGGGGCAGCGTCGGTGATCGCGGGCGTCGTGTTCGCGTCGAAGGCCGACGGCGTGAAGAGGAAGGCCCAGGAGGCCGACGATCCGGCGTCGTACACGCGGCAGCGGAAGAGGTACGACCAGCTGAAGACCCGGAGCAACGTCCTGCTGGGCGCCGGCGGTGCTGCGCTCGCGGCAGGCCTCACCTGGCGGTACGCGTTCTGAAGGGGGAAACGATGAGACGGATCGCTCTGATGGTGACGGGGATGCTCGCGCTCGCCGGCTGCGGCGGGGGCGGCGGCTGGAAGGCGACCTGCAGCGCGTCCAGGCCGTGCGAGGCGGGGAGCTACTGCGCCGAGACGGAGGATGGGAACGTCTGTTGGCCGGATGAGGTGGCGCCGGTCATCGCGAGCGTGGACCCCACGTGCGGTGGTTCGTTGCCGTGTCGCAGGGACGGAACCCTGCACGTCGAGGTGGAGGTGACGGAAGCCGAGCGCATGGGCACGGTCTCGATCGTGCTCGATCTCGACACGGAACATCCCCGGGAGCTCCAGCGCGTCGACGAGGACACCTACTCGGTGGACCTCTCGCTGGTGGATCTCCCGTTCCCCCACTTCACTCGTGAAGTCGCCATGACGGTGACCGCGCTGGATCAGGCGGGGAACCAGGCAGAGCCTCATCACTCGACGGTCCTGGTCACCCGGGGCGCCTTCGCCCGGCAGCTCGCGACCAGCGCGCCGTTCAGGCTGTGGTCCCCCGCAGTCCTGGCAGATGGTGGCGTGGTCGTCGCCGGCGAGAACGGGCGACTCCACTTCCTGAGCAAGGAGGGAGTCGCGTCCACGCCCGTGCCCGTGACGTCCAACCTCCTGAACGGTCCCGCCGCGATCGGAGACACCACGGTCTGGGTCGGGAGCGAGGATGGGCGGCTCTATCCCGTCTCCTTCACGGGGGCCGTCGGAACCTCGTGCGACGCCGGCGCGGCGATGCTCGGAGCTCCTGCGATCAGCGGAAACAGGGCCATCTCCGCGACGAAGAGCAGCTTCGTTGCCGTGGCGGATGCGGGCGGGGGGTGCAACTCCACCTCAGTCGCAAGCCCGGCGCAACCCGTCGTGAGCTCCGGCCGCGTGTTCGTTCCTTCGGGTGGGAGGCTGCGGAGCTACTCCGTGGCGGCGAATGGAGC
>JAEYZK010000016.1 GCA_023428085.1 Pseudomonadota bacterium
CCCGAGGAGCGCGACGAGCGCCAGCGCCGGGGCGGCGACGCGGCGGGTCACGGCTTCGCCGCCTTCTCGCCCAGCTCGCGCGAGCGGCGGGCGGCGGCCTCCACGGCCTCCATCAGCGCGGCGCGGAAGCCGCGCGCCTCGAGCGCCTGCACGCCGGCGATCGTGGTGCCGGCCGGGCTCGTGACCTGGTCCTTCAGCTCGCCCGGGTGCCGGCCGCTCTCGAGCACGAGCCGGGCCGCGCCGAGCACCGTCTGGGCCGCGAGGGAGAGCGCCGCGGCGCGCGGCAGGCCCGCCTTCACGCCGCCGTCGGCGAGCGCCTCGATGGCCATGAAGACGAACGCCGGCCCCGAGCCGGAGAGGCCCGTGACCGCGTCGAGCAAGGGCTCGTCCACGACGACGACGGTGCCGACCGCCTCGAACAGGGCCCGCGCGACGGTCATGTCCTCCTCGGTCGCGTTCGGCCCGCGCGCCAGCGCGGTGGCGCCCGCGCCGACGAGCGCCGGCGTGTTGGGCATGGTCCGCACGATCCGGGCCGCCGGCAGGCGGCGCGCGATCGCGGCGGCGGGCACGCCGGCGGCGATCGACACGACGAGCTTCCGGCCGTCCACCACCGGCGCGATCTCGGCGAGGACCGCGTCCATGACCTGCGGCTTCACGGAGAGGAGGAGCAGGTCGGCGAGCGCGGCGGCGGCGCGGTTGTCGGCCGTGACCTCCACGCCGTAGCGATCGGCGATCTCCTCGCGCCGCTCCGGGCGGGGCTCGGCGCAGACGAGCTCCTCGGGGTCCGCGGTGCCTTCCCGCAGGAGGCCCTTGAGGAGCGCCTCGGCCATGTTGCCCGTGCCCAGGAAGACCAGCTTCTTTCCGAGTGGCATGCGGCGGAGTTTACCACCCAATGCGCACCCGTGAACGAGCCCGAGCCCGGACAGCGGACGGTGCCGCTTCGTGGTGCACGTCGGCGCGCGGCGAGATAACACCCCGTCGCAGCGTACGAGGAGGTCGGTCATGGTCGGGAGCGTCGGACGTCCGGAGGAGCTCGAGGAGCGGCTCCGGCCCGTGGGGACGATCCGCTCCACGCTCACGCGGATCGAGGCGGCGCCGCGGCAGGGCTCGGAGGGCGCGCCGGACGCGTGGCTCGAGGTGCACGCGTGGGCGGCGGAGGCGCTCGAGGGTGTCGCCGTGGGGGATCGGCTCCTCGTCGTCACCTGGCTCCACCGGGCGCGGCGCGACGTCCTCAAGGTCCATCCGCGCGACGACCGATCGCGGCCGCTCACCGGCGTGTTCGCCACGCGATCCCAGGAGCGCCCCAACCCGCTCGGTCTCCACCCCGTCACGGTGCGCGAGATCGAGGGCACGCGCCTGCGCGTCGGGCCGATCGAGGCGGTGGACGGAACGCCGGTCGTGGACCTCAAGCCCGCGCTCTGAGGCGATCGCGAGGTGAACGGGGCGGCGAACGGCCCTATGCTCCCCGCGTGGCCGCGATCTTCGTCTTCGTGGACGGCGTCGGCGTCGGCGCCCCCGATCCCGAGGTGAACCCCCTCGCGCGGGGGGAGTACCTCCTGTCGCGGTTCGTGGGCGGTGACGGCCCGGCGCTGCCGCGCGGCGGACGGGCCGGCGCCGCGGACGCGACGCTCGGGGTCCCCGGCCGGCCGCAGTCGGCCACCGGGCAAACCACGATCCTCACCGGCAAGAACGCGGCCGCGGCGCTCGGGCGCCACCTCCTCGGCTTCCCGAACGCCGCGCTCCGTGCGCTCCTCACGGACCACTCGCTGTTCCGGGCCGCCGCCGCGGCGGGGCGGACGGCGACGTTCGCGAACGCGTACCCCGCCGCCTACCTGCGCGCGCTCGGGCTCGGCGGCGGGGACGAGCCCGGGCCCGAGCTCCCGGCGCGCCGCCGCGCCCGCCCCGCGGCGACGACGGTGGCGTTCTCGGCCGCGGGTCGCCCGTTCCACACGTGGGGCGACGCCCGCCGCGGCGCCGCGCTCACGCACGACCTCACCGGCGTGCGCGCGAACCGCTGGGGCGCGGAGCTCCCGCCGCGCGCGCCCGAGGAGGCCGCGCACATCCTGCTCGCGCTCGCCGCGCGCCACGATCTCACCGTGTTCGAGTTCTTCGAGACCGACGAGGCCGGCCACGCGCGCTCGATGGAGCAGGCGGCCGAGGCGCTCGGCAGGCTCGACCGGTTCCTCCGCGCCGTCGTCGCCGGGCTCGGCGCGGGCGATTCACTGGTCGTCACGAGCGATCACGGGAACCTCGAGGACCTCTCGACGCGGAACCACACGCGCGCCCCGGTGCCCGTGCTCGGGTTCGGGCCGGCGGCGGAGCGCGTCGAGGGCGTGCGCGATCTGACGGAGATCGCGCCGCTGCTGCTGGGGCTCGTCGGGGCCGCGGGGGGATCCTCGGGCTCGAGCTCGGGCTCGGGCGGCTAAGGGGTGAGACGCAGGATACCGGTGGCGAGCTCGACCGGGCAGATGGCGCGGCCGGCGAGCTCGACGGCCACGCCGTCCACGAGCTCGGCGTAGCCGGGCGAGCGCGGCGCGTCCACGAGCGCGGGGCGGAGCTCGCCGGCGAAGGCGAGGAGCAGCCGCGCGCCGCCCTCGAGCGGCACCTCCGCCGCGCGGTCCAGCTGGAAGCGACCCACGGCGCGCCCGGCGGCGAGCCGCTCCAGCCGCGCGCGCTCGGCGCGCGTCACCGGGCGGAGCTGCGGCCGGGCGGTGAGGGGCCAGCGCAAGACGATCCGGTGGAGGCCCGCCCCGGAGAGCCGGTCCACGGCGAGGACGCCGTCGTCCGCGAGCCAGAGGTCGCGGCGGTGGACGACGCCGGCGCGCGCGACGTAGCCGAGGTGCTCGCCCGCGAGGTGCTCCGCCGGCCCGCCGGTGCGGAGGTGGAGGAGCCGCGCGGCGGCGCGATCGGGCAGGGCGAAGAGCCGCCCCGCGGGGATGGGTGACTGCTCGAGCCCGTCCACCGTCACGGTCGCGTGGACCGCGGTCGAGCGGAACCGATCGCGCAGCGCCGGGTCGCGGCCGTAGACCGGCATGCCGGGATCGCAGACCGCGCGCGCGCCGTCCACGAACAGCTCGAACGACAGCTTGTCGTTGTGGCTGTGCCCCCCGACGCCGCGCTGGCCGCTCGGGCCGCACGAGACGATCGCCTCGAAGGCGCCCCGGCGGACGGCGTGGAACCCGCCGTCCGGGAACGTCGCGCTGCGCGGCGCCGGACCCGGGCGGGCCCGGGCGAGGAACGCGAGCGCCGCGGGGCCGAGGAGCCAGGCGACCTCGGCCGCGTCGGCGGTGCCGGCGTTCACGAGGAGCGAAGGGTCGCGGAGGAGCGCGGCCCCGAGCGGCAGGAGGTAGCCGCCCTCCGTCGGCCCGCGCGGGCGGAGCGCGAGCACGTGGCCCGAGTCGTTGTCGCCGAGCTGCGCGAGCGCGCCGGAGCGGGCGAGGAGCGCGCGGGTGGCGCGGAACATGGCGCGCAGGCGCGCCGTGAAGTCCCGCCCCAGCCCGCCGCGGCCCGCGTGCACGAGCAGCGCCGCGGCGGTGAAGAGCTCGAGCGAGAAGCGGTGGTACGCGAGCGATCCCTCGAAGCTCAGGCCGTCGGGGAGGATCTGCTCCTCGGCGGCCCGCCGCAGGCCGGCGACCGCGAGGGTGCGCCAGCGAGGCGCCTCGGGCCACTCGGGGAGGGCCTCGGCGCAGGCGAGGAGGCCCAGCCAGTCGCACACCAGGTGGTTGTTGGGGACCGCGGTGTCGTCCTCGAGGTGGGCGAGGATGAAGCGGCCGCTCCCGACGAAGAGGCGCGCGGCCGCGAGCGCGAGCGCGGGCGCCGGGGGCCCGCGGATCGCGTGCACCCAGAGCGCGACGAGCAGGTTCCAGGCGCGGATCCCCGCCTCCATCGCGGTGACCCAGTGGATCCCCCGTCCGACGGGGTTCTGCTCCACGAAGTCGTGCACGGACGCGGCGAGCGCGGCGGAGAGGGCCTCCCCGTCGGGCGCCAGGGCGGCGCCGCTGGCGAGCGCGACCCAGGCGTCGCCGCGCGCGAGCGCCCAGGCCATCTTCGGGTCGAGCCCCGGCGCGGCGGGCAGGCGCGCGGACGGCGCCGCGCCCGCGAACAGGCCGCCGTGGACGAAGTCGCGCTGCCAGTCCACCCGGCCGCCCCGGCCCGCCTGCACCTGACGTCCGTAGACGTCGAACCAGCCGTCCGCCGCGCGCCGGCCGCGGGACACGGCGCGCTCCGCCTCGCCGGGGAGGTGGCGATCGAGCGCCCGGCGGAGCGTCTCCGGCGTCCAGGGCGGAGGGGCGGGCCGCGCGCGCGCGAAGAGCGCGGCGACGTCGGACGCGTCCCCGCAGGAGAGGGCCGAAAGCAGCCGATCCTCGTCGGGCTCGAGCGCGGGGAGGAGGCGGTTGCGCGCGTGGCGCACGGCGCGGAGCGCCGCCACCGCCGCGAGCCGCGGCGGGGCCACGCGACGGGCCAGGAACTGCAGGTACTCGATCGAACCGGAGGGCATCGGAGCGCGAACCGTCGCCCAAGGAGGTGGCCAGGTGTGCGCGCGGCTCCAAGCTCCTCCAGGGAGGACAATCCAAGTTGGACGGCGCGACGCGCCGTGGAGCAGGTGGGGAGCGCGGCGCGCGAGGTGGGAAGAGAAGTTCCGCGCCGTCCGGGGCAGGGTCCCGCCCCCCGCCCGCTCACCGACGTGAACCCCAGGCCCGAGAGCAGGCCTCGCGCCCGGCGCGGCCGCGGGCAGCGCGCTTGCATTCGCCGGGCGGTGGGGGCGCGGCCGTGCGGGCCGGCCCGGGAGGAGAACGTGGGCGGCGCGGTCGCGGTGGGGCTCCTGGTCGAGGAGCACCGGGTGGAGATCCAGGAGACGTGGGCGGAGGCGGTGAAGAACGGCAAGCTCGGCGGCGATCCCGCGCTCGAGTTCGCGGTGGGGCCGCTGCTGCGGGAGCTGTCGCTGGCGATGCGCGGCGACGAGCACCGCGTGGGGGGGCCACGCCCGGACGCGCACGCGCGCTGCGCGGTGCTCGTCCGCTCGGCCGCCACCCCGGCGCGGTGCGCGCGCGAGTTCAAGCTCCTGCACCGGGCGGTCTGGGACACGCTACGCGGGGCCGGCCGGGTCGTGGCGGCCGACGAGCGCCGCGCTGCCGACGAGTGGCTCGACGACGCGCTGACGGCGGCGCTCGAGCGCCTCGAGCGCATCCAGGCGCGGATCGATCTCCTGGAGCAGGGGCCCCAGGTCGTGCGCGCGGCGCCCGCCCCCTGGGCGCGCCCCGCGGCCCCTGCGCC
>JAEYZK010000086.1 GCA_023428085.1 Pseudomonadota bacterium
GCGCCGGCGCGCGCCTGGGCGGACGCAGCGCCGGCGGCGCTCGCCGCCGCCTCCTCCTCGAGCTGCCGCTGGTGGTACAGCCAGTCGTCGAGGTTCCCCGGGAACGGCAGCACGCCGCCGTCCTTCACCTCCCAGACGACCGTGGCGAGCCCGTTCAGGAAGCTCCGGTTGTGCGACACGAAGAGGAGCGTGCCCTGGTACGCCTGGAGCGCCTCGATGAGCGCCTCGGCGGAGTCGAGGTCGAGGTGGTTCGTGGGCTCGTCCATGACGAGCAGGTTCGCCGGGACGAGGAGGAGCTTCGCGAGCGCCACCCGCGCCCGCTCGCCGCCGGAGAGGACCCCGACGCGCTTCTCGACGTCGTCGCCCGAGAACAGGAACGAGCCCGCGACGCTCCGCACGTAGGCCTCGCCGCGGTCGGGGACGAGGTCCCAGAGCGTCTCGAGGATCGTCCTGTCGGGATCGAGCGTGCCGGCGCCGCTGGTGCGGAGGTGGGACGCGGCGAGCGGGGGGCCCGGGGGGGCCAGCTTCTCGGCCCCCCCGCCGAAGTGATGTTGCGCGTAATACCCGGCGACCACACCGTGGCCGAGGACCACCTGCCCGCCGTCCGCCGCGAGCTCGCCGGCGACGATCCGCAGCAGCGTCGTCTTCCCCGCGCCGTTCGGCCCGATGACGCCCACCCGCTCGCCCCGGGCGATCCGCGCGTCCACGCCCCGGTACACGACCCGCGGGCCGAACGCCTTCCGCACGCCCTCGAGCCGCAGCACCTCGCGGCCGGACCGCGGCGCCTCGGCGAACTGGAAGCGGAGCGTGTCGCGGTGCTCGAGGACCTGCACCTCCTCCATCTTCTCGAGCTGCTTCTCCTTGCTCTTCGCCTGGCGCGCCTTCGTCGCCTTCGCCCCGAACCGCTCGATGAAGCGCTCGAGCTGGGCCCGCTTCGCCTCCTGCCGCTCCGCCTGGGCGAGGAGCCGGAGCTCCTCCTCGGCGCGCTGCCGGCGGTAGTCGTCGTACGTCCCCGCGTAGCTGCGCAGCCCCTCCGGCTCGAGCGAGAGCACCCGGTCGATCTGCCGGTTCAGGAACTCCCGGTCGTGCGAGACGAGGAGCAGCGCCTTCCGCTTGCCGCGGAGGAAGGCGTCGAACCAGGTGAGCGTCGGGACGTCCAGGTGGTTCGTCGGCTCGTCGAGGAGCAGCAGGTCCGGATCCGTGAGGAGGAGGCCCGCCAGCGCGGCCCGCATCTTCCAGCCGCCCGAGAGGTTGCGGGCCGGCTCGTCGAGCCGCTCCGGCGCGAACCCGAGGCCGAGCAGGATCCGCTCCGCCCGCCGTCGCCCGTAGTGCTCCTCGAAGTGGTCGAGCTCCTCGTGCAGCTCGGCGAGGTCCTGCGAGAGCTCGAGCTGCTCGGCCTCGTCCCGCGCCGCCGCGAGCGCGGCCTCCGTCCCGGCGAGCCGCGCCTCCAGCGCCGCGCGCCCGGGCACCGTCGCCAGCACCGACTCGACGAGCGGCAGGTCGGGGAGGGCGGTCACGTCCTGCGGGAGGTACCCGATGCGCGCGCCCCGGCGCATCGTGAGCTCGCCCGCGTCCGGTGAGACCTCGCCCGAGAGGATCTTGAGGAGCGACGACTTGCCGGTGCCGTTCGCGCCGACGAGGCCGATCCGGTCCTGCGGGCCGATCGAGAACGCCGCCCGGTCGAAGATGATCTTCGGGCCGAAGGCGAGCGAGAGCTGGGTGGCGGAGACGAGACTCATGGCGCGCCCGGGGAGCCTGCACCCTTAACGTTTCTTCATGCTCCGGACAAGCCTGGGATGGCCCCGCACACCATGCTCTCCCCGTCGCCGCCGCCCATGCCGGGCGGCCGCGGGCCGGCCCCCGGGGCCGGCAACGGAGACCGCCATGAAGCGAACTCTCTTCACCCTGGTCGGCCTCGCCGGCGTCGTCGCCCTCGCCGGCTGGGCGGGGCGCTGCGGCCATCACCGGAGCCACGACCCGGCGGAGATGGCCGGGTTCGTGACCGACCGGGTGGACGACGCGCTCGACGACCTCGACGCGACGGAGGTCCAGCGCAAGCAGATCCACGCCCTCAAGGACCGCCTGCTGGCGAAGGGCGCCGCCGTGCACGCGGGGGGCGAGGCGGTGCACGCCGAGGTGCTCGCGCAGTGGCAGAGCGCCAACCCCGACCGGGCCCGCCTCCACGCGCTCGTGGACGAGCGGTTCGAGAAGATGCGGGCGCTCGCGCACGAGGCGGTGGACGCCGGCGTCGAGGCGCACGGGGTCCTCACGCCGGAGCAGCGCGCCCAGCTGACGAAGAAGGTCGAGCGCATGCACGGGCGGAAGCGGTAGCGGCGAGGCTCCGGGGCGGAGGCGAGCGCCTCCGCCCGCGGAGCGGCATACAATGCACCCCGTGGCCGACACCCCCGCCGCGACGCCGCTCCTGGCGCTCCTCGTCGAGGACGACGCGCGCCTCGCGGCCCTCACCCGCGAGTACCTCGAGGGTCACGGGGTCGCCGTGGTGGCCGTCGGCGACGGCCGGCGCGGGCTCGCCGAGGCGCTGGGCGGCAGGTTCGACGTGGTGCTGCTCGACCTCATGCTGCCCGGCAAGGACGGCCTCGAGGTCTGCCGCGAGCTGCGGGGCCGGTCGGACGTCCCGATCATCGTGCTCACCGCCCGCGGCGAGGAGGCCGACCGGGTGATGGGGCTCGAGCTCGGCGCCGACGACTACCTCGCGAAGCCCTTCTCCCCGCGCGAGCTCCTGGCGCGCATCCGGGCGGTCACCCGGCGCGCCAAGGGGCGCGCGGGGCCGGCGCTCGGCGTCGTCCGCGTGGGCGCGCTCCGGATCGACCCCGCGGCCCGGACCGTCGAGCTCGACGGCGCGCCCGTGCACCTCACGGCCTACGAGTTCGCGCTCCTCGAGGCGCTCGCGCGCCGCGCGGGGCGCGTGCTCTCGCGCGAGCAGCTCATGGAGCTCGCGGGGGGGAGCGCCGAGGACGCCTTCGATCGCTCCATCGACGTCCACGTCTCGCGCCTGCGCCAGAAGCTCGGCGACGACCCGCGCCGGCCGCGGCTCATCAAGACGGTCCGCGGGTCGGGGTACGTGCTGGCCGGGGAGGGCGCGTGAAGGCCGCCGGCGGGGAGCGCGCCCGCCGGCGCGGCCGCACGCTGTTCTGGCGGATCTTCACGCATGGTCTCTTCGTCATCCTCCTCGTCGTGCTGGCCGTGGGGGCCGTCACGCACGTCTCCCGGACCGGGTGGTGGTGGGAGGCGGACCGGGTCTCGCGCTACGCGACGGAGCGGGTCTCCGATCTCGAGGACGACCCCGCGGCGCTGCGGGTCGAGCTGGGGCGGGTGTACGAGGCCTACGGCGTGGTCGCGACGGTGTACGGCCCCGACGGAAGCACCGTGATCGCGTCCAGCGCGACGCCGCCGCTCGCGCCGCTCCTCGCCCCCGGCGCGCAGCGAACGCGCGGGTTCCCCTTCGAGCACGGCGGCCGCGCCCTGCCGCTCCGGGGCGGCGGACAGGTCGTCTTCCGGTTCACGCACCACCCCCCCGGCCCGTGGTTCCTCCTGGCCGCGCTCGTCGCGGTCGCGCTGGCCTCCCTGCCGCTCGCCCGGTCCATCGCCCGACCCGTCGAGGAGCTCACCCGCGCCGCCCGGCGGCTCGGGGACGGCGACCTCACCACGCGGGCGCGGGTGGAGGCCAGGGGCGAGGTGGGCGAGCTCGCGCGGGCGTTCGACGAGATGGCGGAGCGGATCGAGGCCCAGGTCCGGGCCGAGAAGGAGCTCCTCGCCAACGTCTCGCACGAGGTCCGGACGCCGCTCGCGCGCATCCGCGTCGCGCTGGAGCTCGCCGCCGAGGGCGACCTCGACCGGGCGCGCCGCTACCTGGGCGAGATCGGCGCCGACCTCGACGAGCTCGACCGCCTCGTGGACGACGTGCTCTCGGCGGCGCGCCTCGACCTGGCGGCGCGGGGCGGCGACGGGGGCGCCCGGATCGCGCGCGCGCCGGTGGACGTGGGCGCGGTGGTCGCGGACGCGGCGCGGCGGTTCGCGGAGCGCTGGCCGGGGCGGACGCTGCAGGTGGACGTGGCCCCGGACCTCCCGGGCGTCGCGGGCGACGCCGCCCTCCTCCGGCGGCTGCTCGACAACCTCCTCGACAACGCCGCGAAGTACTCCGCGCCGCCCGCGCCGGTGCGGCTCGCCGCCCGCGGGGAGGGGGGCGCGGCGATCCTCGAGGTCCGCGACGCGGGCATCGGCATCGCGCCCGACGATCTCCCGCGCCTCTTCACGCCGTTCTTCCGCACGGACCGCAGCCGCGCGCGCGGGAGCGGCGGGTTCGGGCTCGGGCTCGCGCTCGCCCGCCGCATCGCGCGGGCGCACGGCGGCGACGTCGAGGTCGAGAGCGAGGTGGACCGGGGCACCGTGTTCCGGGTGCGGGTGCCGGGCTGACCGGCGCGCGGCGTCAGCCCTCCGGCTCGACCTCTCCCTCGCCCGCCTCCGGCGCTCCGAGGCCGTACTTCTTGAGCTTGTCGTGGAGCGTGACGCGCGACATGCCGAGCCGCCGCGCGGCCTCGCTCCGGTTGCCGCGCGCGGCCCGGAGCGCCTCCACGATGAGCCCGCGCTCGTAGGCCTCGACCCGCTGCTTGAGGGGCAGGGTCGCGGCCGGGGCGGGCGCGGCCGCGGCCTCGGGCGTCCGGGCGGCGCCGGGGAGGAGCCCGAGATCGAGCCCTTCGGGCGGCGAGAGCGCCACGAGCCCCTCCATCGCGTTCTCGAGCTCGCGCACGTTGCCCGGCCAGGCGTGGACGCGGAGCCGCTCGTAGAGCGCCTCGGGCACGTGCAGCGGCGAGACGCCGAACCGCTCGGAGAAGCGGTCGAGGAAGAAGCGCGCCAGGACCGGGATGTCCTCGGGGCGGCTGCGCAGCGGCGGGATGGCGAGGTGGACGACGTTGAGCCGGTAGAAGAGGTCCTCGCGGAAGCGCCCCTCCTTCACCAGCTCCTCGAGGTCGCGGTGCGTGGCGGCGAGGACGCGCACGTCCACGTTCCGGGAGCGCTCCTCGCCGACGGGCCGCACCTCGCCCTCCTGGAGGACCCGGAGGAGCTTCGCCTGCGCGTCCGGCGCGAGCTCACCCACCTCGTCGAGCAGGATCGTCCCGCCGTCGGCCTCGCCGAAGAGGCCGGGCCGGGCGCGCACCGCGCCGGTGAAGGCGCCGCGCGCGTGGCCGAAGAGCTCGGCCTCGGCGAGCTCCGGCGAGATCGCCGCGCAGTTGAACCGCACGAACGGCCGGTCGGCGCGCAGGGAGGCGCGGACGATCGCCTCGGCGACCCGCTCCTTGCCGGTCCCGCTCTCGCCGGTGATGAGGACGGTGACGTCGCGCGGCGCGACCCGGCCCACGAGCACCCCGAGGCGCCGCATCGCCTCGGACGCGAAGACCATCGAGCGCGCGAGGGCGAGCTCGCCCTGGAGCTTCTCGTTCTCGTGGGCGAGCCGGACCGCCTCCATCGAGCGGCGGACGACGGCGAGGAGGTCCTCGGTCTCGAAGGGCTTCTTGAAGTAGTCGTACGCCCCCGCCTTGACCGCCTCGACCGCGGCCCGCTCCGAGCCGTGCGCGGTGATGAGCACGACGCGGGGCGGCGGCGTGCGGCGCATCAGCTCGCGGAGGAGCGCCATGCCGTCGAGCCGCGGCATGCGCAGGTCGGTGAGGACCAGCGCGGCGGGCGCGGCGTCGAAGCGCGCCAGCGCCTCGGCGCCGTCCGCGGCCTCGTCCACCTCGAGCCCCTCCGAGCCCAGGATCTCGCGGAGCGTGTAGCGGACGCCCGGATCGTCGTCCACGACGAGGACGCGCGCGGCGGGGTCGCTCACGCCGCCCTCCCGGGCCCGGCGGCCTTGGGCAGGAGCAGGAGCGCCTCGGTGCCGCCGCCGGTGCGCGTTCGCAGGAGCAGGTCGCCGCCGTGCTGGCGGGCGAGCGAGCGGGCGATGGTGAGCCCCAGCCCGGAGCCGTTCGGCTTCGTGGTCACGCCGGGCGAGAAGACCGTCTCCCCGAGCGCGGGATCGACCCCGGTCCCCCGATCCAGGACGCGGACCAGGGCCCCGCCCTCTCCCGCCGCCTCGGTCGCGATCCGCACCTCCGCGCCGTGCGCGCTCGCGTCGAGCGCGTTCTGCACGAGGTTGATGAGCACCTGCTTCACCTTGCGCGGGTCGCAGCGCGCCGTCACCCCGGCGCCCTCGATCGAGAGGTGCACCGCGCGCTCGCGGGCCAGGCCCTCGTGCAGCGCGGCCACCTCGCGGGCCAGCGCCGACACGTCGGCGTCGCCGAGCGCGAGCGGCACGAGCGGCCGCGAGAAGTTGAGGAACTCGTCGAGGATGGACTGCATCCGGTCCACCTCCCGGCGCAGGACGCCGAGCCGCTCCGCGCCCTTGCCGTCGGGCAGGTGCTGGCCGAGCAGGCTCGCCAGCCCCTTCACGCTCGCGAGCGGGTTCTTCAGCTCGTGGGCGATCTCCGCGGAGAGCGCGGTGAGCTCCTCGGCCTGCTCCTTGTGATCGCGCAGGGCCTCCTGCTGCGCCGCGAGCTCGCGGCGGAGGATCGTCGCGTACGTCTTGCGGAGCTTCCGCCCGAGGAGCTGGCTCGCGACGAGCACGAACGAGTAGGCGGTGGCCATGGCCCAGACGTGCGCCACGTCCGGGCCGTTCCGCGCCCCGCCGCCGAACGCCGCCAGGTTGAAGTCGGGGAGCGCGCCGCTCGCGTTGTACGCGGCCATGATCCAGACCGCCCCGACCTGCACGAGCGGGACGAGGAGCTGGGAGGGCGGGTTGAAGGCGACCGAGGTGATGATCCCGAGCGGGATCGCCACGAGCAGGAACGGGCTCTCGATCCCTCCGCTGACGAACGAGAGCGCGAGCTGCGCCAGGACCGCGAGCGCGAGGTTCACCGCCAGCGCGCCCCGCGTCATGCCGTGGAGCCGGTAGCGGGCCCACTCGAAGAGGAAGAAGGCGGGGATGAGCACCATCGCCGCCACCAGGAGGGTCCGCCGCCACGGCGCCGGCTCGGTCCAGGCGAGCCAGCCGACGAGCAGCAGGATGAGCGGGATCACGACGACGCGCACGAGCACGAGGTGCCCGAAGATCCGCGCCAGCTCCTCCCGCTCGATGGCCTTCTGGTGGCTCGTCATGGCTCGACCCCGGCCCACAATACGACAGGTAAGGCGGCGCAGCCGCGAAAGCACCCCGCCGGTCATCGCTCCCTCCCCAGCGCGAGCTGGAGCGCGAGCCGGGCCTGGGCGAGGCGGGCGCGGGCCTCGGCGAGGCCGCTGTCGGCGAGGAAGAGCCGATCGTTCGCGTCGAGGACATCGAGGCTCGAGGCGACGCCGGCCTCGAAGCTGCGCCGGATCGAGGCCGCCGAGTCGGCGGCGAGCTCCGCCTGCGCGTGCGCGAGCCGCAGCCGCTCCCGCGCCACGCCGAGGTCGCGCCGCGCGTCGAGCACCTCGCGCGCGATGGCGAGCCGCTGCGC
>JAEYZK010000063.1 GCA_023428085.1 Pseudomonadota bacterium
GGCGCGCGGGGCGCGGCGCGAGGCGAGCGCGGGTTGCTCGGCGCTGATGCCCCCGAGCGCCTTCACGCCGGCGCCGTGCGCGTAGACGAGCGCGCCGCCGAGGTACGCGGTGTACGTCGCCGCGAGCGCCGCGCCGATCCCGAGGCCGGCCGTGAGCGCCGACGCGCGGTGGCGGGTGCGCCACGCGGCGACGCCGGCCGCGGAGAGGACCAGGGTGAGGTTGCCGATCCCGTGCAGCCACATCTCGTCGCGCGCGTGATCCGAGCCGAGCTCGACCTGCTGCGACGCGGCCATGCCCGCCAGCCCGGCGAGGAGCCCGCTCCCGGCGGTGGCCCACCACAGCGTCCGCCCGACGCGGTCCAGGGCGCGGTTCTGCGGCGCGGAGGCGGCGAGGCTCTCGAGGACCGCCGTCGCGGGCAGGAGGGCGAGGGGATAGTGGACGAGGGCGGGATGCAGCTCGTGCGTGCGCATGGCCATGGCGGTGCTCCTCCGCACAGCAGGGTGCGAACGGGCGGGCGCGCGGGCAACGGAGCTCGCTCCCCGGGCGCTCGCCCCTCGACCGCCGCACGCTTCACCCGGCGCGCCGTGCCCCCGCCGCGGCCAGCAGCTCCGCGAGGCGCCCCATGCTCGGCGGCTTCGCGAGGTGCTCGTCGAACCCGGCCTCCCGCGCCCGCCTCTGGTCCTCGGGCAGGGCGTAGCCCGTGAGCGCGACGAGGAACGTGCGGCGGAGGGCGGGGTCGCCGCGGAGCGCGCGCGCGACCTCGTGCCCCGCGACGTCGGGGAGGCCGATGTCGCAGAGGACCACGTCCGGCCCCCACGCCCGCGCGCGCTCGATCCCGTCCGCCCCGAGGAACGCGACCTCGACCTCGTGCCCCTCCAGCGCCAGCGCGTCCCGCAGGCTCTCGGCGGCGTCCACGTTGTCCTCGATCACGAGCACCCGGCGGCCGGGCCTGGGCTGCGGGGCCGCTGCCGCCGCGGGCGCCGGCGCCGCGGCGGGCGCGCCGTCGCTCCCCGGGAGCTCGATCACGAACTCGGCGCCCTTGCCCGGGCCGTCGCTCCGGGCGCGGACGGTGCCGCCGTGCAGCTCGACGAGGCCCTTCACGAGCGCGAGGCCGAGCCCGAGGCCGCCGTCGGTCCGGGCGAGGGTGACGTCGGCCTGCATGAAGGGCTGGAAGAGGGAGGCCAGCGTCTCGGGCGCGAGGCCGGCACCGGTGTCGCGCACGCGGAGGCGTGCCGTCGCGCCGGCCGCCTCGAGGGCGAGGAGCACGCGCCCGCCGCGGGGGGTGAACTTGGCGGCGTTCTGCAGGAGGTTGCCGAGGATCTGCGCGAGCCGCGCGGGATCGCCCTCGACGGACGGCTCGGCGGCGATCTCCACCCGGAGCTCCACCCCGCGCTCTGCGAACAGGGCGGCGCTGTCCTCCGCGACCTGACGCAGGAGCCGCCCCAGGTCCACGCGCGCCCGCTGCAGCCGGACCTTCCCGTTCGAGATGCGGGTGAGGTCCAGCAGGTCCTCGACGAGCCGCGTGAGGTGCCGCACCTGGCGGGCCACGACGGCCTGGGCCCGCTGCGCCTGGGTGGACCCCGGCGCGGCCCGCTCCAGGACGTGGAGGCTGTTCTGGATCGGCGCGAGCGGGTTGCGGAGCTCGTGCGACAGCACCGCCAGGAACTCGTTCTTGTTCCGGTCCACCTCGCGGAGCGACTCCTCGGTGTGCCGCAGCTCCTCGCCCTGCGCCTGGAGCTCCTCGTTCTGGACCTGCAGCTCCTCCTGCTGGGCCTGCAGCTCCTCCTGCTGCACCTGCAGCTCCTCGTTCTGCGCCTGGAGCCGCTCCTCGCGCGCCCGCAGCTCGAGCGCCATCCTGCCGAACGCGTGCGCGAGCTCCGCCAGCTCGTCCCGCCGCGGAGGGCTGCCCTGCCCGCGGGCGAGCTCGATCGCGTGCTCGAACTGGCCCGCCCCGACCCGCCGCGCGGCGGCCACGAGCGCGAGCGCCGGCCGGCGCACGGAGCGGGTCGTCGCCCATCCGGTGAACGCGAGCACGAGGAGGAGGAGCGCCCCGATCCGGAGCGTGTTCCGATCCATCGCGATCATCGCGAGGGCGATCGACCCCCGCAGCTCCTCGAGCCGCCGCTGCTGCAACCCGGAGTAGACGTGGACGTCCCGCAGCAGCTCCTCGCGCGCGCGCGCCACCTCCGGCTCGAGCTCCTCGACCCGCGCCCGCGTCCCCGCGGCCGCGATCATCGCGCGGGCGGCGGCCATGTAGCGATCGACCCCGGCCGGGAGGCGCGCCAGGAGCTCGGCGGCCTCCGGGCGTCCGGGGAGCTGGAGCAGGATCTGCAGCTCGTCGCGCAGGCGGCGCTCGGTCTCCTCGAGCTCCGCGCGGCGGTCCGCGTCGGGGAAGAGCACGCAGTTGCGCGCGGCGATGGCCAGGTAGAGCACGCCGTGCTCGAGCCGCCCGGCCGCCTCGGCGCGGGGCGCGGTGACCGTGCTGAGCCGGTCCCGCAGCGCCTCGACCCGCACCGTCGCCACGTGCGAGACGACCCCCATGAGCGCGATGAGCACCCCTGCGGCCCCGAAGCCGAGCGCGAGCCGCTGCCCCACGCTCAGGTCCAAACGACCCCTCATGCGTGCGCTCCTCTCTCCCCGGCGGCCCGCGCGCGGAACAGCCGGGCCCTGCGATCCACGATCTCGAGCCGCGCCACGATCTCCGGCAGCGGCCACTCGGCCTCGCCGAGGCAGAGCAGTCCCCCCGGCGCCAGGCTCTCGACGAGGAGCCGCTCGACCTGGAGCTGGAGGCGCGGGCCGAGGTAGATGAGCACGTTCCGGCAGCACACGAGATCGAACCGCCGACCGTCCGGCGCGACCGTGCTCCCCGCCAGGTCGTGCGCGCGGAACTCGACCCTGGCGCGCAGCCCGGGGGCGACCCGGCACGTGCCCGCCGCGGAATCCACCACGAACCAGCGCGCGCGCAGCGGGGCGGGGACGTCGGCCAGGGCCGCGAGGGCGTAGCTCCCGCGCGCCGCCGCGGCGAGCGCGGCGGGATCGATGTCGGTCGCGACCACGTCCCGGGCCCCGTGCGGCTGCTCCGGGGCGAGGAGCATGGCGAGGCTGTACGCCTCCTCCCCCTGGCCGCACCCCGCGCTCCAGATCCGGAGCGCGCCCTCGCGTCCGGCGCGCAGGGCGGGCAGCGCCGCGCGCAGCGCGTCGAACGTGGCGGGGTCGCGGAAGAACCGGCTCACCTTGATCGTGAGCCGCTCGAGCAGCGCGTCCGCCTCGCAGGGATCCCGGACGAGGCGGTCGAGGTACTCCGGCATCGAGCGGGCGCGGGCGGAGATCATGCGGTTCCGTACGCGCCGCAGCACCGTGGACGTGCGGTATCCGCCGAAGTCCACGCCCCTCCAGTCGCGCAGCGCCCCCAGGATCCGGGCGAGCCACGCCAGCTCGACGGCGTCTGGCGCCTCTCCTGGCGAGCCTTCGAGCTCGTCACCACCGGTTCCTGCGCGCACGTGATCCATCCTGCAGCTGCACCTCACGGGGGATGACGACTCCTAGCACGCGCCCTCCTCCTCGGCACCTGTACGGATGACTCGGAGCCGGCCGATTCGCGGACCCACTCGGGGGCCGGGCGGGCGATCCGGCGCCGAAGCGCTAGGGTTGGTCCATGTCTCCACTGGACGTCGCCGGGCATGCCCGGGTTCCCACGGGCGTCCCCGGCTTCGACGACCTCCTCGGCGGGGGCTTTCCGGAGCGGCGGCTCTACCTCGTGCAGGGAGACCCCGGCTCCGGCAAGACGACCCTGGCGCTCCGGTTCCTGCTCGAAGGGGTGCAGCGGGGGGAGCGCTCGCTCTACGTGACGCTCTCGGAGACGCGCGACGAGCTCGCCGACATCGCGCGGTCGCACGGCTGGTCGCTCGAGGGCCTCTCCGTCCTCGAGATCTCGAGCGACGCGATCGGGGACGAGCTCCAGACCACGCTGTACGAGCCGGCGGAGGTCGAGCTGGGCACGCGCATGCGGGCGCTGCTCGACCGGGTGGACGCGCTCAAGCCCGCGCGCATCGTGCTCGACTCCTGCTCCGAGCTCCGGCTCCTGTCGCAGAGCGCGCTCCGCTACCGCAGGCAGATCCTCGCCCTCAAGCAGCGGCTCGTGGACCTCGGGTGCACGATCCTCCTCCTCGACAACCCGCAGCCGGGCGCGCCGGACACGCTCCTCCAGAGCGTCGTCCACGGCGTCGTGAGCCTCGAGCAGCTCGCGCCGCTCTACGGCGCCGAGCGCCGCCGCCTGCGGATCGTGAAGCTCCGCGGGCTCCGGTACCGCGGCGGCTTCCACGACTTCGTCATCCGGACGGGCGGCCTCGAGGTCTTCCCGCGGCTCGTCGCGGCGGAGCACCACCAGCCGTTCCGGGCCGAGCCGGTCTCGAGCGGCGTCGCGGAGCTCGACGCGCTGCTCGGCGGCGGCCCGGATCGCGGCACGAGCCTCCTGCTCGTGGGCCCGTCGGGCGCCGGGAAGTCGGCGGTCGCGACGCAGTACGCGCTGGCGGTGGCGGACCGCGGCGAGCGGTCGGCGGTGTTCGCCTTCGACGAGAGCGCCGCGATCTACCTGGCGCGCGCGGAGTCGCTCGGGATGCCGCTCGGGCGGCACGTCGCGGCGGGCCGCGTGCTCGTGCAGCAGGTCGATCCGGCGGAGCTGTCCCCGGGTGAGTTCGTCCACTGCGTGCGCCGCGCCGTGGAGCAGGGCGGGGTCCGGGCCGTGTTCATCGACAGCCTCAACGGGCTCCTCGCCTCCATGCCGGAGGAGAGGTTCGTGGCGCTGCAGCTCCACGAGCTGCTCGCCTACCTCGCCCAGCGCGGCGTGCTCGCCGTGATGACCGTCGCGCAGCACGGGCTCGTGGGGAGCCAGCCGGTCGCGCCGTTCGACGTCAGCTACCTCGCGGACTCGGTCCTGCTGTTCCGGTACTTCGAGATGGAGGGCCACGTCCGCAAGGCGCTCGCGGCGGTGAAGAAGCGGTCCGGCCGGCACGAGACGACGATCCGGGAGCTCGTGCTCGCCGGCGGGGGCGGGGTGCGCGTGGGCCCGCCGCTCGAGCAGTTCCAGGGCGTCCTCGCAGGGACCCCGATCCGGGCCGCCGCCGGGGCGCCCGCGGACCCGGACCGGGACGTGCCCTGATGCCCGCCGCCGACGAGCGCGTGGTGGTGCTCGCGCCGACGGCGCGCGACGGCCCCATCACGGCCGGCATCCTCGCGATGGAGGGGTTCGCGTGCACCGCCGTCGCCGACGCGGAGGAGCTCTGCGCGGCGCTGCGGGAGGGGGCGGCGGTCGCCCTCGTCGCGGAGGAGGCGCTGCCGCCGCCGGCGGCGCGCTGCCTCACCGCGCTCCTCGCGGCGCAGGAGCCCTGGTCGGACCTCCCGGTCGTCCTGTTCACGGGGCGGGGCCGCCCCACGCTCCACCCCGGCCTCTCCGCCCTCGCGGCGTCCGCCAACGTGACCTTGCTCGAGCGGCCCGTGGAGCGGATCACCCTCGTCTCGGCGGTGCGCGCCGCGGTCCGGGCGCGGCGCCGGCAGTACGCCGCGCGCGGGCTCCTCGCGGAGCTCCAGCAGACGACCGCGCACCTGCGCGACGCCGACCGCCGCAAGACCGAGTTCCTCGCCGTCCTCTCGCACGAGCTCCGCAACCCGCTCGGCCCGATCCGGAACAGCATCTTCCTCCTCGAGGGCGCCGCGCCCGGGAGCGAGCAGGCGCTCCGCGCGAAGCTGGTCCTCCGCCGCCAGACCGAGCACCTCACCCGGCTCGTGGACGACCTGCTCGACGTGACGCGCATCAACGTCGGCAAGATCGAGCTGCACCGCGTGCAGCTCGACCTCCGCGAGATCGTCCGGCGCACGACCGACGACCTCCGCTCCCTGTTCGTCCAGGGCGGGGTGGAGCTCGCGGTCGAGGCTCCACCGGACCCCGTCGTGGTGGACGCGGACCCGACGCGCCTGGCGCAGATCCTCGGCAACCTGCTCCAGAACGCGAACAAGTTCACGCCGCGCGGCGGCACGGTGCGCGTGCGCCTCGCCTCCCGCGACGGCGCGGCGGAGCTCTCGGTGCGGGACGACGGCGCGGGCATGGAGCCGGACACGATCGAGCGCATGTTCGAGCCGTTCACCCAGGCCGATCGCACGCTGGCGCGCTCGAAGGGCGGGCTCGGCCTCGGCCTCTCGCTCGTGCGCGGCCTCGTCGTGCTGCACGGGGGCACGGTCACGGCGCGCAGCGAGGGGCTGGGGCGCGGCGCGGAGTTCGTCGTCCGGGTGCCGCTGGCGGCGCCGACCGCCGGCGCGGAGCCCCCACGGGGGGGCGCGGCGCCGCCCGCGCAGCGGTCGATCCTCGTCATCGAGGACAACGAGGACGGGGCGCAGAGCCTCGCGGACGTGCTCGAGCTCCAGGGCCACCGCGTGCACATCGCCGCCGACGGCCGCGCGGGCATCGCCCTCGCGCGCGAGCTCCGCCCGGACGTCGTGCTGTGCGACATCGGCCTGCCGGACCTGGACGGCTACGCCGTCGCGCGCGCGCTCCGGAGCGAGGGCGCGCTCGGGACCACGCGGCTCGTCGCCATCAGCGGGTACGCGCAACCGCAGGACCGCCAGCGCGCCCGGGAGGCCGGCTTCGACGCGCACCTCGCGAAGCCGCCGGACGTCGCCGCGCTCTTGCGCGTCCTGGAGCCCGAGCCCGCCCCCTGAAAACGCGAACGCCCGACCTCGTCGAGGCCGGGCGCTCATCGCTCGTCACGCTCCGCGGATCAGGAGATCGGGCGGACGTTCTGCGCCTGCAGGCCCTTCGGGCCGCGGGCCACGTCGAACTCGACGCGCTGCCCCTCCGCGAGCGAACGGAAGCCGTCCGTCTGGATCGCGGTGTGATGGCAGAAGACGTCCTCGCCGCCATCGCTCTGCGTGATGAAACCGAAACCCTTCGCGTCGTTGAACCACTTCACCGTACCAGTCGCCATGTGCTGTGATGCTCTTTTCTTTGTGTGAACGCGGGGCAAGAAGTGCCGCGCGATGCTGCCGCGCCCGTGCGAGGGCGCAGGAGAGGTGTACTCCCTGCGCACTCCGGCGTCGAGAGCAGACCCAACAAAGCGACCGCCTCCCCCTGTGCGCCAGCGCACAGGCGCGGCCGGCGCCGAGGGAGCGGCCGTACGCTCGCGGCCCCCGGGGGCGTATCGCCACCGAGGACCCGCGCGGTATGCTGAGCGTCTTTCGCGCCGACCTCCGTTCCTCCCGAGCGGTCGCCCTCCGCGAACGGAAGGGCCGACGGTGGAAGAGTTCAAGAAGGGAATGGTCGTCCGGCACACGACGCTCGGCCTCGGCCGTGTCGTGGCCCTGGACGCGACGGCGATCCACGTCTTCTTCGCCGAAGGTGAACGGCGCGAGGCGGCCAAGCTCCGCCTGTCCGCCGTCTCCCAGCTCCTCGCCCCCGACCCCAAGGCGCGCGACGAGCGCCTCGACGAGCTCCCGGTGTTCGCGCTCGATCCCGTGTCCGGCCGGTACGCGCCGGAGCGCGCCCGCGCCACCGCCGCCAGAAAGGCCAAGAAGAAATGAACGAGGCGTTCAAGACGCTCAAGGAGCGGATGCGCCGGCTCGACGCGCTCCTCCAGCGCCGCGGGGCGACGCAGGACGTGGCCTTCGCGCAGGCGCTCTCGACCCTCCACCGGGCGGCGCGCCGCGGCGATCGCTCGCGCGCGCCGAGCGCGGAGCTGGTGGGCCTGCTCGAGCGCGCCGAGGCGTACGGGCGCAGGCTGGAATAGCGCGCGACACCCCGCCGAGCGGGGGCCCCGGGCTTTCTTGTGCCCCGCCCGGTGCGCAAAGTGAGGCGAATGGACGGCGAATACTCCGAGCGGATCGTCAAGGGCCACGTCGTCGGCGTCGAGCGGCTCGAGCGCCTCCGCTGGCGCGTCAGCGTGGACGGCCGACGCCTCTCGATCTTCTGCACCGAGTCCCGGGCCCGCCAGGCCGGGGTGCTCGAGGCCCGGCGGCTCGACTTCCTCGCCCACGACGCGCGCCGGCTGCGCCCGGCGCGCTGACGCCGCCCTCGCCGTCGCCTCACTGCACCGGCGCGATCTCCACCTTCAGCCAGCCCGGCTCGCGCCGGTCGAACTCCTCGTACGCCTCGAGCGCGCCCTCGAGCGGTTGATCCCGCGTGAGCACCGCCTCGGGATCGATCGCGCCGGTGCGGACGCGCTCGAGGAGGAGCGGGATGTACCTCCGGTGGTTGCAGTTGCCCATCTTCACCGAGAGGTTCTTGTTCATCGCCTTGCCGATCGGGAACGCCCGCGCCGCCGGCGGGTAGACGCCGACGACTGCGACGGTGCCGGCCTTGGCGGCGACCTCCACCGCCCAGGTGAGCGCCTGCGAGGGCGCGTCGCCCGGGTGCCAGTTGCCGTTGCGCGGGCGCGTCCGCGGCGCGACCTGCCGGAGCTCCTGCCGCCCCTGCTCCTTCTCCTCCGCGCCGGCGGCGGGCGCGTTCGCGTCCACGCCGACCGCGTCGATGGCCGCGTCCACGCCGGCCCCGGAGGTGATCTCCTTCACCGCCGCGACGGGATCCTCGACGTCGAAGTCCACGCACTCCGCCCCCTGCGCGCGCGCGTGGTCGAGCCGGTCGTACTTGGAGTCGATCGCGATCACGCGGGCGGCGCCGCGGAGGAACGCGCTCGCGATGACGAACTGCCCCACCGGGCCGCAGCCGAACACGGCCACCGACTGGCCCGGCCGCACGTCGGCGAGCGCCGTCCCGAACCAGCCCGTCGGGAAGATGTCCGAGAGCAGGAGCGCCTGGTCGTCGGTGACCTCGTCGGGGAGGCGGACGAGGCCGAAGCTCGCGAACGGGATCCGCTGGCGCTCGGCCTGCAGGCCGGGGAACGCGCCCGAGGCCTCCGGCCCGCCGAAGAAGGCCGTGCCCGCGTCGGGGCCGCCGGGGTTCGCCACGTCGCACTGCGAGAAGAGCCCGCGCTTGCACGGCGTGCAGTTCCCGCAGGCGATCGTTGAGGGGACGACCACGCGGTCGCCCTCGCGCAGGTTCCGCACGCCCTTGCCCACCTCCTCGACGACCCCGACCGCCTCGTGCCCGAGCACCGTCCCCGGCCGCATGCCGGGGAACGTGCCGCGGACGAAGTGGAGGTCGGTGCCGCAGATCGCGCTCCGCGTGATCCGCACGATCGCGTCGGTCGGCTCGAGGAGGCTCGGCTCGTCGACGTCCTCCAGCCGGAGATCGCCCACTCCATGAAACACGACCGCTCGCATGCCGCGCCCCTCTCCCCGGACCGCGCCGCGCCGCGCGGGCTCCGGAACCAGACCAGATCCTAGGCACGCGGACGGGAGGCGCGGCTGCGGTACACTCGGGCCGTGGCTCCGTGGGAGCAAGCGCCTGCCCGTCCCGCCCTCGCCGCGGGCGAGGTCCACGTCTTCCGGCTCCGCATCGCGCCGCGCCCGGCCCCGTCGGTCCTCTCGCCCGACGAGCGGGCGCGGGCGGACCGCTTCGTGTTCGACCGCGACCGGATCCAGTTCGCCGAGACGCGCGCGGCGCTCCGCCGGCTCCTCGCGGGCCTGCTCGGCCGGGACCCCGCGGCGATCGCGTTCGCCGAGGGGCCGCACGGCAAGCCCCGCCTCGCGGGGCCGGAGGGCGAGCGCCTGCGGTTCAACGTCTCGCACACGGGTGCGCTCGCGCTCCTCGCCGTGGCGCTCGCCCGCGAGGTCGGCGTCGACGTGGAGCGGCACCGCGCGGAGACGGACGTGGACGAGCTCGCGGCCGTGGTCTGCGAGGGCGGGGAGCTCGCGGCGTTCCGCGCCCTGCCCGCGGGCGCGCGGCGCGCGGCGTTCTACGCGCTCTGGGCGGGGAAGGAGGCGGTGCTCAAGGCGCTGGGGTCGGGGCTCGCGGTGTCGCCCCGGCGCCTCACGCTCCCGCCGCCGCCGTGGGTGGCGCCGTGCCTCGCGCGGATCGCGGGCATCCCCGGAGATGGGGCCGTCTTCCAGGTCCGGCCCCTGGACGCAGGGCGGGACGTCTCGGCGGCGATCGCCTGCGCGGGCGAGGCCCCGGCGGCGCTCCGGCTCTTCGACCTCGCGCCCTGAGGCTCAGGGCTCCGCCGCGGCGCCGCGCTCGGGCCGCCCGCCCTGGTCCTTGCGGGCCTGCGTCACGACGCTGCCCGGGGGCAGGCTCCGGGTGACCCAGACGCTGCCGCCGATGACCGATCCCTTCCCGATGGTGATCCGCCCGAGGACGCTCGCGCCGGAGTAGATGACGACGTCGTCCTCGATGATCGGGTGGCGGGGGAGCCCCTTCACGGGGTCGCCGTGATCGTCGAGCTGGAACGAGCGCGCGCCGAGGGTGACGCCCTGGTAGATCCGCACGCCCTTCCCGACCACCGCGGTCTCGCCGATCACCACCCCCGTGCCGTGGTCGATGAACAGGCGCTCGCCGAGCGAGGCGCCGGGGTGGATGTCGGTGCCGGTCTCGGCGTGGGCCGCCTCGGTCATCATCCGCGGCACGAGCGGCAACCCCAGGCGGTGGAGGACGTGCGCGAGCCGCTGGCTCGCGACGGCGGCGACGCCGGGCGAGCAGAGGATGGCCTCGTCGGCGCTCGTGAGCGCCGGATCGCCCCGGAACGCCGCCTCCACGTCGGAGCCCACGAGGCGCCGGACCGCCGGGAGCGCCTCGAGGAAGTCCGCGGCGACGGCGCGGGCCCGGTCGCCGCAGTGGGCGCAGTCCTCGGGGTGCTCCGCGGCCGCGGCGAGGGCGAGGGCCGCCTCGTCGCGGAGCAGCGCCTGCGCCTGGGTCAGCGTCGCGCCGAGCCGGTAGCGGCAGCCGGCGGGCGCCGCGGGGCCGTCGCGGCCGGGGAGCATGACGCCGCGGACGAGCCGCAGGAGCGTCCGGACGCGCTGCAGCGAGGGCATGTTCCGGCGCGACGCCCGCCCGATGGGATCGGACGCGCCGGCCGCGAGCAGGCCGCTCACCACGGCGTCCAGGCCGGCCCGCCGCGGCTCCTCCGCGTGCGGCGAGACCGGCGGATCTCCACTCCCCTGGCGCGGCCCCCCCGGCCGGCGCTCCGATTCCACCATGATGACACCTCCCGGGCCGGACGCGCCGCGGATCAGGCGCTCGCGGAGGCGTTGGACGCGCGCGCGAGCGCCTCCTTCACCACCGCGGTCACGCCGTCGATGTTCACGAAGCGACGCATCGACTCCTCGCCGAGCTTCAGCCGGAACTCGCGCTCCAGGGCGGTGAGCACGTCGAGCGCGGTGAGCGAGTCGACGCCGAGCTCCCGGAACTGCTTCTCGTCCGTGATCTCCGCCGGATCCACGTCGACGACGCCCTCGATCACGCCGAGCACGATCTCCCGAACCTTCGCCTGCGTTTCCATGATCACTCCTCCTCGAGCGCGGGTTGACTGGTCGCGCGGCCGTGCGCTCCGCTGCCGCGAGATGGACACGGGTCAGCCCCGGAGGCCGCGCCCGCGGCGCCCGTGCGGCGCGCGCTGCGGCGGTACGCGCGCCAGACCTCGGGCGTGACGTCCTCCAGGAAGTTGAACTCGCCGGCGAGCGCCACCGCCTCGCCGCCGTCGATCGTGATCACCTGGCCGTTGATGTACGCGCCCGCGGCGCTCGCGAGGAACACCGCGAGCTGCCCGAACTCCTCGAGCCGCCCCAGCCGCCGCGCCGGGATCCGCCGGATGGCGCGCTCCTTCCAGCTCGGGTCGATGAAGAGCCGGTTCTCCGCGCCCGGCGTCGGGAAGGGCCCCGGGGCGAGCCCCACGAGGCGGATGCCGTAGCGGCCCCACTCGGCGGCGAGCGAGCGCGTGAGCGTGGCCACCGCCGACTTCGCGCAGGCGGAGGGGACCACGTACGCCGAGCCCGTGGCCGCGTAGGTGGTGAGCACGTTGAGGACGGTGCCCCCGGTGCCGTCGGCGATCCAGCGCTTGCCGAGCGTCAGGGTGCAGTGGACCGCCCCCTGGTACACGACGTCGCCGACCAGCTTGAACGCGTTGGGCGTGAGCTCCTCGGTGGGGGAGAGGAAGTTGGCGGCGGCGTTGTTGACGAGCGTGTCGACGTGGCCGAACCGCGCCACCGCCCGCGCCACCGCGTCCTCCACCTGCAGGAGATCGCGCACGTCGCAGGCGACCGGGAGCACGGCGTCGCCGAGCTCCCGCGCGGTCTCCTGGAGCACCGCCTCGCGCCGGCCGGCGATCGCGCACCGCGCGCCGTGGCGCACGAAGTGCTCGGCCACGGTGCGGCCGAGGCCGGTGCCGCCGCCGGTGATGAGGGCCACGCGGCCCGCGAGCGCGTCCGGTCGGAACATGGGGCGCCCTAGAGCTTCCGCTCGAACACCGAGACGACTTCGCCCACGGTGAGGATGCCGCGCTTCTCCTCGTCCGGCACGTGCACGCCGAGCGCCTTCTCGACGTCGTACCAGATCTCCAGCATCTCCACGGAGTCCACGCCGAGGTCGCCGCCCAGGTAGGCGCCGGGCGCGAGCTGCTGCACGGCGAAGCCGCTTCGCTTCACCTTGTTCAGGGCGACGCAGAACGAGTCCAGGATCTTCTCTCGAGCGGGGCTCATGGGGGCTCCTTCACGGATCGAGCGGAACGCCGCCCGGCCCGGGCGCGGCGAGGAGGAGGTCGGAGAGGGGCCGCGGCGCGGCGGCGGCGCTGGCCGCCAGCTCCGCGATCACGGCGAGGACGGTGCGGTGGAGCTCGGGCACGCCGGAGTCCTCCATGAGGCCCGTCCCGCCGTGGAGCTGGACGAGCCGGGCGGTCGCGTCGAGGGCCTCGCGGGCGAGGAGCGCCCAGTCGGCGGGCGCGCGCGCGCCGCCGGTGGCGCGGGCGAACGCCCCGGCGGC
>JAEYZK010000123.1 GCA_023428085.1 Pseudomonadota bacterium
TTCTCCAGCAGCGGCGTTCGCCAGGCGAGGTTCTTCGGCAGGATATGGATGGTGCCGAAAAGGTAGATCGTCGTGTCCTCGTCTGCGAGCTTCCAGAGCGCAGGCTTGGGTTGGGAGGCTGCGGCAGGAGGTGTCGCGGCGGCGGGTGCCACGGCGCCGAGCGACAGCGCCGCCATCGCTGAAATGAATTGCCCCGCCCGTTTGCGCCAGGATTTCCAACTCATCGTCACGCTTCCTTCCACCGCTCGTCTCGATTGCAGCCTACCCCTACGCCGCAAATCTGAACCTTCGCTTGCCTTGACCGCCTTTCTCCCATGCGTCAAAGCGACGACACAAATGTTGCACTTGCGAAGGTAGTCTCCTTGGCCGCCACTCCCCTGAGTTTCCAGAGGCTGATCCTCACCCTCCACGATTACTGGAGCGCGCAGGGCTGCGTCATCCTCCAGCCCTACGACATGGAGATGGGCGCCGGCACATTCCACCCCGCGACCACGCTGCGCGCGCTGGGTCCGAAGCCGTGGAAGGCCGCCTACGTCCAGCCCAGCCGCCGTCCGACCGACGGCCGCTATGGGGAGAATCCCAACCGGCTCGGCCATTATTACCAATATCAGGTGATCCTGAAGCCGAGCCCCGCCGACATCCAGCAGCTTTATCTGGGCTCGCTCTCGGCGATCGGCATCGATTTCACCCGCCACGACATCCGTTTCGTGGAAGATGATTGGGAAAGCCCGACGCTCGGCGCCTGGGGCCTCGGCTGGGAGGTCTGGTGCGACGGGATGGAGATCACCCAGTACACCTACTTCCAGCAGGCCGGCGGCTTCGAGGTGAAGCCGGTCGCGGCCGAGCTCACGTACGGGCTCGAGCGGATCGCCATGTACCTGCAGGACGTCGAGAACGTGTTCGACGTCGAGTGGGTGAAGGGCGTCCGGTACCGCGAGGTGTTCCACCGGAACGAGGTCGAGATGAGCACCTACTCGTTCCAGAAGTCGGACCCGAAGATGCTCTTCGGCCTCTTCGAGACGTACGAGGCGGAGTGCAAGCGGCTCATCGGCGAGGGGCTGCCGCTGCCGGCGTACGACTACTGCCTCAAGTGCTCCCACGCCTTCAACAACCTGGACGCGCGCGGCGCGATCAGCGTCACCGAGCGGGCCGCGTACATCGGCCGGGTCCGGGCGCTCGCGCACGCGTGCGCCCGCGGGTACCTCGACATGCGCGAGCAGCTCGGGTTCCCGCTCTTGCCCGAAGGTGAACGCGCCGCGGCGGTCGAGGCCGCCAGGGTTGCGCGGGAAGCGCGGGAGGCGCGATGAGCCCCGTGAAGAAGAAGACCGTGGCGAAGACGAAGCGCCCCGCGGGGAGGAAGGCCCCCGCCGGCAAGGCCCGCGGCGCGGGCCCGGAGTCGAAGGGCGACCTCTTCCTCGAGATCGGCGCCGAGGAGATCCCGGCCGGCTTCGTGCCCGCCGCCGTCGCCCAGCTCGAGGCCGATCTCGCGAAGGCGCTCGACGACGCCCGCCTCGCCCACGGCGAGGTGAAGGCCCTCGGCTCGCCGCGGCGGCTCGCCGTCTGGGCCCGCGCCGTGGCCCCGCGCCAGACCGACGCCCAGAGCCAGGCCTTCGGCCCCCCCGTGGCGCAGGCGTTCGACAAGGACGGCAACCCCACGCCCGCCGCGCTCGGCTTCGCGCGCAGCCAGGGCGTGGACGTGGCCGCGCTCGAGCGCGCGATGACGCCGAAGGGCGAGCGGCTCGCGGTGACGAAGGTCGAGCAGGGCAAGCCCGCGGGCGAGGTGCTGCCCGGCCTCCTCGAGAAGCTCGTCGGCGGGATCCGGTTCCGGAAGGCGATGCGCTCGCGCTGGGACGAGGTGACGTTCGCGCGCCCCGTCCGCTGGATCGCGGCGCTCCACGGCGGCAGGAAGCTCGACGTCCGGTACGGCGAGATCCGCTCCGGCGGCGTGACCTTCGGGCACCGCTTCCTCGCGCCGAAGGCGATCCCGCTCTCCGGCGCGCCCGAGGACTACGTCGCGAAGCTCCGCAAGGCGCACGTGCTCGTCGATCCCGTCGAGCGGCGCGCGGCGCTCGAGGCGTCGCTCGCGAAGGCGGCCAAGCTCGCCGGCGGCGCCATCCGGCCCGACCCGGCGCTCGTGGACGAGGTGCTCTACCTCGTCGAGGAGCCGACCGCGATCGCCGGCGAGTTCGAGCGCTCGAACCTCGAGCTGCCGCCGGAGGTGGTCGTCTCCGAGCTCCGGAACCACCAGCGCTACTTCGCGGTGGTGGACGGGCAGGGGAGGCTCCGCAACACGTTCGTGGCCGTCTCCGCCACGGCGGTGAAGGATCCGAAGGTCGCGCGCCACGGCTACGAGCGCGTGCTCCGCGCCCGCCTCGCCGACGCGCGCTTCTTCTTCGAGGAGGACCGGAAGCGCAAGCTCGCGGACCGGATCCCCGATCTCGCCCGCCGGACGTACCTCGCCAAGCTGGGCAGCGAGCTCGACCGCGCCGGCCGGATCGGCGCCGTGGCCGAGGCGCTCGCGCGCGCGCTCGGCAAGGAGTCCATCGTCGGCGATCTCGCCGAGGTGGCCCGGCTCGCCAAGGTGGACCTCAACACCGGCATGGTGGGCGAGTTCCCCGAGCTGCAGGGGATCATGGGCGCCCACTACGCCCGCCTCGAGGGCGCGCGGCCCGAGGTCGCCGACGCCATCGAGGACCACTACAAGCCCATCGGCGCCTCCGACGCCATGCCCCGCGGCGACCTCGGCGCGCTCGTCGGCCTCGCCGACCGGCTCCACCAGCTCGTGGGCATCATCGGCGTGGGCGAGAAGGCCACCGGCGCGGCCGACCCGTACGGCCTGCGGCGCGCGGCCATCGGCATCCTCCGCATCCTCCTCGATCGCGGGTACCACCTCTCGCTCGCGCAGGCGGTGGAGCGCACGCTCGACACGCTCTCCGGCGTGAAGCTCGCGGCGGACCGCAAGGCCGTCGCCGGACAGGTCCTCGAGTTCGTCCGGGGCCGCGTGCGCGCGCTCTGGAGCGAGGAGCACCCGGCCGACCTCGTCGACGCGGTGCTCGCGGCCGGGTTCGACGACGTCGTGGACGCGCGGCGCCGCCTCGAGGCGCTCTCCCAGGTGAAGGCGCGGCCGGACTTCACCCCGCTCGCGGTCGCGTTCAAGCGCGTCGCCAACATCCAGGAGAAGGCCGGCGCCGCGGCCGGCGCCGAGGTGAACGCGGCGCTCCTCGCCGACGACGCCGAGCGGCACCTCCACGCCGAGCTCCTCCGGGTGGAGCAGGAGGTGAACGCGCGGCGCGCGGCGCGCGACTACCCGGCCGTCCTCCGGAACGTCGCCACGCTGGAGCCGGCGGTGGCCCGGTTCTTCGACGACGTGCTCGTCATGGCCGAGGACCCAGGGCTCCGCGCCAACCGGCTCGGCCTCCTCAAGCGCGTCGGCGCGCTCTTCCAGGACGTGGCCGACTTCCGGCGCATCCAGGCCGAGCTGCCCGCCGGGCCCTCGGCCTGAACCCCGCCGCCCATGTCCTTGACCGCCTTCGACCCTCGACGCTACGGTTCCCCTCGCCCCGTGCACGCCCTCTCCCGAACCCTCCCCGCGGTGCTCGCGCTCCTCGTCGCCTGCGCCCAGGGGGCCGACCGCGCGGACGCGCCGTTCGACCGGCTCCACTATCCGGCCGGCGCGGCCGTCGTTGACACCCAGCTCCTCGTCGCGAACGCCGATCAGGACCTGGCCTACGAAGGTGGTTCGCTCCTCGCGCTCCACCCCGACACGGGGGAGATCCAGGGCGGGGTGGCGGTGCCGTATCTCGCGGGGCGGTTCCACGTCGTGGACGCGGCGGCCACGGGGTGCAACTTCGGCGCGAGCTTCCCGTCCGCGGTCCCCTTCGCGCTGGTGCCGGGTCGCTCCGAGAACACGCTCGACGTCGTGCAGCTGCCGCTCACGTCCAGCGGGGGCGGCCCGCGGCGCAGGATCGACCTGCGTCCGGACGGCGCCGCGTATCCGTACGAGGCCGCGCTCACCTGCGGCG
>JAEYZK010000153.1 GCA_023428085.1 Pseudomonadota bacterium
ACCAAGCTGGAGCTGGGCGAGCAGGAGGCGGCGCTGGCCATCACCACCATCCGGGAGGAGCTCGTGCGCCGCGGGAAGGTCGCGGTGATCGCCGTCTCCGACTCCCACGGGGAGCTCGTCTCGCTCCTCCGGATGGACGGCGCGCCGCTCCCGTCGGTCCTCGTCGCGACCCGCAAGTGCCTCACCGCCGCCCGGGAGCGCGCCGCGACCTTCGACGTCGGCCAGGGGTTCAAGTCCAACGGCTGGCAGCTCTCCAACAGCGACCCGGCCTTCACCGGCTGGGGCGGCGGCGTCCCGGTCCGGGTGAAGGGCGAGGTGGTGGGTGCGATCGCCGTGAGCGGCCTCTCGCAGGAGGAGGACGCGGAGCTGGCCGAGCTGGGCGGGGCGAGGATCGTCGCGTCGGTGGGCGGATGAGCGCGGATCCGAGGGAGGGGGGCGGCACGCCGCCTTGAATCGGGAGTGAACATGTGGACCCTCGAGATCAAGGAGATGTCCTGGGTGGAGCACACCCGCGAGGAGGTGGACTTCATCGTGGCGGCGCTCGGGCTGCGCGGCGGTGAGCGCGTCCTCGATCTCGCGTGCGGATTCGGCCGGCACTCCCTCGAGCTGGCGCGGCGCGGGTTCTCCGTCCTGGGCGTGGACGTCACCGCCGCCTACGTCGAGGACGCGCGGGCCTCGGCGCGGGCCGAGGGGCTCCGGTGCGAGTTCGTCCAGGCGAGCGTGCTCGACGTCCGGTACCGCGCGGAGTTCGACGTCGTGCTCAACCTGGCGGACGGTGCGATCGGTTACTTCCCGACCGAGGAGCAGAACCTCGCGATCTTCGACGGCGTCGCCGCCGCGCTGCGCCCCGGCGGCGGGCACGTCCTCGGGGTGTGCAGCGCCGACCACGCCCGCAAGCACTTCCCGAAGCGGCACTGGGAGGCGGGCTCGAAGCGCCTCTCCCTGTCCGACCTCCGCTGGAACGAGGCCACGCGGCGGATGCTCTACCGCGGCCACCTGTTCGAGTACGGCAAGCCCCTCCCGGCGATCTCGGACACGTTCCCCGAGCGCGACGACCCCGGAACGCGCCTCTTCGGCGAGGAGGAGCTGCGCGGCGTCCTCGCCGACCGCGGGCTCGACGTCGTGGGCGCGTACGGTGCGTACGACGTCGCCGTGCCTGCCTCGCCCGAGCGGCTCATGCTGGTACTTGCGTCGCGGAAGCGCGGCGGGTGACGGGCGCGACCGCAGAGGAAGTCCTCGCGGCGGCTCGACCTCCTCCTCGCGAGCGATGCGCGGAAGAAGGGGCTGGTGGCGAAGCCGCGGAAGACAGCTGCTTCGAGCCCCCCGGACCCTTCATCGCGCTACGTCCCCGTCGACGTCCGCCGCGAGGTCTGGACGCGCGACGCCAGTGGTGCCAGTGGCCGCTCGAGTCGGGCGGCATCTGCGGCTCGACCCTCCGCCCGGAACTCGACCACGTTCGCCCGTGGGCGCGGGGTGGGGCGACGACAGCCGACAACCTCCGGGTCCTCTGCGACTTCCACGACCAGCTCGCGGCGCGAGAGGCGTACGGACGCCGGAGCTGAAAGTGCTCGTCCTTCGACCTCACGACCCGATACTCGGACTTCGTCCCCGACCGGATGGTTCCCCAAGACGTGCCTCGGGTGCGGCCTGTCGGACTACTCTCCGGCTGGCCACGGGCTCTTCGACGGACTCGCCTGTCTCACGGGCTCGTTCGTGTGGGGAGCACGGCTCGCTCCACCCTCGGCTCGCAGGCTCACGACACCACGCCCCCCGCCCCCCGCTCCGCCCACCCCGTGAACAGGACGCGCGGCGGCCCCGGCTCGCCCGGCGCCGGCGCGACCAGCCGCGCCCGCGCGCCGAGCGGCAGCGCGAAGTTGGCGTCCTCGTGGCCGAAGGGGAGCCCCTGGACGGCGGGCACGCCCAGCTCGGCGGCCCACTCGCGCACGACGTCCTCGCCCCGGACGCCCTGGGCGTCACAGCCCGTGAACTGGCCGAGCGCGATCCCGACGACGCCCTCCAGCGCGCCGGCGAGCCCGAGCTGCGTCAGGTAGCGGTCGAGCCGGTACGGCTTCTCGTCCACGTCCTCGATCGCCAGGATCGCGCCGGCGAGGCGGGGCAGGAGGCCGGTGCCGCAGAGGTGGGCGAGCAGCGTGAGCGAGCCGCCGAGGAGCGGGCCCTCCACCACGCCGGGCCGGATCACGGCCGCCCCGGCGAGCCCGGCGCCCGGGCGCGGCGCCCCGTCCCCCGCGGCCGCCGGGCCCTGCGTCAGGAGCGCGGCCAGGTGCTCGATCGCGGCGGCGGGCGCGCGGCCGAGCTGGGTGAGGACGGGGCCGTGCACGGTGGCCAGGCCGGCGCCGTTGAGCACCGCGTGGAGGGCGGTGATGTCGGAGAACCCGACGAGCACCTTGGGGCGGTCCACGAGCGGCGCCGGATCGACGCCGCGCAGGATCCGCATGGTCCCGTAGCCGCCGCGGGCGCAGAAGATCGCCCGCGCGTCCGGATCGGCCACCGCCTCGCGCCACTCCCCGAGCCGCCGCGCGTCGTCGCCGGCGAGGTACCGGCGCCGCGAGAGCATGTCCTCGCGGTGGCGAGGCACCAGCCCGAGCCGGTCGCGCAGCGCGGCGAGGCCCTTTGCCAGCAGCTCGGGGTCGAAGGGGCTCGCCGGGGCGATCACCCGCACCACGTCGCCGCGCGAGAGGAGTCCGGGGACGATCACAGCGGGAGGATAGCTGTGGGTCGGGCGGGGGTAAACGGCGCGGGCCGGAGGCGCGGACCGAGCTGGGGGCGGAATCGGGTCGGCGCGGGCTCGGGCTCGTTCGCGGGGGAGGCCCCACCCGGGCCGGGTGCCGCCCCGACCGCCGCGACAATGTTTCGCGCCCGGAGCACGGCCAGACATCCACCGGCGTCGCGGACGCCTCGAGAGGAGCCACCATGAGCCCGAGGGCGCAGGAGCTGGAGGGCGAGATCTTCCACCCGTCCGCGGAGGTCGTCGCCGGTGCCCGCGTCAAGGACTGGGACGCGACGGCCCGCAAGGCGCTCGAGGACCCCGACGCGTTCTGGGCGGCCGAGGCCGAGGAGCTCGAGTGGTTCAAGAAGTGGGATCGGGTCTGCGACGCGAGCGAGAAGCCCTTCTACAGGTGGTTCAAGGGCGGGCAGTGCAACATCGTCCACAACGCGCTCGACCGGCACCAGAAGACGCACCGGAAGAACAAGCTCGCCCTGGTCTGGGTGGGCGAGAACGCCGAGGTCCGCACCTACTCGTACTTCGCCCTCAACCGCGAGGTGAGCCGCTTCGCGAACGTGCTCAAGGCGATGGGCGTGAAGAAGGGCGACCGGGTGACGATCTACATGCCCCGCGTCCCCGAGATCGTCATCGCCATGCTCGCCTGCGCGAAGGTGGGCGCGATCCACTCCGTGGTCTACGGCGGGTTCTCGGTGGACTCGCTCCAGGGCCGGATCGAGGACTCCGAGTCGCGCGTCGTCATCACCGCCGACGGCGGGTTCATGAACGGCAAGACCGTCGAGCTCAAGAAGACCGTGGACGACGCGGTCCGCCGCTGCCCGACGGTGGAGACGGTGATCGTCGTGCAGCGGACCGGCCACGAGGTGCGGATGGAGCCGGGCCGGGACTACTGGTACCACGAGCTCATGAAGCTCCCGCTCGCGGCCAACCGCTGCGAGACGGAGGTGATGGACGCGGGGGACCCGCTGTACATCCTCTACACCTCGGGCACGACCGGGAAGCCGAAGGGGCTCGTCCACGGCCACGGCGGCTACATGGTCGGGATCTACTCGACGCTCAAGTACGTCTTCGACCTGCGCGACGAGGATCGCTACTGGTGCGCGGCCGATCCCGGCTGGGTGACGGGCCACTCGTACATCGTGTACGGGCCGCTGCTCATGGGCGCGACCGGCTTCATGTACGAGGGCGCGCCGACGTTCCCGTACCCGAACCGCTGGTGGCAGCTCGTCGAGAAGTACGGGATCACGGTCCTCTACACCGCCCCGACCGCCATCCGCGGGCTCATGCGCTTCGGCGAGTCGTGGCCCAACCGCCACGATCTCTCCAGCCTGCGGCTCCTCGGCTCCGTGGGCGAGCCGATCAACCCCGAGGCGTGGAAGTGGTACCACCGCGTCATCGGCAAGGGCCGCTGCCCGATCATGGACACGTGGTGGCAGACCGAGACCGGCATGTTCCAGATCACGCCGGTGCCCTCGATGCCGCTCAAGCCGGGCTCGGCGACGCGGCCGTTCTTCGGCCAGCAGGCGTCGATCCTCGACGAGCACGGCAAGCCCGTGCCCGACGGCGAGGAGGGCTTCCTGACGCTCGACCGGCCCTGGCCCGGGATGGCGATCACCATCTACAAGGACCCCGAGCGCTTCGTGACGCAGTACTGGTCCAAGTACCCCGGCCGCTACATGGCGGGCGACTCCGCCAAGCGCGACAAGGACGGGTACTACTGGGTCATCGGCCGGACCGACGACGTCATCAAGGTGTCGGGCTATCGCCTGGGCACCGCCGAGATCGAGAGCGCGCTCGTCTCGCACCCCGCCGTCGCCGAGGCGGCGGTGATCGGGCTGCCGCACGAGGTGAAGGGCCAGGCGATCCACGCCTACTGCCTGCTGCGCCAGGGGTTCAAGGCGTCGGACGATCTCGCGGAGGAGGTGCGGACGCACGTCGCCCAGCACATGGGCCCGATCGTGCGGCCGGAGCGCGTCGTGTTCGTGGACGCGCTCCCCAAGACGCGCTCGGGGAAGATCATGCGGCGCGTCCTGAAGGCCCGCGCCCAGGGCCTGCCCGAGGGCGACACCTCGACGCTGGAGGAATAGGCCCGAAAAAAACCCGGGCGAGACACCCCAGGATCGGTGAGACTCCCCGGGCTCATGGGTTCCGACCTGCCGCTCTGGAAGCGTCCGCGCGCGCGCCTGCTCGCGCCCGCGATCGCCATGTGGGGGCTCGTCCTCACGCTCGTCGTGTTCGCGGCGCCGGTGATCCTCCCCTTCATCCTCTCGGCCCTCGCGGCCTACGTCATCGACCCGGTCATCGCGCGGATGCACCGGCTGCGGATCCGCGGCCAGACCATCCCGCGCTGGACCGCCGTGCTGGTCGTGTACGTCGTGCTCGGCGCGCTCGTCTGGGTGGTCGCGGTCTCGATCATGCCGCAGGTCTACCGCGAGGCGGTGCGCGGGCTGACCGAGCTGCGGGACTTCCTCGGCGGGCTCACCCCGGAGCGGATCGAGGAGTGGGCCCGGTCCATCGACGCGTACCTGAAGCGCCACGGCATCCCGCTCGACGTCGCCCCGGGCGACGGGCAGCCGGAGTCCACCTTCAGCGTGGACATCTCGAAGGGCATCGCCGACGTCCTGCACGACGCGTCGCGCGGGCTGCGCGGCCAGCTCGGCGACGTGGTGGCGCTCTCCCGCAGCCTGATCGCGGGCGCGTTCCGCGCGATCTTCTTCGTCATCCTCTTCTTCATGCTGACCGCGTTCCTCTCCATGGACGCGCCGCGGATCCTCCGCTGGTGGGAGTCGCTGGTGCCGGGGAGCCACCGGAGCGAGTTCCGCCGCCTCCTGCACGGCATCGACGTCGGGCTCTCCGGCGTCGTGCGCGGCCAGCTCACGATCATGCTCGTGAACGGGGTGCTCACCCTCGTCGGGCTCCTCCTCCTCAAGGTCCCGTTCGCGTACGCGCTCGCCTTCCTCGCCACGATCCTCTACGTCATCCCGTTCTTCGGCACGTTCATCTCGTCCGTCCCGATCGTGCTCCTCGCGCTCGGCGCCGGCGGGCCCACGAAGGCGCTCCTCGCCCTGGCCTGGATCATCGGGATCCACGCGCTCGAGAGCTACGTCCTGAACCCGAAGATCATGGGCGACGCTGCCCGCATCCACCCCGTCCTCATCGTGCTCGCCCTGGTGGTCGGCGAGCGCAGCGCCGGCATCGCCGGCGCGCTCCTCGCGGCGCCGGTCATGAGCGTCTTCGTGGCCGTGTTCCGCTTCCTCCACCGCAAGCTCGACGAGCTGGACGCACGCGCCGCAGCCCAGCCCGATCGTCCTCCCCTGGCGGCGCCGGTCCCGGCCACGACGGAGCCGGCCGAGAAAGGTCGAAGCACCTCATGAGAGCCCTCACCATCGCCGCCCTGACGCTGGCGCTCGCGCGCCCCGCGTTCGCCGCGGACCCGCAGCAGAAGCCGCCGGCCAAGCCCGCCGCGCCGGCGCCCGCGAAGAAGGCCGACCCGGACAAGGCGCTCCGGGACATCGGCCTCTCCATCGGCAAGAGCCTCGAGAGCCTCGGCCTCTCGAGCGCCGAGGCCGAGAAGGTCATCGCCGCCATCCGCCAGGGCATCTCCGATCCGTCCAAGCTGACGCAGGACCAGGAGACGATGGAGAACATCAACTCCTTCGCCCGCGCGCGGATGGAGCAGAAGGCCCAGAAGGACAAGGCCAAGGGCGACGCGTACGTCGCCGAGCAGGCCAAGCAGAAGGGCGCCGTCAAGACGGCGGGCGGCGCGATCGTCATCCCGCTGAAGGAGGGGACGGGCGCGAGCCCCGGGCCGTCGGACAAGGTCAAGGTGCACTACACCGGGACCCTCGTGAACGGCGCGACCTTCGACGACTCGCGCAAGCGGAACGAGCCGGCGGAGTTCTCGCTCCAGGGCGTGGTCCCGTGCTGGACGCAGGCGCTCCAGAAGATGAAGGTGGGCGGGCGCGCCAAGGTGGTCTGCCCCTCCGACCTCGCCTACGGCCCCCAGGGCCGGCCGAACATCCCGGCCAACTCCGTCCTCAACTTCGACATCGAGCTCCTCGAGGTGACGAAGGCGCCGCCGGCGCAGCTGGCGCCGCCCCCGCCCTCGCCGCTCAAGCCGCAGAAGTAGCGACCGGCCCGTGCGCCATGGCCGGCCCGCCAGGGCCGGCCTGGTGCACGGTCCGTTGCAGCCCGGCGTGGTGGCTGCTAAGACGCCAGCATGTCCGACGCGCTCGTCCTCCACGGCAACTCCAGCTGGACCAGCCCCTACGTCTTCTCCGTCTTCGTCACGCTGAAGGAGAAGGGCCTCCCCTTCCAGATGGAGGTCCTCGACCTCGAGAAGGGCGAGCACCAGCGGTCCCCCTACGAGGCGGCCTCGATCACGGCGCGTGTGCCGGCGCTCCGCCACGGCGACCTCTGGCTCGCCGAGTCGTCGGCGATCGACGAGTACCTCGAGGACGTCTTCCCCCCGCCCGCCCACGCGCGCCTCTACCCCGAGGATCCGAAGGGGCGGGCCAGGGTCCGCATGGTGCAGGCGTTCGTGCGGAGCGACCTCCTCGCCCTCCGCGAGGAGCGGCCCACCTCCACGATGTTCGCCGGAGACGTCCCGAAGCCGCTCTCGCCCGCAGCCCGCGCCGCGGCCGAGCGGCTCGTCCGGATCGCCGACCGGTTCCTGCCGCAGGGGGCCCAGCACGTGGCGGGCGCGTTCACGATCGCCGACGCGGACCTCGCCCTGATGCTCCAGCGGCTCGTCTACAACGGCGACCCCTGCCCCGAGCGCCTCGCCGAGTACGCGCAGCGGGTCTTCCGGCGGCCGTCGATCCGCGAGTGGCTCTCGCACACGAAGTGGAAGGACTGACGTCCATGCGGACCGACGACCCCGGGGCCATCGCCGCCGCGCTCGCGCCGTTCCGGACGGCGATCCTCACCACCCGCGGCGCGGACGGCCACCTGCGGTGCCGGCCCATGGCGATGCGCCACGCGCTCCGCGGCGAGGAGATCTGGTTCGCGAGCGCCGCCGACAGCGGCAAGTGCCGCGACCTCGAGCACGATCCGCGGTGCGCGCTCGTCTTCTTCGACTCGGCGTCCGGCACCACGCTCTCCGTGTCCGGGCAGGGCGAGGTGATCCGCGACCGCAAGCTGACCGCGTCGCTCTGGGACCGCTCCTGGGACCGCTGGGTGCCCGCCGGGATCGAGCCCAGCGAGGTCGTGCTCCTCCGCGTCATCCCCCAGCTCGTCGAGCGCCACGACGGCGCCACCGGGCGCGTGGAGGTCCTCTTCGAGGCCGCGCGCCGCGGCGGCTGATCGCCGCCGGAACGCCCGCGACCCAGGGTCACGTCGCGCCGGCCGCGCCCCTCCGCCCCCCCCCCGCGCGCGGGACACCGCGCCGGTGTGGGCGCGGGCCCACTCGCGCGCAGGGCGGCGCCGATTCGGACCGGGCGGAGTTCTTGATACAGATCCAGGACGTCGATCCGGGCTCCTCCCGGCGGCCCAGGAGCGGTGCATGTTCACGGTCCGTTCACTCCGCTGGAAGATGCTGATCCCCGCCCTGGTGGCCGTCGTCGCCACGACCGTGGCGACGGTGGTGACGCTCGGCCTCTCCAACCGCGCCCGGGGCAGGCTCGAGGACGCGCGGAGGAAGAACCTGCCGGCGCTGCTCTTCCACCAGGACATGCACGCGAAGCTGGGGCAGCTCGACGCGCTCCTGAAGTACGTGGGCGAGTCCCGGCGCATGGACGACAAGATCGACCTCGCCGAGGACGCCTACTACGAGATGAAGGATCGGTTCGAGGCCGAGGGCGCGCTCGTCCTGGGCGCCGCCGAGTCGAAGAAGCTCGTCGGCGACCTCGAGAAGTACTGGACCGACGCGAACGTGGACGTCGCGCGGAAGGTGAGCTTCCGGCTCAAGTTCGAGGCGGAGCGGTGCACGCGCCCGGACTGGCAGCACGCGTCGGGCGCGAGCCAGGAGGAGCGGCAGATGACCGGCGACTCCGCGGCGATCGAGAACTACTACCAGGCCCTGTACGCCCGCTTCGCGGAGGGGGCGAAGAACGCGCAGGCAGCCATGGACGCCGCGCTCGACGAGGCGAACCGGGAGCAGGAGCGGTCCATCCTCGTCGGCGCGTTCATCCTCTTCGCCGCGGCCGCGCTCGGCGTGGCCGTCGCCTGGATCGTCTCGGGCTCCACCGCGCGGCCGGTCCGGAACCTCTCGCAGGCCGCGCTCCGGATCGCGCAGGGCGACCTCACGCAGCCGGTGACGATCGAGTCCGAGGACGAGGTCGGGGTCCTCGCCCGCTCGTTCCAGCAGATGGTCACGCGCCTCCGCGCGCTCGTCGCCACGCTCCAGGCGGCCTCCGAGGAGATGGCCGCCGCCGCCGAGCAGCTCTCCGATCACACCCGCGCGCAGTCCGCGATGCTCGAGCGGCAGGCGAGCGGCGTCGCCGAGACCAGCTCCACCACGCGCCAGCTGGAGCAGTCCTCCTCCGTCGCCGCCTCGCGCGCCGCCGCCGTGCTCGAGGTCGCGCGCAAGGCCGGGGAGATGAGCGAGTCCGGCCGCGAGGCCGCCGAGCGGAGCGCCGGCGAGCTCTCCCGGATCCAGGGCTCCGTCGAGGGCATCGTCACGCAGTCGAGCCAGCTCCTCGACCAGGCGCGGCAGATCGGCGACATCGTCGAGACCGTCCGCGACCTCGCCACCCAGTCCCACGTCCTCTCGCTCAACGCCTCCATCGAGGCCGCCAAGGCCGGCGAGGCAGGCAAGAGCTTCGCCGTCGTCGCGCAGGAGGTCCGCGCCCTCGCCGAGCAGTCCGGCCACGGCGCCGCCCGCATCGGCAAGATGGTCGAGGACATGCTCGCGGCCGTGCAGAACACCCGCGATCTGACCGAGCGCGGCACCCAGGGCATGACGGGCTCGCTCGACCAGATCCGGGCCTCCGGCGAGAGCCTCCGGGAGATCGGCGGCATCGTCCGCGAGACGAGCGACGCCGCCCTGCACATCGCCTCCGCCGTGCAGCAGCAGTCCACCGGCATCACCCAGATCGCCACCGCCATGCGCGACCTCGACAAGGGCATGGAGG
>JAEYZK010000240.1 GCA_023428085.1 Pseudomonadota bacterium
CCGCAGCGCGGAGACCGTCTCCTCCGGCGCGCTGCCGGCGACGCCGGCGAGGGCCTCCTCGACCGCGGCGGCGAGCCGCTCGTCGGGGAGCGACCGCCCGCCCAGGTCCACGAGCCGCCGCAGCGCCTCGGCGTCGTCCTCGGCCGCGAGGTCGGCGAGCGAGGAGACCACCGGCCCGGGCGCGAGCTCCGGCAGGAGCGCCCACAGCCGGGACAGCGCGTCGGGGTCCGCGGCGGAGGCCTCGAGGAGGTCCCGCTGCGCCGACTCGCTCTCCGGATCCGCGAGGTACGCGCACTCCGCGAGCGCGAGCCGCGCGACGGGATCCGCCGCCTCGCGCAGCGCGTCCCGGAGCAGCCGCTCGTTGCGGACGTCGCCGCCCTTCGCGAGCGCGTAGAACGTCCGCAGCCGCGCGGCGAGGTCGGCCGGCGGCGGCACCGTCGCCACCGCGAGCCGCACGTCTCCCCCGCCGGCGGGCGCGCCGCTCCCGGCGAGCGCGGCGCCGAGCGCGTCCACCGCCCGCACCACGCCGGGCCGCCCCGGCGAGTCGTTCACCAGGACCGCGAAGGCGAGGGTCCGCCCGGCGCCGTCCTGCACGTAGCCCGCGAGCGAGACCACGCCGTCGAGCGTCCCGGTCTTCGCGCGCAGCCGGCCCGCCGCGGCGGTCCCGCCCATGCGCCAGCGGATGGTCCCGTCGCGCGCGGCGACCGGCAGCGAGACGAGGAACTCCGGCTGGAGCTGGGAGCGGCCCCACATCCCGCGCAGCACCGTCACGAGCTGCCGCGCCGAGAACCGGTTCGCGTCGTTGAGGCCGGAGCCGTTCCGCATGACGTAGCTGCCGGGCGCGATGCCCAGCTCGCCCAGGAACTCCTCCGCCGCCTCGACGCCCTTCGCCCAGGTGCCCGGGCCGCCCCGCAGCTCGGCGCCGAGCGTCCGGAGGAGCTGCTCGGCGACGAAGTTGTTCGAGGTCTTGTTGAGCCGCCGCACGATCTCCGCGAGCGCGTCCGACTGCGAGACGTGGACGATCCGCGCGCCCTCGGGCGCGCGCGCGAGGCGGATGCGCCCGACCTTCACGCCGCGGAGCTCGAGCAGCGAGGCCAGCGTATGGCCGAAGTAGAGCGCGGGCTCGTCGACGCGCCGCCAGAGCACGTGCGGCCGGGACCCGATCGGCACGCGGCCCTCGACGATCACGCGCTCCCGCCCGTTCCGGAGCTCGGTCCGCACGATCACGCGGGCGCGGCCCCTCCGGCCCACGGTCACGGCGCGGTTCTCCACCTCCAGGAAGGGCGACGCCGGCTCGAGCTGCACGCGCGGACGCTGCTGCGCCGCATCCCCCGGGGTGACGACCACCTCGACCGCGTTGAAGTTGAGCGAGAGCGCGCCGGAGGGGGCGCTGTAGGCGCGGTCGGTGTCCTCGCGATCGTACCCCGGCCCGAACCGCTCCGCGTCGAAGTAGGTGTCGTCGAGCACGAGCTCGCCGACGCGGCGGAGCCCGAGCCGCTGCAGCTCGCCCGCGATCGCCCAGAGCCGCTCGGTGACCAGGGTCGGGTCGCCCCGCCCGCGGACGTACAGCGACTTCGACACGCCCTTCGCGGGCGCCTCGGTGACGAGGAACTCCGTCGGGAAGCGGTACTCCGGCCCGAGCCGCGCGAGCGCCGCCGCGCTCGTGACGAGCTTCACGTTGCTCGCCGGGTTGAGGAGCGCGTCGGCCTCGCGCGCGTACAGCACCTCGCCGGTGTCCACCGCGGCGACGAGGATGCCCGTGCGGGCGACCGCGAGCGGGGAGCCCTCCACGAGGGCCCGCAGGCTCGAGACGATCTCCGTCGCGGGGGCCGGCGTCGTGGGGAGGAGCTGGCCGCGGGCGGCTGCGCCCGGGGTGAAGACGCCGGCGAGCAGCGTCGTCAGCAGGGTCGTACGTCGGAGGGAGTCGATCACGATCGAGGAGGTTCCGAGGGGGGCGGGCAGGGGAGCGACGAACCCGTAACCAACGCCAGCGTGTGCAGTATTTCGCCCGAGTTCAAGGTTCCGGCCGAGCGTTGACACCCGCGACGTGAGGTCGCTAGGGTAGGCAGACGGTGAGACCGGGTCGCACGGAGGTTCTGCCCTGGACGCGCGTACGCAGGAAGCCCTGGATCGCTTCGAGCGCTTCCTCCACAAGAAGGACCTGCGCCTGACCGAGGCGCGCGCGGCGATCGTCGAGGCGGCCCTGGCGCGCGAGGGCCATTACCCGATCGAGGACCTCATCGCCGACCTGAAGCAGCGCGGGATCCGCGGCTCCAAGGCGACCGTCTATCGCACACTTCCGCTCCTCGCCGAGGCCGGGATCCTCGAGCCGGCGATCATCGCCGGTGAGGTGCGGAGCTACGAGACCACCTTCGGACGTCACCACCACGACCACCTGCGGTGCAGCAGGTGCGCAACGGTGGTCGAGTTCGAGTTCGAGGCGTTCGAGATCCTCCAGCGCGAGGTCGCCGCGCGGTACGGCTTCCGCCTCGAGGGGCACCACCACGAGCTCGTGGGCGTGTGCCCGGAGTGCGCGAAGCGGGAGCAGGCCTGACGGCCGGCGGGCGGCGCCCTCCGGGTCGCGCCGCTCACCCCGGGCGTCGGCTGGCGCCCCGGATCGCCGCCGCGTGCGCGAGCCGGTCGGCGACGCGCGCGCGGAGCGCGCGGCGC
>JAEYZK010000273.1 GCA_023428085.1 Pseudomonadota bacterium
GCCCGCGTCCGCGTCGCCGACGGCGAGCGCCGCGCCGCAGTCCGCCGCGAGGGCGCGCACGCGCTCCGCGGGCGAGTGCGGCGCGAGCGGCACCGGGACCGCGCCGTGGAGGAGCAGGCCGAAGAACGCATGGAAGAAGAGCGGACCGTTGCCGCACAGGAGCAGCGCGTGCGCGCCCGGCGCGACGCCGAGCTCCTCGAGGCGCGCCCGGAACCGCCGCGCCCCGTGGAGCACGTCGCGGTACCGGTGCACCTCGCCCTCGAACCAGAAGGAGACGCCGTCAGGGGTGGCCGCGGCGCGGGCGAGGAGGATGTCGGCGAGGTGCTCCATGGGCGGCGGCTCAGGCGACCTGCTTGCGGAGGAGCAGGGCGGCGCAGTTGCCGCCCGTGTCCGCGGTGCTCACGAGGACGTGCGCGCCCGCCGGGATCCGGTCGTCCGCGAGGGCGGCGGCCGCGGCGACCGCTCCCTGCGCGGCCGAGAGGTAGCCGAACCGGGGATACAGGCGATGAACCTCCGCCCCCGGCAGCGACGCGCCCTCGTCCAGATCGGCCTTCTGCGCGGTGAACAGGTGCGCCACCGACTCCACGGCCTCGGCGCCGGCCTGCGCCCGGAGGCGCTCCAGGATCCTGCCGAACGCCGCGGGCTTCTCCGGGCAGAAGGCGCTCGCGCAGCCGAGCACGTCCGCGAGCGGCCGCGCGCCGCGGCGCTCGGCGTCCTCGCGCCGCTCGAGCGCGAAGACCGCCGCGCCCTCCCCGAGCACCGGCGCCGGCGTGCCGAGCCGTTCGCACGCCTTCTGATGCGCGAGCGACCAGATGTCGCTCAGCTCGTGCGTCCCGCCGACGACCATCTGCCGCGCCCGCCCGCGCCGGAGCCGCCCGAGGCCGGCGCCGAAGGCGAGCACCGCCGATGGCTCGTCGTTGGTGAGCGTGACGCAGCTCTCCTTGAACGCGTAGCGGATGGCCGCGTAGCTCGCGGCGGCGCAGAACACGGTGTTGGGGAAGAGCGTGGGCACCACGAACTGCGGCGCCCGCACGGTCTCCATGTCGAAGTCGGCGATGCTCTTCAGCGAGCCCAGCGTGCCGAGCGCGATCCCGACCTCCTCGTCGGCGAGCAGGCGCCGCCGCGCCTCCGCGCCGGCGAGCCCCATCCCCCGGTACAGGAGCTCGGTCGCGGCGAGGAGCAGCAGCGTGGACCGATCGCAGGTCTTGAGCCCCTTCTTCCCCAGCATCCCCGCGGGATCGAAGCCGGGGACCTCCCCGGCGACGTCGCGGCGGTAATGGGGGCTCTGGAACAGCGTCAGGGGCCGCAGGCCCGACGTGCGCGCCCGGTACGCCCGGGTGAACTCCTCGGCGCCGCTGCCGATCGCCGAGACCACGCCCCAGCCGGTGATGACCACGTCGTTCATCGCTTCACTCCGGACGCTTCAGGACGAGGCAGGAGTTGTTTCCGCCGAAGGCCGACGACGTCTTGAGCACGTAGCGGACCGGCATGTCGCGGCCCGCGTTGGGGACGCAGTCGACCGCGCAGTCCGGGTCCGGGCCGAGGTGGTTGCGCGTGGCGGTGACGTGCTGGTGGCGGAGCGAGAGGACCGCCGCGACGCACTCGATCGCGCTGGCCGCGCCCATCGGGTGACCGGTCATCGACTTGACCGCGGACACCGGGATCCCGGCCAGCGCGTCGCCGAACACGTCGCGCAGCGCGCGCGACTCCGTGACGTCGTTCGTGGGGGTGCCGGTGCCGTGCACCGAGACGAAGGAGATCGCCGCCGGCTCGAGCCCGGCGTCCTCCAGCGCGGCGCGCGCGCAGCGCGCGATGCCCAGGTCGTGCGGCTGGGTGATGTGGTGCGCGTCGCAGCTCTCCCCGTAGCCCACGATCTCGGCCAGCACGGTCGCCCCGCGGGCGCGGGCGTGCTCCAGCGACTCGACGAGCAGCGCCGCCGCGCCCTCGCCCGGGATCATGCCCCGGCGATCGCGGCTGAACGGCCGCGGCACGTCGGGTGAGACCGCGCCCAGGCGGCAGAACCCCGAGAACGCGTAGCGCGAGAACGCGTCGGAGCCGCCCGCGAGCATCGCGTCCGCGTCGCCCGCCTCGATGCAGCGCAGCGCCTGGCCCACGGAGAAGTTCCCGGCCGCGCAGGCGTTCGAGACCATGAGGTTGGGCCCGTACAGGCGGAACGCGCGCCCCACCGCCTGCGGGATGGTGTGGGGCAGGTAGTCGAGCGCGGCCTCGCCCGGGAGCGCGCCCGCGCCGCCCTGGGCGACGCTGTCGGTGATCGCCTCGAGCGCCCACGACTCGCCGATGGTGGTGCCGATCGCGACGCCCACGCGGAACGGATCGGTCGCGCCGAGCGCGGCCTCGTCGAGGCACTCGCGCGCCGCCACCAGCATGAGCTGCTTGGCGCGCCCCAGCGCCGCGGCGTCGGGGACGTCCGGGAGCAGCTCCGCGACCGAGAAGTCCCGCACCTCGCCCCCGCGGTGCCGCTCGAAGGGCGTGGTGTCGAACCGCCGGATCGGGGAGATGCCGTCGCGGGCCTCGCAGAGCCCGCGCCAGAACGCGTCCTTCCCGGTCCCGATCGCCGAGACGACGCCCAGCCCCGTGATCACGAACCGCTGCCGTCCGGAGGTCATGCCGCGCTCCTCTCCTCGTGCCGCCCGACCACGATCTCCGCCCGGCACACCACCCGACCCCCGACGCGGCACGTGCCGGCGTAGATCGAGAGCGTGTCGAGCGTCCGCAGCACCTCGACCTGCGTGACGAGGTCCGCCGGCGGACGCACGGGCGCCGAGAAGCTGCACCGCTCCACCCGCGCCAGCACCGGCGTGGCGGCGGCCGCGACGGCGGCGGACCGCTGCGCGAGGAAGCAGGCGGTCTGGGCGAGGTTCTCGATGAGGTAGATCCCGGGGACGATCGCGTTGCCCGGGAAGTGGCCCGCCACGAAGTGCTCGTCGGTCCGCGCGCGGCGCACCGAGGTGCAGCGCGCGTCGGGCTCGAAGGCGAGGATCCCGTCGAGGAGCAGCATCGGCGGGCGGTGCGGCACCCAGCGGGCGATCTCCTCCCGGTCGAAGAGGACCGCGGACGGGACCACCTGCGCACCCATCGTCGACGAACGCATCGCGACCACCTCCCGCGGGCGCGGCCCGCGCCAGCAACGCTCTCTCCGTGTGGCTGCCGGCCGTGTTACCAGCTTCGGGTTCGAGTACGCAACACGGATTAGAGAACACTCCAAAGTTTCGATGTGACCGCTCCGCGACGCTTCACCCCGCGCGGAGACGACGCAGCGAAACGCCTGCGCGCCAGGCGGCTCGGCGCGCGCCCGGACGCAAAACCTGCAGGATGGACGTGCGCTGCGACCAACCGGCGCGCGCCCGGACGGGGCAAAATTGTAGTGGTCTTCAATTCATGAGGCATGCTGTATCGTGATCGTGGTAGAGCAACCCGGACCACCCGCGCCGCTGCCGCGCGCGGCCAGCGAGGGAACACCGGTGCGGAACGACCTCACGGAAGCTCTGGCTTCGTTGCGGATCCAGCGGGACGCGGAGACCGCGGCGCCGGCGGCTCCGCGC
>JAEYZK010000309.1 GCA_023428085.1 Pseudomonadota bacterium
GCGCGGAGCACGCCGCGGCGCCGGCCGTCCGGTGGGCGGTGAGCGAGCGGCGGGCCTGCTCCAGCGCGGCCGAGGGCCTCGCCCCGAGCGCGCTCGCCAGGATCTCGCGGCAGGCGTCGTACTGCGCGAGCCCCTCCTTGACGCGGCCGAGCCGGGCGAGGAGGCGGATCACCGCCGCGTGCCCCGACTCCCCCAGCGGATCCACGGCCACGCGCGCCCGCGCGTGGACGAGCGCGTCCTCCGGCTCGCGCTCCTGCGTGCGCGCCACGAGCGCGTCCAGGATCGAGAGCCGGAGCCGCCGCGCCGAGGCGCGCTCCGCGGCGGCCCACTCCTCGAACCGGAAGCAGCCCGGGACCTCCAGCGCCTCGAGCAGCTCGCCCCGGAACGTGGCCGCCGCGCGCCGGAGCGACTCGAGGTCGGCGGCCAGGACGCCGCCCTCGAGCTGCCCGCGCACGTCCGCGAGGTCGAGCGCGCCGGGCCCGAGCGCGAGGCCCACCGAATCACCCTCGGTCAGGAGCTGCGGCAACGCGGCGTCGAGGAGGGGGCGGAGCTTGGCCAGGCTCCACCGCAGGGAGGCGCGCGGATCCCCCGGGCCGTCCCACAGGAGATCGCAGAGGCGCGGGCGGAGCTGCGGCCGGGCGGTCACCGCGAGGTAACCGAGCAGCGCGCGCGTCCGCCGGGAAGGCGGGAGCGCGAGCGCCCGGCCCTCGCGCAGCACCCGGAGCGCGCCCAGCACCTCCACGCGAACGCGCGCGCTGGTCTCGGCCACTCCCGGCATGCAACGCCTCCGAGGTGGCCCATATGGCGCGAGCCGCCAGCCGCTGCACATTCCACGCGGGTTCCAACGGGGGCGCCAACGCCCACGCCGCAAGCTCCCCTCGTCCGGCGCACCTCCCATCCCGGGAGGGCCGGACGGGAAGGGAGCAGGACCATGTCGTTCCAGGAGCTCGTGGATGGCAGGAAGCTCGACGCCTTCGTGCAGCACGTGGTGGGGGAGCTCGGCGCCGCGGCGAGCGCGGTGCTGGTGCGGATCGGCGACCGCCTCGGACTCTACCGGGCGCTGGCCGAGGCGGGGCCGGCGACGCCCGCGGAGCTGGCCGCGCGGACCGACACGCACGAGCGGTACGTCCGGGAGTGGCTCGCGAACCAGGCGGCGGGCGGGTACGTGACCTACGACCCGTCCACCGGGCGCTACACGCTCCCGCCGGAGCAGGCGGTGGCCCTCGCCACCGACGACAGCCCCGCCTCCGTGCAGGGCGCCTTCCAGGTGCTCTCCGCGATGACGCGGGCCGAGGCGCGCATCGCCGAGGCGTTCCGCACGGGCGGCGGCCTGGCGTGGGGGGAGCAGGACCCCGTGCTCTTCGAGGGGACCGAGCGGTTCTTCCGGCCCGGCTACGCGGCGAACCTCATCGAGCGGTGGATCCCGGCGCTGGAAGGGATCGAGCCCAGGCTCCGCGCGGGCGGCTCCGTCGCCGACGTCGGGTGCGGGCACGGCGCCTCGACGCTGCTCATGGCCCGGGCCTACCCGCGCTCGCAGTTCGTGGGGTTCGACACGCACCCCGCCTCGATCGACGCGGCGCGCTCGCGGGCGGCGGAGGCCGGGCTCGACGGGCGCGTCCGGTTCGAGGTGGCCGACGCCGGCTCGTTCCCGGGCGGCGGCTACGACCTCGTCGCCCACTTCGACTCGCTCCACGACATGGTCGATCCCGTCGGGGCCGCCCGGCGGGTTCGCCAGGCGCTCGCGCCGGAGGGCGCGTGGATGCTCGTCGAGCCGGCGGCGGGGGATCGCGTGGAGGACAACCTGAACCCGGTGGGGCGGCTCTTCTACGCCGCGTCCACGCTCATCTGTGTCCCCAACTCGCTCGCCGGCCACGGCCCGGCGCTCGGGGCCCAGGCGGGCGAGGCGCGCCTCCGCCAGGTGGCCGAGCAGGCGGGGTTCCGGCGCTTCCGCCGGGCGACGGAGACGCCGTTCAACATCGTGTGCGAGGCGCGGTAGGGCGGCGTCCGTCCGGGCCGCCGGCGCACGACCGGCGGCCCGCTCTCCTTCGTTCCCGAGCCCGGCCAGCTCGACCTCTTCGAGCAGGATCGCTCGTGAGGATCGGGACGATCGTCGAGGGGCACGGCGAGGACGCGGCCGTACCGATCCTCGTCCGGCGCATCGTCGAGTTCCTCGATCCGGGGCTGTACGTCGAGGTGCTGAAGCCGAGTCGGGTCTCACGCGGACAGCTCGTGAAGGAGGCGGAACGGCGGGTCGAGCTCGTCGCGCGGCGAGGGCAGCCGGGCGACGGCACCTCGTCCTCCTCGACTCCGATACGGATCCTGCCTGCCAGCTCGGTCCGCAGTTGCTCGCCTGGGCGCAACGCGCGAGGACCGACCGAAACATCTCGGTCGTGCTCGCCGTCCGGGAGTTCGAAGCCTGGTTCCTGGCCGCCGCGAGCTCCCTCGCAGGAAAGCGAACGCTGCCGGGTGACCTCACCGACGTCGATGACGCCGAGGCCGTGCCGAGCCCGAAGGCATGGCTGGACGCTCGAATGGCGAACGGCTACTCCGAAACGCTCGAGCAGCCGGCGCTCGCCCATTGGCTCGACATCCCACATGCTTCGGGCCGACTCCTTCGACGAGCTCGTCCGGGAGATCGCGAAGCTCGTCGAGCGCCCGTGTCCGCCACGCTGACGCCCACCTCGTCAGGACGGCTGTTCCGCAGTTGCGCGTCGGCGCGAAACGAGCCACAAGGGCGGCATGAGCACGCCCTCGCGCTCCAGCCTGACGCGCTTCGCCTGGCTCTCGGTCGGGGCGGCGCTCGTCACGATCGCGCTGAAGACCGGGGCATGGTGGCTCACCGGCTCGGTCGGGTTGCTCTCCGACGCGGCGGAGTCGCTCGTCAACCTGCTCGGCGCCGGCATGACGCTGGCGATGCTCATCGTCGCCGCGCGCCCGCCCGACGAGGACCACGCCTGGGGGCACACGAAGGCGGAGTACTTCTCGAGCGGGGTGGAGGGGGCGCTCATCCTCGTGGCCGCGCTCGCCATCGGCTGGACCGCGATCGGCCGCCTGCTGGATCCGCGGGAGCTCGAGCAGCCCGGGCTCGGCGTGGCGCTGGGGGCCGCGGCGTCGGTCGTGAACCTCGCCGTGGCGCGGGTGCTGCTCCGGGCGGGCAGGCAGCACCACTCCATCGCGCTCGAGGCGGACGGCCACCACCTCATGACCGACGTCTGGACCTCGGCGGGCGTGCTCGTCGGGATCGGCGTCGTGGCGATCACGGGCTGGCGGCAGCTCGACCCCATCCTCGCGCTCCTCGTCGCGGGGAACATCGTGCGGACCGCGATCGGCCTGCTGCGGCGATCGACGCACGGGCTCCTGGACGCCGCGATCCCGCCGGAGGAGCTGCGCGCGCTGCAGGAGGTCCTCGCCCGCTACGCCGACCGGCAGGTGCGGTTCCACGCGGTGCGGACCCGCCAGGCCGCGTCCCGCCGCTTCATCACCATGCACGTCCTCGTCCCCGGCCACTGGACCGTGCAGCGCGGCCACGACCTGCTCGAGGAGGTCGAGCGCGACGTCCGCGCCGCCATCCCGCACGCCAACGTGCTCACCCACCTCGAGGCCCTCGAGGACCCCGCCTCGTTCGCCGATCTGGAGCTCGATCGGGCTCCCTCCGCGAGCGGCCCCGGACGAGACGAACGCGCGTGAACGCTCACATGCGCGAGGCGGGCGGCGCGCAGCGTCCCACGCGGCGTGAAAACGCCTGACGCCGCGCGGCGTTGGCGCACAGCGGCTGGCGGCGCGGGCCGGAACGCGCTTGAATCGCGTCCAGATTCGATTCAGATCGCTCCCACCTGCCGGAGCGCCCGTGTTCCGCCAGGCACCTCCCCTCCTCTCGAAAGGAAGGCTCACGATGTCCACGCGCCTCGTCCGTTCCACCGCGCTCGGGCTCGCCCTCGCCGCCACGCTGGCGGCGGGCTGCAACCAGGACAGCGGCTCCGCGGCCGCCTCGTCGCCGCCCGCGGCCGCGTCCACGCTCGTCCTCCACCAGGAGGGCGAGGCGATGATGCCCGCCGGCGGCTGCGCGAGCATCCGCACGACGTACGCCGGCCTCCTGTGCAAGAACGACGCGGTCTCCTCCTCGGCGAGCTTCGCCCAGGCCGGCCGCTACCGCTTCGTCGTGCGCGGCGCCTCGAGCGCCGCCGTCACCGCCCGCGCCGGCCTCTACCTCGACACCGTCCGCGTCGCGGGGCTCGCCTTCCCCGGCACGGCGTTCACGGACGTCGAGGTGACCTGGGACGTGACGACCCCGGGACCCAGGACCGTCCGCTTCCTGATGGAGGTCGACGACGGCTCGTCCGACACCTACGTCGACTGGTACGAGCTCTCCTACGAAGGCGCGACCCCGCCGCCGCCCGAGCCGCCGGCCCCGCCCGCGGAGAGCGCCTGGGCCTCGGGCGTGTACCCGAACCTCTTCAAGGAGTGGGATCCTTCGCTCACCGACGCGCAGATCCAGGCCAAGCTCGACCAGTGGTGGAGCAGCCTGTTCGCCTCCACCGACGACAACAAGCGCGTCTACTATCCGTTCGGCACGAACGCCAACGGCGCCCTCGCGTACATCAAGGACGTCGGCGACAACGACATCCGGAGCGAGGGCGTGTCGTACGGCATGATGATCGCCGTCCAGATGAACAAGCAGGCGGAGTTCAACGCCCTGTGGAACTTCGCGAAGTCGGTGATGCAGCACCAGACGGGCCCGCGGAAGGGCTACTTCGCCTGGCAGGTGAGCACGAGCGGCTCGATCATGGACCAGAACCCCGCGTCCGACGGCGAGGAGTACTTCGCCACCGCCCTCTTCTTCGCGGGCCACCGCTGGGGCAACGGCACCGGCATCTACGACTACGTGGCCGAGGCCAACGCCATCCTCGACGCCATGCTGCACAAGGAGGACATGAACGCCGGCGTCCTCGAGGGCGTCACGAACATGTTCGACCGGACGCAGAAGCAGGTGGTCTTCGTCCCGTACTACAACTCGGCGAGCTTCACCGATCCGTCCTATCACCTGCCCGCGTTCTACGAGCTCTGGGGCCGGTGGGCCGCGGGGTGGAACGGCCAGACCGCGGCGGACCGCCAGTTCTGGCTCGACGCGGCCGCGACGAGCCGCGCGTTCTTCCCGAAGGCGGCGCACGCGACGACGGGCCTGAGCCCCGACTACGCCGAGTTCACCGGCGCGCCCAACAACACCAACAGCCACGGCGACTTCCGGTTCGACGCGTGGCGGGTGGCGATGAACTGGGGCATGGACTGGTCGTGGTGGCGCTCCGGCACGTACGCGCCCGTGCTCGCCGATCGGCTCCAGGCCTTCCTCTACGGCCAGGGCATCACCAGCTACGGGAACCAGTTCACGCTGGCCGGGTCCCCGCTCTCGAGCGACCACTCGCCCGGGCTCGTCGCCTGCACCGGCGTCGCCTCGCTCGCCGCGACGCACGCGCGGCGGCTCGAGTTCGTCCGCGAGCTCTGGAACCTGAGCCCGCCCACGGGCCAGTGGCGCTACTACGACGGCCTGCTGAGCTTCATGTCGCTCCTCCACGCCAGCGGCAACTTCAGGATCTGGAAGCCCGGCGGCACCCCGGCCACGTTCGCGCTCACCGTCACCCGCGACGGGACGGGGAGCGGCATGGTCACCGCCTCGCCCGCGGGCGTGGACTGCGGCACGACGTGCAGCGCGAGCTACGCCGAGGGGACGACGGTCACCCTGCTCGCGGTCCCGGCGCACGGGTCCCTGTTCACCGGCTGGAGCGGCGCGTGCTCCGGCACCGGGGCCTGCCGGGTCACGATGACCGGGGCACGCTCCGTCACCGCCACGTTCGATCGCGGCTCCATCTACACCCTCACCGTCGCCCGGGACGGCACGGGGAGCGGCATGGTGACCTCCTCGCCCGCCGGCGTGAACTGCGGCACCACGTGCAGCGCGAGCTTCGCCGAAGGGACCAGCGTCACCCTCCACGCGGTCCCGGCGCACGGGTCCCTGTTCTACGGCTGGAGCGGCCCGTGCTCCGGCGGGACGGCCGCCTGCGTCGTCACGATGACCGCGGCGCGGTCCGTCACCGCCACGTTCAACCTCGGCTCCATCTCCACCCTCGACGTCACGCGGTCCGGCACGGGGATCGGCACGGTGACCTCCAGCCCGGCCGGCGTGAACTGCGGCACCATCTGCAGCGCGAGCTTCGCGAGCGACACCACGGTCACGCTCACCGCGACCGCGGCGACCGGCTCCAGCTTCTCGGGCTGGAGCGGCGCGTGCGCCGGCACGGCGCCGACGTGCACGGTCCCGATGACCACCGAGCGCGCGGTCACCGCCACGTTCAACGTGAACCCGATCCTGTACACGCTCAGCGTGACCCGCGCCGGCTCCGGCAGCGGCACGGTCACCTCCGCTCCGGCGGGCGTGAGCTGCGGCACCACCTGCAGCGGCAGCTTCGGGAGCGCCGCGACCGTCACGCTGACCGCGGCCCCGGCGAGCGGCTCCACCTTCGCCGGGTGGGGCGGCGCGTGCTCCGGCACGTCCCTCACGTGCGCGGTCACGATGACCGGGGCGCAAGCGGTGACGGCGACCTTCGACCCGGAGCCGACCGGGACGCCGTGCGCGAACGCGATCACCCTCACCTCGGGGAACAGCGGCAACTTCAACACCACCGGCGCGGTCTGCTACCGCACCTCGGCCAACATCGCCGGCTGGGGCTGCTACAACATGAGCGGGCGCACGCTGTCGGTGAACAACGTCGCGGTCGCGTGCGGCGCGGCGCTGCCGCAGAAGTGGTCCGACGGCTTCTACTACTTCGCGTTCACCGCCGGCCAGTACCCGTGGGCGGGGTTCTACTACTGGTAGCGCGCCGTCGACCGTGAGGATCGAGGGCGGCGGGCCTCCGTGGCCCGCCGCCTACCCGCGCGCCCGCCGCGGCTCACCGCTGGCAGCGCGGGCAGAGGAACGTGGAGCGCCCTGCCTGCACCACCCGGCGGAGCGTCTCCCGCCCGCACCGCGGGCACGGCTCGCCCGCGCGCGCGTAGACGAGGAACGGGTTCGCGCCGCCCTCCTCCACGTACGTGATCCCGGGCCCCTGCTCCGCGTCGAGCGTGAGGTGGAACGACGCGAGGATCCCGCCCGCGAGCCGCTTCACCTCCGCGGGCGAGAGCGACCGCGCCGGGCGGCGCGGGTCGATCCGGGCGCGGAAGCACGCCTCGCCCGCGTGGATGTTGCCGACGCCGGGGAGGAGTCGCTGGTCGAGGAGCTTCACCTTCACCGGGAGGCGCGTCCGGGCGAGCGCGGCCACCAGACGGCCGACGTCGATCCCCTCGGCGAGGGGGTCGGGCCCGAGCGCCGCCAGCTCCGGCACGTCCTCGAACCGCGCGCCGGGGACGAGCCGCAGGCGCCCGAAGAGACGCAGGTCCTGGTAGTGGAGCACGCGGCCGTCGTCGAGCCGGAGGCGCGCGCGCGAGTGGCGCGGCGGCGCGGCGGCGGCCCCGGTGCGGAGCCACTTCCCGGTCATGCCGAGGTGCGAGAGGAGGCCCAGCGGCGCGCCGCCCCGCTCGAGCGTGACGAGCAGGTGCTTGCCGATGCGCCGGACGTCCTCGACCCCTGCCCCGCGGAGCGCGCGCGCGAACGCGGCGGGCGTCGAGGGCCGCACGATGCGCCGCGCGCCGGGATCCAGCTCCACCGCCTCCACGCGGCGCCCGCGCGCCCATCGGCGCAGGCAACGGGCGGCGAACTCGACCTCGGGGAGCTCGGGCATCGCTCGAGCTTAACCGACGGCGGCCGCGTCCTCAGCGCTCGTTGCCTCGAGGGTACGCCGCGCGTTCAGGGCGCAGGAGGCGTCTCCGCCTTCAGCGCCACCGACCCCGCGATGGCGTCGAGGACCGGCTCGTGCGCGGCCCACTCGCTCGGACTCCCCACCTGGAGGAGCACCGCGACCACGTCCGGCGCCGACGCGAACTCGACCAGGACGTACTGGAAGTAGAAGCGCTGCACGCCGAACTCGCCCGCGTAGCGCACGGTCGTGAAGGTGCGATCCCCGTCCTCGACCCGCTCCTCGCGCCCGACCTGGACCCAGTTCTTCCGGACCTCGCCGAGGCGATCGACCATGCCCTCGAGCAGCTCGCGTGGCGCCCCCTCCCCCGCGAGGTCGTCCCCGCGCCACTCGCGCAGGGCCACCGACAGGCGACCGTTCTTCGTCCGGAGCTCCACGTCGTACTCGGACTCCCCGTCCTCGACCCAGTCCGCGGGGAAGTCCAGCTCCAGCCGGCCGCTCGGCGCGGTCACGCGTCGAGCGCCCGGGGCGGCGGCACCCGCGCGCGCCGCCGCGGACCGAACCGCTCCGGCGGGGGCCGGCAGCACGGCGGCGGAGCGGAGGACCGCGTCGAAGACCGGCTGCGCCTTCGGATAGTTCTCGGGCGCCGCGACCTGGAGGACGACGAGGAAGAGCTCCGGGTGATCCCGGAACTCCACGAGCGTGTACCGGTAGCGGTACTCGGCGCCCTCGTGCGTGCCGGCGTGGAGCGCGGAGGTGAACGTCCGATCGCCCTCCTCGCGCCGCTCCTCCGGGGCGATCGCGCGGAAGCCCTCGCGCTTGGCGCCGAGGTCCTTCACCTGCGCGGCGAGGAGATCGTGGGGCGTCACGGACTCGGCGAGATCGGCGCGGTGAAACTCGAAGAAGCCGGCCATCGCCAGGCGCCGCTTCGAGAAGACCTGGAGGTCGAACGGGCTCTCCGCGTCGCGCGTCCAGCCCGCCGGGACGCGGAGCTCGACCCTGCCGCTCTTCGTCCGCTCGGGGCGCGGCGCGGGAGGCTTCACGTTCTCCCGGATCCACTCCGCCCCGGCGCGCGTCCCCGCCACGGCGGCCGCCGCACCGCCCGCGGTCAGCACGAGCACCGCCGCGACCGCTGCCCACCTCGTCCGGTCCATCGGCTCCCTCCCGCGATCGTCTCGCGAGAGGAGGGTTCCACGCCGGGGGCGCCGTGGCAACAGGAGGGCGCGGACCGGCGCCGCCGCGCACCCCGCCCTACTTGCAGACGTACTTCGGGAACCCCGAGCACTTCCCCGAGTGGCACTTGTGGTCGTTCCCGACGGACCCGGCCTTCCCGCACTTCGCGCCCGCGGGCAGCTTCGCCCGGCAGGCGTTCACCTTCGTGTCGAGCCCGGCGTCGCACCACATCATCCCCGGGTCGCCGCAGTCGCCGTCCTCCTTGCAGACGCAGGTGCCCCGGGTCCCGTCCACGCTCGAGCACTTCCCGGCCTTGCACGCGTCGTCCACCCAGCACTCCCCGCCCATCGCCACCGACGCGGGCGTGTAGCACCGGCCCATGCGGCACTTCCCGCTCGCGCACTGCCGGCCGCCGGCCGCGACGTCGCACGCCGCGCCGTCCTCCTTCAGCGCCACGCAGGCGTTCTTCTTCAGATCGAGGCCCTGGTTGCAGTAGAAGCCGTCCCCGCAGTCGTGGTCCTGCTGGCACTCGCTCTGCCTCGTCACGTATCGTGAAGCCGCGATGTAGTGATAGATCGTGCGGACGTCGCCGTCCCCCGCGTCGCACATCTGGTAATCGGTCGGCGTGAAGCCGGAGAAGGTGGCGTGGTTGCAGTCCTTCTCCTTCTCCCCGTCCTCGTCGCCGGCGTACTCGTCGTCGAGCCCGAACGCGTGCCCGACCTCGTGCCAGTACGTGCCGTCGGTCGTCATCGTGGAGAAGTTGTTGAACTGGATCGGGTTCGACTTGTACATCTGGTTGAAGCCCCACGCCGGGAACCGCGTCGCGAACCGGACCGTCAGGTGATCGCCGTCCCGGAGCAGGTTCCGGATCTCCGGCGGGAAGTCGCCGTCGTTCCGGCCCTCCATGAGGATCTCGAGCCTGAAGACCCCCGGGATCGTCCAGTACTCCTCCGCCGTCCGCGCGAAGTTGTCGAACACGAACTCCCGCGCCGTGGTCCGCACCACCGACGGGCGCGCCGGATCCGGCCGCCACCAGAGCTCGCGACCCGCCTCGACGCGGCAGCCCTCGTACACGGTCGTGGAGCTCTTCTTGTAGGCGTACTGGAGCTTGCCCAGGCTCACGTGCCGGTTCTCGGGATCACGCTTGTACGCGTTCCCGTCGTCCTGGCCGTCGTACCTCCGCTCCTTGCCCTCGAAGAAGGTGGTGGTCGCGCAGAGCGTCTCGGCGATGGGCCGGGCCGTGGAGACGAGCGCCGGCGCGCTCTCGCGGCTGGTCACCTGCAGCGTGTCGTAGAGCTCCCACGCGTGCCCGTCGGGCCGGAGCGCCGCGAGCGCGCGGGTCTTCGTGTCCACCTCGCGGCGCCCCATGAACAGATCCACCCGGTCCTTCACCAGGTCGTTCAGGATCGGCCGGTACGGGATGATCATCCGCCACTCGCCCCACTGCTTGCTGAGGACGTAGACGTACTTCTGCTGGGTGAGGAGCTTCCCGTAGAAGTTGTAGTGGCCGCGGATCACCTTGGGCGGGAGCTCCCTCGAGAGCAGGAGGTCCTTCTCGGCGTTCGTGCCCGGGGCCGCGGTGATCTTCGCGACGTCGTTGCCCTTCGTGTCCCGCTGCCGGTTGCATTGCAGGACGATCTCGTTCCAGGTGCGGTCTCCCCAGTACGTGCTCCGCGGGAACAGCTGCTGGAAGAAGTCGACGTCGCGCTTCGTCTCCGCGGTCGTCGTCGCGTCCTTGACGCTGTCGCACAGGTTCGCGCGCGCAGGCGCGGCCGCCAGGGCCACCGTGCAGGCGCACACGATCCTCCCGAGCCGGTTCATGCTCCCCTCCGTTCCGCTGGGTCCGTCCGGGAGCGTGGACCCCACGCGTGCACGCTCCGTGACGAGCGCGCTTGGGGTGCAAACGTGGGTTTGCGGGCGGGCCCGCGCTCAGCGGGCGCGCGTGAAGGCCGCGAAGAAGAACCCGTCGGTCCCGTGCCGGTGCGGGAAGAGCTCGACCTGGTTCCCGCGCGCGCCCAGGGCCGCCGCGCGCTCGGCGCCGAGCAGGCCCTCGAGCGGCGCCGGCGTGAGCCCGAGCTCACGGGCCGCGTACTCCGCCACGTCCGCGTTCTCGGTCGGGCCCATCGCGCAGGTCGCGTAGACGAGCCGGCCGCCCGGGGCGACCAGCGCCGCGAACCGCGCGAGCAGCTCGCGCTGGAGCGCCGCGAAGCGCGGCGGGTCCTCGGGCTTGAGCCGCCAGCGCGCGTCGGGCTTCCGCCGGAGCGTGCCGAGCCCGCTGCACGGCGCGTCGACGAGCACCACCGCCGCCTTGCCCCGCAGGTCCACGAGCGCCTCCGCCGCCTCGGCGCCCGCGGGGATGGGCCGCGTCCGGAGGTTGTCCACGTGCGCGCGCGTCGCGCGCCGCCGCGCCTCGGCGAGGCGGTCCGCGTCGGAGTCCAGCGCCCAGAGCGTGCCCTTGTTGTGCATCTCGGCCGCGAGGGCGAGCGACTTGCCGCCCGCGCCCGCGCACGCGTCCACGACGAGCTTGCCCGGCCGCGCCGCGCAGGCGAGCGCGATGAGCTGGCTGCCCTCGTCCTGGATCTCGAACCCGCCGTCCTGGAAGCACCGGAGCGCGAAGGCGTTCTGGTGGCCGTCGAGCACGAGCCCCCACGGCGAGAACCGCGTCGGCTCCGCGCCGACCTGCTCCTCCGCGAGCTTCGCCCGGAGCGCGTCGCGATCCCCGAGGAGGAGGTTCGCCCGGACGGTGAGCGGCGCCCGCTCGTTCAGGACGCGGACGAGGCTCCGGGCCTCGTCCTCGCCCAGCGCGGCGACGAACCGCTCCACGATCCACGGCGGGATCGAGCCCTCCACCGCGAGCCGGAGGCGCGGGTCCTCGATCGCCGCGATCCGCGCGTCGGCCCCGTCGAGCCCGCGGAGCGCCGCCGCCGGCACCGCGAGCCGCGCCGCCGCGTCGGCGGGC
>JAEYZK010000370.1 GCA_023428085.1 Pseudomonadota bacterium
CGCGTGAACTCCGCGCGGCCCTCGCCGGGCTCGAGGGTGCGGCCGACGCCTGGCTAGTTCCCTCCGGCCTCGCCGCGGTCACCGTGCCGCTGACCGCTCTGCTCCGCCCGGGCGACGAGGTGCTGACGGCCGACGCCCTCTACGGCCCCAGCCGCCGCTTCCTGAACCGCCACCTCCGGGCGCGCGGCGTCACGTCCGGCTTCCATCCGGCCGACGCCCCGACCGCCGACATCCTGGCGGCGATGACCGGCCGCACCCGCCTGCTGCTGATCGAATCGCCCGGCTCGCTAACCTTCGACATGGTCGACGTCCCGGCCCTCGCCGCCGCCTGCCGCGCGCGCGGCGGTCTGGGGCCCGTGGCTCGGTCGCGAGGCGGAGCTCTACCGCGCCTGCCACGCCTTCGTCCTGGGCCTCACGGTCCGTGACGTCGAGGGGCTGCTCGGCCTCGACGGCCGGATCGCGCGCCGCGCCGTGGAGCGCGCGCTCGCCGCGGCGACCGTTGCGACGCTGCCCCCGGTGCTCCGCCTCGATCCCGGCGCGACGGTCTCGTGGCTGCCGGACGGCAGCGTCGCGCTCGCGGGCTACAGCGCGCTCGAGGCCCTCGTCCTCCCGGGCGCGGCCTATCCGCTCCTCACGCGCTTCACCGGCGCGCACCCCGTCGCGGAGGTCCGCGCGCGGCTCCGCGCGGAGCTGCAGTCGGATCTCTCCGACGAGGTGCTGCTCGAGCTCCATCGCCACCGCGTGCTGGCGCCACCGCCGGGGTGAGCGGCCCACCCGGAACGGGCCGCGCGGCCTCGTCGCTGTCATGCAAGGTGGGAGCGATGACCTCGCGCCCCGGGCGGAAACGTGTGATGCTCGGGCCCTCGCGACCCGCGCTCCACCCGATGCCCGCGACCCCCCCTCACAGCCCCCTCGGCGTCTTCGACTCGGGCGTCGGCGGCCTGTCCGTGCTGGGCCACCTGCGCGCGCTCCTCCCCGCCGAGGACCTCCTCTACCTCGCCGACTCGGCGCACGCGCCGTACGGCGATCGGCCCCCGCGGTGGATCCGGGCGCGCTCGCTCGAGCTCGCGGAGTGGCTCGTGGGCCAGGGATGCAAGGCCATCGTCGTCGCCTGCAACACGGCGACCGCGGCCGCGGCGCCGTCCATCCGCGAACGGCTCGCGCTCCCGGTGATCGCGATGGAGCCGGCGCTCAAGCCCGCGGCCGCGGCAACCCGGACCGGCGTCGTGGGCGTGCTCGCCACGACCGGGACGCTGGAGAGCGAGCGGTTCGCGTCGCTGCTCGACCGGTTCGGCAAGGGGATCGAGGTCGTGCGCCAGCCGTGCCCGGGGCTCGTGGAGCAGATCGAGCGCGGCGCGCTCGAGACGCCCGAGACGCGGGCGCTCGTGGAGCGCTTCGTCGCGCCGCTGCTCGCGCGCGGCGCGGACACCATCGTGCTCGGCTGCACGCACTACCCGTTCGTGCGGCCGCTCATCGCCGCCGCGGCCGGGCCCGAGGTGACGCTCCTCGACGCCGGCGTCGCCGTCGCGCGCCAGGTCCAGGCGCGGCTCGGCGAGGCGGGGCTGCTCTCGGTCGCGGCCGCGGCGGGGCGCGTTCGCCTGTTCACGACCGGAGGCGCGGCGGCGGTCGCCGCGGCGGAGCGGCTCTGGCCGGGCGGTGGACCCGTGGAGCGGGTCGAGATCCCCGCGCCAGCGGCTGGGCGCGCCTGATCGGGCCAGCGGCCCCGCGTGCGCTTATCCTCCTCGTCATGCGGCAGGTACCTGAAGAGCCGGCGCGGCGTGCCCCCGGACCCGCGGGTGGGGAGCGGACCCTCCTGCGCCTCCTGCGCGCGCGCGAGCTCGTGACGGTGGCGCTCCTCGCGGTGCTGGCGGGAGGGGTCTGGACGTTCGTGGCGGTCGCGGCCGCCGTCGGCGTCGGCGAGGTCCGCGAGGTGGATCGCGAGGTCCTCCTCGCCATGCGCGCTCCCCACGACCTCTCGGACCCGATCGGCCCGCCGTGGTTCGAGGAGATGGGCCGGGATCTCACGGCGCTCGGGGGCGCAACGGTCCTCACGCTGGTGTCGGTCGCCGCGGCCTTGTTCCTCTGGATGGCGCGGCGGCCGCGCTCGGTCGCGCTCCTCGCGATCGCGTTCGGCGGCGGGCAGGCCCTGAGCTTCGCCCTGAAGCGCTGGTTCGACAGGCCGCGGCCGGATCTCGTGCCCCACGAGGCGTTCGTGTACAGCGCGAGCTTCCCGAGCGGCCACTCGATGATGTCCGCCGTCGTCTATCTCACGCTCGGTGCGCTCCTCGCCCGCGTCCTCCCGCGCGCGCGGATGAAGCTCCTCGTCATGGGGTGCGCCTTGACCGCGACCGCGCTCACCGGCGCGAGCCGGGTCTACCTCGGCGTGCACTGGCCGTCCGACGTCGTGGCCGGCTGGGCCGTCGGGGCGGCGTGGGCCGTCGCGATCTGGGTCGCGGGGGATGCGCTCGATCGCCACCGGCGCGCGGGTGAGGCGCCGGAGGGGAGCGGGCCGGGGGCGCCGGACGATCCGTCCGCGTAGCTGGCTCGCGCTCCGCCCGCCCACTATGTTCTCGACGAGGAGGACGGACCATGTCTCCACGCCAGAGCGGCCCCTCGCAGTCCGACGAGGCGGCGATCCAGCGGTACCGGTACCTCGTGCAGACGGCGCCCCCGGACGCGATCGAGCGGGCGCACGAGGAGGCCTTCGCCCAGCTCACGCAGGAACAGCGGCGCGAGGTGCTGCGCTCGCTCTCCGCCGCCGTGCCGGCGTACGAACGCGCGGGCACCAGCGCGGACGATCCGAAGAGCCTCGCCCGCCTCGCCACCCGCGCGGAGCTGCGCCAGCCGGGGACCATCGAGCGGAGCCTCGGGCCGGGCGGGTTCCTCGCGGGGAGCCTGCTGAGCAGCCTCGCCGGCGCGTTCGTCGGCACGGCGATCGCGCAGCACTTCCTCGGCGGGTTCGGGCCCGCGGAGGACGCGGGCGCGGCGGCCGAGACGCAGGCCGGCGACGAGCACGGCACGGACGAGCCCGGCCTGCAGGAGGCGAGCGACGAGGGCGGCGACCTCGACGGGGGCGCCGACTTCGGCGACGACTTCGGGGCGGACATTTGAACGATGCAACCGCTCGCCCTTCGACAGGCTCAGGGCGAGCGGCTCCTCTCATCCGCTCGTGCTGAGCCTGTCGAAGCACGAGCGGTGAGGGTCTCCTCTCGAGGGAGCGCGCCATGACGTCGTCTGGACCCACGGGCCTCGAGCCGCTCGCGCTGTCACGTGCACAGCGCGAGCCGGAGCCGGACGGCGGCGCACGCGGCGACCGCCTCCGCCGCGCGCTCGGTCTCGAGTACCTCACCGTCGGCTGGAACGTGGTCGAGGGGTTCGTCGCGGTCACGGCCGCGCTGCTCGCGGGGAGCGTCGCGCTCCTCGGCTTCGGCATCGACAGCTTCGTCGAGAGCGCCTCGGGGGCGGTGCTCGTCTGGCGGCTCCGCGCCGAGCGGCGCGGGCTGGCCGCCGCGCAGGTGGAGCGGCTCGACGCGCGCGCGCACAGGCTCGTCGGCGTCTCCCTGCTCCTGCTCGCCGCCTACGTCGCCGTGGAGGCGGGGCTCGCGCTGTGGGGGCGGGAGGAGCCGCGGCCGACGCTCGTGGGCGTCGCCCTGACGGTCGTCTCGCTCTCCGTGATGCAGTGGCTCGCGCGCGCCAAGCGCCGCGCCGCGCGCGACCTCGGGAGCCGCGCCCTCGCGGCCGACGCGTTCCAGACGTCCGCATGCTTCTGGCTCTCGCTCGTCACGCTGACCGGCCTCGGGCTCAACGCGGCGTTCGGCTGGTGGTGGGCCGATCCGGTCGCGGCGCTCGGGATGACGGCCTTCATCGCGCGCGAAGGCCTCGAGGCCTGGCGCGGGGAGGACTGCTGCGGGGGTGGCGGCTCAGGCGGCTGCGACGCCGTCCGTCGGTAGCTCGACCGTGAAGGTCGATCCCTCGCCGATCGCGCTCCGCAGGAGCACCCGGCCTCCGTGCGCGTGGACGATCCGGCGCACGATGAAGAGCCCCAGGCCGATGCCCTTCGCGAGATCCTCGGGCGGAGCCGCCTGCGCGAACCGCTCGAAGATCCGCTCGTGGTCCTTGGTGTCGATGCCGATCCCCCGGTCCGCCACGGCGAGCCGGGCGCGCTCCGCGTCCCCCTCCACGGTCACGATGATCGGCTGGCCACGCCCGAACTTCGAGGCGTTCACGAGCAGGTTGGTCACGACCTGGTCGATGCGGAGCGGGTCCCACTTGCCCCGGACCGGGGCGGGGCCGTGGAACGTCAGCGGCGCGCCGGTGCGCTCCACCTCCTCCCGCATCCGCTCGACGGCCTCCCGGGTGACCTCCACCAGATCGAGCTCCTCGAGCCGGAGCGGCATCGAGGGGTCCCGGAGCTGGCGCAGATCGAGGAGGTCCTCGACGAGCTGCGCGAGGTGGCCCGCGCTCCGGGCGATCTTGTTCATGCGCTCCCGCATCGCGCCGAGATCCTCGACGGCGTCGGCCGCGGCGTGCTGGAGCATGTGCACCTGGAGCTGGACGGTCCCGACCGGCGCGCGGAGCTCGTGCGAAGCGACGGCGAGGACCTCGTCGCGCTGGCGGACCTCCTGCTCGGCCCGCTCCGCCGCCCGCTCGCGCTGCTCGAGGCGCTTGCGCTCGGTCACGTCGCGGACGGCCGCGATCGTGCAGAGCTCGCTCCCCAGCAGGATCGGCGAGAGGCTGATCTCGACGGGGACCTCGTGGCCGTCCCTGGCGAGCGCGCGCAGGTCGAGCCCGAGGCCCATCGGCCGCACCCGCGGCGCCTCCGAGTAGGCCTGGCGATGCACGCGGTGCGAGGACCGGAACCGGGCCGGGATGAGGGCCTCGATCGGGCGCCCGAGCAGCTCGGGACGGGCGTAGCCGAAGAGCTGCTCCGCGGCGCGGTTCACGAACGTGATCGTCCCGTCACCCTTCATGACGAGGACGGCGTCGGGCATGTACTCGAGCACGTCCAGGTCCATGGGAGCTCGCCGCGGCGGAGGGCCGTGTCATGGAATGTAAGGTCGGCGCGGCGCGCGTGTCCGCGAGCCAGGCGGGCGAGGGCTCCGGCGGACAGAGGCTTGCGAGGGGGCAGGTGGCCGGCGGCTCACGCGCGAGCGTCGCCGCCGGAGGCGTCCGGCGCCGAAGGCCGCGCGCTGCGGTCCGAGGCCTCGGAGCTCGCCCTCACCTCCCGGATCAGCTCCTCGAGTCGCGAGAGGTCGAACGGCTTCGTGAGGTGGAGGTCGATCCCGGCGGCGCGGGCGCGCTCTCGATCCTCCTCCTGTCCGTACCCCGTGAGCGCGATCAGGACGGGCGCGTCCTCCTCCAGCGCCAGGTGGATGCGGCGGGCCACCTCGTAGCCGTCCATCCCCGGGAGGCCGATGTCGAGCAGCACGAGCTCGGGCGTTCGCGCGGCGACCGCGGCCAGCGCCGAGGGACCGTCGTGTACCACCTCGACCTCGTGTCCGAGCATCCCCAGGGCCTCCGCGAGCGTCTCCGCCGCGTCGAGGTTGTCCTCCACGAGCAAGATGCGGCGGGCGCCCGCGTCCGCGGCGGCCGCGACAGGCGCGCGCCCGGCGCGGGGCGGCGCCGGCTGGACGGGCTCGGCGCGCGTGGGGAGCCGGACCACGAACTCGCTCCCCGCACCCACGCCGCGGGAGGAGGCGTGGACCGTCCCGCCGTGCATCTCCACGAGGCTCCGGACGAGGGAGAGGCCCAGCCCGAGCCCGCCCTGCGATCGCGCCAGCGAGCGATCCGCCTGGACGAAGAGGTCGAAGACGTGCGGGAGCAGGTCGGGCGCGATCCCGAAGCCGTTGTCGCGTACGCGCACGACGGCCTCGCCCGGCCCGCGCTCCACCGCGACCAGGATCCGGCTCCCGTCCGGGCTGTACTTCGCGGCGTTGCTGAGCAGGTTGACGAACACCTGCTCGAGCCGCGTCGGGTCCCCGTCGACGACCAGGGGGCGATCGGGGAGCGCGACGGTGAGCTCGTGTCCATGGTGCTCCACGAGCGCGCGCTGGGTCTCCACCGCGCTCGTGATCACGTCGCCGAGCTGGACCGGCTCCCGGCGGAGGCGGACCGTACCGCGGGAGAAGCGCGCCACGTCGAGCAGGTCGTCGAGCATCCGGGAGCAGTTCCGGAGCTGGCGCTCGAGGACCTTCAGGGGATCCTCGAGGCCTTGCCCCTGCGCGAGGCGGAGGCGCATCACCGAGACCGCGTTCGCGATGGCCGACAGCGGGTTTCGCAGCTCGTGCGAGAGCATCGCCAGGAACTGATCCTTGTGCCGGCCGGCGTTCTGGAGCGCCTGCCGGTCCAGCTCCAGCTCACCCAGGAGCCGGAGCCGTTCCTGCTTCGTCGCGCTCCGGTCGATGGCGACCCCGGCCAGGTGCGTGGCCAGCGCGATGAGATCGACGTGCAGCGGGGCCGGGGCGCAGGGCTCCCGGTAGTAGATCGCGAAGGTCCCGAGGACCTCGGCGCGGCGGGAGAGGATCGGGGTCGACCAGCAGGCCCGGAGTCCGGCCGCGAGGGCAGCTCCCCGGTAGTGCGCCCAGAGGGGATCCTGCGCGATGTCCGTCACGATCACCTGGCGCCGGAGGAAGGCCGCGGTCCCGCAGGAGCCTGCGCACGGGCCGATCTCCTGGTTGTCGACGGTCCGGTTGAACGAGGCCGGGAGGCTCGGCGCGGCGCCGTGCCGGACCCGCGTGCCGTCCTCGGAGAGGAGCAGGATGGAGCAGAGCATCCCCTCGGCCTGTCTCTCCAGGACACGCACGAGCTCGGCGAGCGTCGCGCCGAGCGGCTCGTCGCAGGCGATCATCTCGAGCACGCGCGACTGCCCCACGAGGAAGGACAGCAGGCGCTCCTGCTCCTGCGCACCGATGAGGCGCACGAGCGAACGGACCGCGTTCGACTCGTCGGAGGGCCCAGGGCCCATCTCGTCCGGCGCGCCCGACATGCGCGAGTGCATAACGACGCGGACCGGCGACGCCATCGGTCGGATGGAGATCACCTCGGCGGTGCCCCGCGCTCCGCCCGCTCGGCCAGGTATGCGTGGACCGGGCCGATCGCGACCGAGCCCTCTCCCACCGCGGCCACGACCCGGGCCGGGCGGGGGTCCGTCTGCTCGATCGCGCGTGGAGCGCGGCGGTCGCCGCCGCCCGGCGGGCCCCGCCGGCCCTCCTGAAGGATGCACGTCGAGCGCGGCGCGAACAGCTGGGCCCGGCTACGCAATCCGTGTTCACGCACGCGGAGAGCGCCATGTCCGACCCGCACGAGCACGCGTCCCATGGTCCGGCCCACGGTCACGGCCCGCGCGCGCGCGGCGCGCACGATCCGGCCGCGCACGTCGCGCCGGCCGACTGGGAGATGGCCTACGTCCTCGCGTACGAGGCCGCCCAGCCCGCGCCCGGGCGGACGATCGTCCGCGTGGAGCTCGAGGCGCACGAGCTCGAGTGGGAGTTCCGGCCCGGGGTCCGGACGCGCGCCTGGGGCTTCAATGGCCAGGTGCCCGGGCCCACGATCGAGGCGCGGGTCGGGGACGTGCTCCAGGTGCGGCTCACGAACCGGCTCCGCGCGCCGACCGCGATCCACTGGCACGGGCTCCGGATCCCGGCGGCGATGGACGGGACGGAGCTCGTGCAACGGCCCGTCGCGCCGGGCGAGACGTTCACCTACCGCTTCGTGGTCCCCGACGCGGGCACGTTCTGGTACCACCCGCACGTCCACGAGACCGTCCAGCTCGAGCGCGGGCTCTACGGCGCGATCGTCGTCCGCGATCCGGACGAGCCCCGGCTCGACCGCGAGCGCGTCCTCGTCCTCGACGACGTCGCGCTCGATCGCGCGGGACAGGTGAAGCCTCCCGGTGGCTGGTTCGAGTGGCACAACGGGCGGGAAGGGAACACGCGGCTCGTGAACGGCAGGAGCGAGCCGGTGCTCGAGATCGCCGCCGGGCAGCGCGAGCGCTGGCGGCTCGTGAACGCGGCGAGCGCGCGGTACGTGCGGCTGTCGATCGGCGGCCAGCCCTTCAGAGTGCTCGGGACGGACGGCGGGCTCATCGGGACGCCGCACCTGGCGCGGGAGGCGCTGCTCGCGCCCGGCGACCGCCTGGACCTCGCGGTCGGCCCCTTCCGTGAGGGGGAGACGCACCGGGTGGAGTCGCTCCGGTTCCACCGGGGCGCGTTCGGCCTCCCGCGGCGGCAGACGTTCGCCACCCTCCGCGTCGGCGCGGAGCGGCCCTCGCGCGCGGTCGTGCCCGAGATCCTCCGGCCCGTCGCGCCCCTCGTGACCGGGCCGGTGACGCCGACGCGCGAGGTCCGGCTCGGGTGGAAGCTGAGCCGCAAGCACGGCGTGGACTTCACGATCGGCGGCGCGTCCCACCACCGGGCCCCACCGTGCCGGGTCGGCGAGCTCCAGGTCTGGGACGTCGTGAACGGCTCCCCCGTTCACCATCCGTTCCACCTGCACGGGTTCTTCTTCCAGGTGCTCGAGGTGAACGGGGAGCCGCCCCCGTTCGCGTCCTGGGAGGACACCGTGAACGTCCCGGCCCGGGGGCGCGTGCGCATCGCCTGGGTCCCGGACGAGCGGCCGGGGAGCTGGATGTTCCACTGCCACATCCTCGAGCACCACGCGGCGGGGATGATGGCGCACGTGGACGTGGTGCGCTGACGCCGTGCCCGGGCCGGTCATCGCCTCACGCCGCCGCGGGGGCGGCCGCGCGCGCGCCGGCGCGCCGCGGGAGCAGCAGGGACGCGACGCCGACGACCGCGGCCGCGGTCATGCCGAGGTCCTCGAGGACGCCGAAGCGGATCGCGGCCGTGGTCCCGATGAGGGCCCAGGCGATCGGGAGCGCGAGGTACAGCGCCGGCCGCGGCGACGTGGAGCGGAGCAGGAGACCGATCGTGAAGATGGTCGTCGGGCACGGAACGACGCCGAGCCACGGGCTCTGGACCGGCGGGCGGCCGGTGAGGAGCCCGACGATCGGGTAGCCGACGAGGGCGTACGCGAGGACGGCGACGCCGGCGGCGCTGCGCCACCCGGACGTGGCCGAGAACGTCAGCGCACCCGGGCGGACCGCGGCGCGCGAGAGGAGCGCCGCCTCGACGAGGAAGATCGCGCCGAACGGCCAGCCGGCGGGCGAGAGGTGCTGCGCGAACCCCAGGAAGAAGTAGCCGACGCCCACGACGAGGCAGAAGACCACGAGCACCGCGCTCGCCGTGACGTCCGCGCGGCGCCCGGGCCTCGCGGCGAGGAGCGCGACGACCGCGAGGGCGGCGGCCATGGTCACGAGCTGCAGGGGCCAGATCGCGGTGTTGAACCGCTCGAAGAGGGCGAGGAACTGCGATGGGGTGAACGGCATGTGTGCTCCTCCTTCCACGACGACCCTCCAGAGCACGGGCCGTGCCGGAGAGACGGAGCGCCTCGTCGCGCGGGGTTGGCGGGCGGCGGGCCGCGGAACCGTCGCGGGCGATGGCCGGGACTGTCGCCATTGACAGTTCGACGGGCGGAGAAGACAGTCCGCCCATGTCCTGGGACGGGTCGCTGTTCCGCGAGGTGACCGTGCGGATCTGCGGAGACCTCGACCTCGGCGCGGCCTTGCAGCGCGCGTTCGAGGCGCTGTCCCGGGCGATCCCGGCGGACGCGGCCAGCATCCACGTGTTCGAGCGCGATCTCGGCGCCATCCGGACGGTCGCGTCGGCGCCCGCGCGCGAGGGGGGCGCGGGCGAGCGCGTCCCCGTCGCCGCCCTCTCGGCGCAGGCGCGCCGGGCCCTCGACGCCGCGGCGGCCGGTGACGACCCGGTCCGCATCATCGGCCGGGCGAGCGACGATCCCGTCTCGGCCGAGATGTCCGCGCGCCAGCCCGACGCGCGGCCGGTCTCGCTCCTCGTGCTCCGGCTGGCGCTCGGCGGGGAGCGGCTCGGCGCGCTCGTCCTCGTCGCCGCCGGACCGGGGCGCTTCAGGGAGGAGCATGCCCGCGTGCTGCGGGAGCTGCACGAGCCCTTCGCGATCGCGCTCAGCAACGCCCTCCGCATCGAGGCGCTGGAGCGCCTCCGCGAGCAGCTCGCGGACGACAACCGGGATCTGCACCGCCAGCTCCGGCGCCTCGGGGCCGGCGACGAGCTCATCGGGGCGGACTTCGGGCTGCGCGAGGTGATGGACCTCGTCCGGAAGGTCGCGCCGAGCCAGGCGCCCGTGCTCCTCCTGGGCGAGACCGGCGTCGGCAAGGAGGTCGTCGCCGAGGTGGTGCACCACCTCTCGCCGCGCGCGCATGGGGCGCTCGTGCGGGTGAACTGCGGGGCGCTGCCCGAGACGCTCGTGGACAGCGAGCTGTTCGGCCACGAGCGGGGCGCCTTCACCGGCGCGACCGCGCGCAGGCGCGGGCGGTTCGAGCGCGCCCAGGGCGGGACGATCTTCCTCGACGAGATCGGCGAGCTGCCGCCCGAGGCCCAGGCCCGCCTGCTGCGCGTGCTGCAGGACGGCGACTACGAGCGCGTCGGCGGGACCGAGCCGCTCCGCGCCGACGTCCGGGTGATCGCCGCCACGAACCGCGATCTCGAGGGCCTCGTGCGCGAGGGCCGGTTCCGCGCGGACCTCCACTTCCGCCTGAACGTCTTCCCCATCCGGATCCCGCCGCTGCGCGAGCGCAAGGCCGACCTCCCGGCGCTGGCGCACCACTTCCTGGAGAAGAAGGGGCGGGACCTCGGCCTCGGCGCGCGGCCGACGCTCGCCCCGGGGGCGATCGACGCCCTCGCGGCGTACGACTGGCCGGGGAACGTCCGCGAGCTGCAGAACGTGATCGAGCGCGCGCTGCTCCTCGCGCAGGGGCGGCCGCTCACGTTCCCGGCGCTCGGGCGGACGGCGCCGCCGGAGCGCGCGGCGCCCGCCGCGGCGGTGCGGATCGCCCCGCTCGAGGAGGTCGTCGCGGCGCACCTCCGCGCGGCGCTCGCGCACACGGGCGGGAGGATCGAGGGGGCGGGCGGCGCGGCGGAGCTGCTCCGCCTCAACCCGAGCACGCTCCGCCACCGGCTGCGTCGCCTGGGGATCCCGTTCGGGAGGGCATGATCGTGCACCACGATCCCGCGCTGCGCGATCTCGAGCACGCACACCGCTTCGGCACCGAGGTCGAGACCGCCGGAGAGCGCCGCACCCGCTGGGTGGTGGCGCTCACGGTCACGATGATGGTGGCCGAGATCACCGCCGGCGCGCTCTTCGGCTCGATGGCGCTGCTCGCGGACGGCTGGCACATGGGCACGCACGCGGCGGCCCTCGGCGTCGCCGCGTTCGCCTACTGGTACGCCCGCCGCCACGCGTCCGACCCGCGATACACGTTCGGCACCGGCAAGGTCGGCGCGCTCGCGGGCTTCGGGAGCGCGGTCGGGCTCGCGGTGGTCGCGCTGGTCGTGATCGGCGAGAGCGCCGTCCGGCTCGCGTCGCCCGCCCCCGTCCAGTACGACCAGGCGCTCGCCGTGGCCGTGCTCGGGCTCCTCGTCAACCTCGCGTCCGCGCTGCTGCTGCGCGGCGGCCACGGGCACAATCACGGTCACGACCATCACGGTCCCTCCGACCACGCCCACGCCCACGAGCACGGACCCCACCACCACGGCGCCGGCGCCGCCCGCCACGACGATCACAACCTCCGGGGCGCGTACCTCCACGTGCTCGCCGACGCGCTGACCTCCGTGCTCGCCATCGCCGCGCTCGCGGCGGGCCGGACGCTCGGGTGGACCTGGATGGATCCGGCCACCGGGATCGCCGGCGGGCTCGTCATCGCGCGCTGGTCGTGGGGGCTCCTCCGCGACACGAGCGCCGTCCTCCTCGACGGCGAGATCTCGCTGGAGCGCCGGAGCCGGATCCGCGCGCTCCTCGAGGCCGACGGTGAGACGCGGGTCGCGGACCTCCACCTGTGGCGGGTCGGGCCCGCGCACCTCGCCGCGATCGCCTCCGTGGTGACCGCGGCGCCGCGCTCGCCCGCGTTCTACCGGGCGCTCCTGGCGCGCGAGGCCGACCTCGCGCACGTCACCGTCGAGGTGCACGCGCGGTCGAGCACCGCCGCGCCGGCGGACGAGGTGGAGCGGGAGGCCTGAGCCGCTCCCCGCTCCCGCGCGCGAGGGCCTGGCGTCCCGCGGGGCGCCCGGCCGCTGCCGCTCCGTGGCGCGCCGCGCGCCGCCGAAATGCTCGCCTTCGAACGCGCGATGGGTTTCGGTTGCTGGCGAACGTCAGCGCAGGGTGGCGACGTTGCGGCGTGCCCGGCAAGACACTATCCGTGTACCATGAACGAACATCCGTCGAGCAGTGCGGAGCGGCTGGAGCTCCGGGTGCAAGGCGTGTTCGACGAGGACGAGGCGCGGCAGCTCGCACAGGTGCTCTCCCGCGTCGCCCCCCGGCAACGCGTCCGCGTCCACTTCCACCACGTGCGACACTTCCACGACCACGTGGTGGCCGTCCTCGCGCAGGAGCTGGCCGCCTCCTACGGGCGCAACATCGAGCTCGTCGGACTCTCGCAGCACCAGCACCGGCTGTTCCGCTACGTGACGGGCACGCGGCACTGATCGCTCGCCCTGCCGGCCGGCACGGTGGCCCACGCTCGATCGCGCCGTGGGCCGCGCCGCCCCCGGGTGGGCCCGCGCGCGCTGCACGCAGCGTCTCCCTGCGCCTCGAGGGCCCGTCCGGGTCACGAGGCCCGCCCCGAGCGTACCGGCGCGTACGGCTGCCGCCTGCGGCCTTTCCCCAGGTCCGAGCTGCCTCCTGGCGACGCGTCACCGGGAGTGTCAGAGTCGGTCGCCTTGAGCGGCGACCTCCCCACCTGTGCCGGCGTGCTCCTCGTGGACGACGACGTGGACACCCTCGAGACGCTCGAGGAGGTGCTGAGCTTCGAGGGGATCGCCGACGTGCGCCACGCGCGCTCGCTCGCCGAGGCGGACGGGATCCTCGCGGGCGGCTTCGTCCCGAGCGCCGTCGTCCTCGATCTCGCGCTCGCCGGCGAGCGCGGCGAGGTCCTCCTCGCGCGCCTGCGCGCGGACCCGGTCCTCGCCCGCGTGCCGGTCGTCGCGGTCTCCGGGGATCACCGCGCGCTCGCCAGCATCCGCACGTCGGTCGCGCGGACGTTGCTCAAGCCGGCGCGCCCGTCCGATCTCGTGGAGACGCTCCGACAGGTCTGCCGGAGCTGACGGCCGTCACGGCCGCAGCTCCCGGAGCACCTCCAGGAGCACCTGGTGGTCGAACGGCTTCGTGAGGTGGCGCTCGAACCCGCTTCGGAACGCCTCCTCCTTGTCCCGCGCCTGGCCGTAGCCGGTGATCGCCACGAGGTGGGCGGCGAAGCCGCGATCGGCGCGGAGCGCCCGCGCCACCTCGTAGCCGCTGATGCCCGGCAGGCCGATGTCGGAGAGCACGACGTCCGGGTGGAGCTCCCGGGCGCGCGCCACCCCCTCCTCGCCCGTGCCCGCGACCACCACGTCGTGCCCTTCGAGCTCGAGCATGATGCGCAGGCTCTCCGCCGCGTCGGGGTTGTCCTCCACGACCAGGATGCGCCGGTGCTTCGCCGGGGCCCGACCCGCCGCGGGCGGCGCGCGCTCCGCGGGCGGCGCGGACAGGGGGAGACGGAACGTGAAGGTGGCCCCCAGGCCCGGGCCGTCGCTGGAGCCCTCGACGCTCCCCCCGTGCAGCTCCGCGAGCTGTCGGACCAGCGCGAGCCCCAGGCCCAGTCCGCCGCGCGCCTCGCGCGGCGCGCCGCGCAGCTGCACGAACGGATCGAAGAGGTGCTCGTGCGCCGCGAGGTCGAAGCCGATGCCGTCGTCGCGGACCGTGATCGCGGCCACGCCGCCCTGGCCCCGCACCCCGACCCGCACGGTGCCGCCCGGCGGCGTGTACCGCTCCGCGTTGTCGAGCAGGTTGCCGATCGCCTGCGCGATCCGGGCCGCGTCGGCGTCGGCCCAGACCGGCGCGTCCGGGAGGTCGGGCGCGAGCCGCAGGCCGGCGGCGGCGAGGCCGTCGCGGCGATCCTCGGCGAGGTGCCGCACGATCTCCACGACGTCCACGCGCGCCGGCCGGAGCACGAGCCGGCCGCGGGCGATGCGCGACACCTCGAGCAGGTCGTCCACGAGCCGCGCCAGCAGGTTCACCTGCCGCTCCACCATGTCCACGATCCGCCCGAAGCTCGGGCTGGCCGGATCCGTCCGCCGGAGCACGTGCGGCGCGGTGCGGAGCGGCGTGAGCGGGTTGCGCAGCTCGTGGCCGAGGACGGCGAGGAACTCGTCCTTGCGGCGGTCCTCCTCCTCGAGCGCCCTCCGCGCCCGCCGCTCGTCCTCCACGTCGGCGGCGCTCCCGATCCACTGGACGATCCTCCCGCGGTGCGCGCGCACGGGGAGCGCGCGGACGAGGTGCCACCGGTAGACCCCGTCGGCGCGCCGCAGGCGGAACTCGGTGCTGTAGACCACCCCCACCGTGACCGAGCGCTGCCACCGGCGCCGCGTGCCGGCGCGATCCTCGGGGTGGACGAAGTCGAGCCACCGGTGCGCGAGCCCTCGCTCCACCGGCACGCCGCAGTACTCCGCCGCCCTGCCGTTGATGTAGTCGAGCTCTCCGGTGGGCAGCGCGGACCAGACGATCTGCGGCCCGGACTCGGCGAGCAGGCGGAAGCGGTGCTCGCTCTGCCGGACCCGCTCCTCGGCGCGCTCGCGCTCCGCGACCTCCCGCGCCAGCCGCGCGCTCCGCGCCTCGAGCTCGCGGGTCCGCTCCGCGATGCGCTGCTCCAGCTCGTCGCGCGAGCGGCGCAGCGCGTCCTCGCCCCGCTTGCGCTCCGTGATGTCGGTGATGACCCCGAGCAGGATGGGCCGCCCCTCCGCGTCGTGGTGGAGCGACTTGCGGGTGAGGATGACGCGCTCGATCCCGGACGCCGCGATCGTCTCCTCGTTCTCGACGGTCCGGCCCGTCCGGAAGACCTCGTCGTCCTTCTCCCAGAAGACGGCCGCCTGCTCCCTGGGGAAGCAGTCGGGATCCGACCGCCCGAGCAGCTCCGCGCGCGCGCGTCCCCAGAACCGGCAGCAGCTCTCGTTGAGCGCGATCCACCGGTGCTGCTCGTCCTTGACGAACACGGGGTTGGGCAGGGCGTCGAGGATCCGCTCCAGCTCCTCCGCGCGGATCGTCCGGCTGTGCGACACGGCGGGAGCCTCCAGGTCCGCGGCGGCTGCGCCGGCTCCGGCGACGCCCCGAGGCCGCCTCCCTAGTGTCTGCACCGCCGGTCGGCGTCGCCACCGCGCGTCAGCCCGCGGCGCCCTGGAGCGGCGCCGAGAACCCGAGCAGGCGGCGCAGCGCCTCCGCGTCGGACGCGCGGGCGAGGTGGAGGTCGAAGCCGGCCTCCTCCGCGACGTTCGCGCGATCGGGCGCGGGCCCGCCGGCCGCGACGAGGACGAGCTCGTCGCCGAGCTCGCTGCCGCGGAGCGCGCGCGCCAGGGCGAGGGCGCCGGCGCCCGGGAGGTCGAGGTCGCACAGCAC
>JAEYZK010000438.1 GCA_023428085.1 Pseudomonadota bacterium
TGAGCAGCGTCTCGCAGGCCACGCGGCCCTTGCGATCCTGCGCCAGGACCGCGTCGAGGACCGCGTCCGAGATCTGGTCCGCCATCTTGTCCGGGTGACCCTCGGTGACGGACTCGGAGGTGAAGAGGTGGTCGTTCATGGGGGTGGGCATGGGTGCGGTCCTCGAAGGGGAATCGAGGTTTATGCGCCACCCGGACGAGTGTCAATATCGCGGATGGGCGACCGTTACTTCGGCGGTGCCCCCGGGCGGAGCGCCGGGAAGCATCCGCGCGCGCCGGGCATTGAGCCGGGATGCGACCTGCGCTCCTCGCCGCACCGCTCGCCCTGCTGCTCGCCTGCGGAGGAGGCACCTCCTCGCCCGGCGATCCGGGCTCGTCGCCCGCCGGGCCCGCCGGTCCGACCGGGAGCACCGGGCCGGCCGGCGGCACCGGCCCGAGCGGCGGCGCAGGGTGGACCGTGGTCGCCGCCGAGGGGTTCGAGCGCGGCGCGCCCGACGGTGTCTTCGTCCCCGACCCCGTGCCCGACGACGGCCCGTTCGCGGACGGCGGCGCGTTCTTCCGCGCGCGCGGCGTGGTCCCGCCGGCCGCCTTCCGGGCCACGGCGCCGTACGGCGACGGGGGGTGGCTCACGGTGGAGTCGTACACGCGGCGGGCCGGCGCGCGGCTCTCCGATCACGCGCACGTCGCGGCCGATCCGGCCGATCCGACGAACCGCGTGCTCGTCATCGAGGCGCGCGAGCACACCGACGCGACCGTGCTCCGCCCCACCGTCTCGCTCCCGGCGCGCTACCGCGTCTCGCTCCGGGTGGGGTTCCCGTCGTTCGGCGACGGGCGGCCCGGGCGGAACGGCCACGACGGCGGCGAGACCGCCGGCCCGTGGTGGCCGGAGGACGACGCCACGCGGCAGAACGGGTTCTACTGGCTGGCGATCCTCGACCACCTCCCGCGCCCCCACAACAACACCTGGATCCACCACCACCGGAAGGTGACCGTGGACTCCGACAACCATCACCCGGCGTGGATGGAGGTCTGGGACGGGCGCCGCTTCGTCTCCTCCGGCGAGCACCCGGTGATGATGTTCGCGCTGGACGGCGCCCGCCCGGGCGACGAGCGGACCGGCCCGCCCTTCCTGTCGTGGGCCGCGGGCGCGTGGCAGCCCTCGGGCGCGGTCCGCGCGGTGGACGCCTACCTGCCCGACACCTGGTACGACGTGACGATCGAGCGCGACGGGCCGCGCTACACGGTCCAGCTCGCGGGCCGCTTCCGGTACGGCGGCGACCGCACGTACCGCGCCACGATCGACGCCGCCGCGCGGTGCGTCTACCACTACCCGGTGGACGCCGCCGAGGCCGCAGCCGCCGGGCGGTGCGCCGACGAGGGCGCGTTCCCGTCGACCCCCGGGGCGCCGCGCTGGCCCGCGGGCGGGGCGTGGCCGGACTGGTTCATGTTCGGCGACCCGCACGCCAACTACTACGAGGGGCAGGTCCTGTACGACGACGTCGTGCTGGAGGAGTGGCGGGGCTGAACCCCGCGGGGAGGGGGGCGAGGGGGTGGCGTCGCTCGCCGGAGCCCCGGTCGTCGGAACGCGCTACGCTCCGGGGATGGACCTCTTCTCCCGGCGGCTCCCGCACGTCCTCACCCGCGCCGACCTCGTGACCGTTCTCACCCCGACGTACGCCGCCGCGCGCGGCGTGGACGACGAGGAGGCGGCGGAGCGCCTCTCCCAGGCGCTGGCGGTCCGGGGCGTGCTCGACGAGCTCTACGCCGCGCTCTCGACCGGGCTGCGCGACGCGCAGGGACCGCGGACCGACGTCGACGCCCTCCTCGATCGGCTCTCCGCCGGGGTGCAGGCGCGGCGCGGCAAGGTGCGGCCGGCCCCCGACACGCCAGGCGTCTCGGCGGCCCTCATCCGGATCGATCTCGAGATCGGCGTGGCGCCGGAGCCGATGCGGGCGACGCTCTCGACGCCGCGCGGCCGGGCCGTGCTGGAGGAGGGGATGGCGGCGCTCGGGCGGCACCTCGTGAAGGAGCTGCTGAAGAAGTGAGCGCGCGCGCGACGGGCGCCGGCCTCCTCGCGCGCCCGGCGAGCGCGTGGCGGCCCCCCGGCCGCCTCCCCGACCACCCGCGCCGTCCCCATCTTCCGCAGGAGCGGCAGGGTTGCCGCGGAGGAGGGTACGTACATGGCTGTCTCGGAGGCGGTGGAGAAGCACGGTTTCCCGGGGCTGGCCTGGGGGCCGATCATCGCGGGCGTGCTCCTGGCGCTCGCGGCGCACGTGGTGCTCGGGCTCGTCGGGGGGGCGCTCGGGTTCGCGGCCGAGCCCGCCGACTCGCGGGGGCTCGCCGTGGCCGCGGGGTTCTGGGCGCTCCTCACGCCGTTCGTGGCCACGCTGCTCGGCGCCTGGCTCGCCAACCGCCTCGCGGCGCGCCGGGACGAGGCGGGCACGAACCTGCACGGCGTGCTGGTGTGGGCGATCGGCCTCATCGCCGGCGCGCTGTTCCTCGCGGGCACGGCGATGACCGGGGTGGTGGGCGCGGGCAGCGCCGCGGCAGGGAACGCGAGCGCGGCCCAGGGGCTGCTCGGCGGTGATCCCGCCGTCACCACGCGCGGGGAGGAGGCCGCGCGGCGGGCGTCGGCGACGGCCGGCGCCGGCGCGATGGCCGCGCTGTGCGGCCTGGCGGGCGCGTTCGCCGGCGCGGGGATCGCGCGGGCGCGGCGGCGCGAGGGGAGCGGGCGGTCGTTCCCGTGGCGGATCGCCATCCAGCGGACCGACCAGCGGGACGACGAGCGCCTCGCCGAGGGCCGGTACGCCCGGGGCGCGCGGAGCGACCCGCGCCCCGAGGACGAGGTCCGCGACGTGTCCCGCGGCGAGGGGCCCGGCGCACCGGCGGACCCGTATCATCACTGACGGTGGAGTCACGTCCTCGACGAGAGAGGCCGGGCCCGTGGGGGCCCGGCCTCTCTCACCTCGCGCCGGTGTCCGTCGTCAAACCGCGGCGGAGCCGCGCCGGATGACCGCCAGGATCAGCGAAACCACCGCGGCGATCAGCAGGATGTGGACCCACGCGCCCAGCGTCGAACCCGACGCGAGGCCGAGGGCCCAGAGCACCAGCAAGATGACCGTGATCGTCCAGAGCATGTCTTCTCCCCTCCCTGCCGAGGAAGATAGGCACTGCTCCCGAGCCCGAGCCCGAGCCCGAGCCCGAGAAGGGGTGAGACCGCCCGGGGCCCTGCACCTTCCGGGACGCGCGCCCCGCGGTCCCCGGGGGCGCTCAGACGTACCTGAACACCGCCACCGCGAGCAGGGCCGAGGCGGCCGTGGCGATCCAGAGGGGGGCGCCCGTGAGCGCCATCCACGCCAGGTGAACATAGGCCGCGGCGAGGAGTGAGATGAACAGCCGGTCGCCGCGGGTCGTCACGAGGCGCAGGACGCCGCGGCGCGGCGCACCGCCCGGGGACCGCCACTCCCAGACCGCCATCGCCACCAGGGCGAGGCCGATGAACGCGAAGAAGGCCGCGGTCTGCCACGTCCAGGCCATCCACCCGAGCCCCTGCGTGGTCGGCGTCATGCGGCGCTCCTCAGACCCGCCCCAGGGCGAAGCCCTTCGCGATGTAGTTGCGGACGAAGTAGATGACGAGCGCGCCGGGGATGATCGTGAGCGCGCCGGCGGCGGCGAGCAGGCCGAGCTCGTACCCCGAGGTGCTGGCGGTCCGGGTCATGGTGGCCACGATCGGCTTCGCGTTGACGGAGGTGAGCGTCTTCGCGAGCAGGAGCTCCACCCACGAGAACATGAAGCAGAAGAAGGCCGCCACGCCGATCCCGGAGGCGATGGTCGGGACGAAGATGCGGGCGAAGAACCGCCAGAAGGGGTAGCCGTCCACGAACGCGGTCTCGTCGAGCTCCCGGGGCACGCTCGACATGAACCCCTCGAGGATCCAGACGGCGAGGGGCACGTTGAAGAGCGTGTGCGCGAGCGCCACCGCGACCTTGGTGTCGAAGAGGCCGATGGCCGAGTAGAGCTGGAAGAAGGGCAGGGCGAACACCGCCGGCGGCGCCATCCGGTTCGTCAGCAGCCAGAAGAAGAGGTGCTTGTCCCCGAGGAAGCGGTACCGCGAGAAGGCGTACGCGGCCGGGAGCGCGGTCGCCACCGAGAGGACCGTGTTCATGAGCACGTAGCCGAGCGAGTTCAGGTACCCGCCGTACCAGGTCGGGTCGGTGAAGATCTTGCGGTAGTTGGCGAGCGTGAAGTCGCGCGGGAAGAGGGTGAACGACCCGAGGATCTCGTTCGTGCTCTTGAACGACATGTTGAGCAGCCAGTAGATGGGCACGAGCAGGAAGAGCACGTAGAGGGCCGGCACGAGCCAGGTCACGCGGCGCATCACCGGCCTCCGTCGCGGGTCATCACCGTGTAGTAGATCCAGGAGAGGAGCAGGATGATGAGGAAGTAGACGAGCGACATCGCCGCCCCCGGGCCGAGGTCGAACTGGCCGAGGGCGATCTTCACCAGGTCGATGGAGAGCAGCGTGGTCGCGTTGCCGGGGCCGCCGCCGGTGAGGACGACCGGCTCGGTGTAGATCATGAAGCTGTCCATGAACCGCAGCAGCACCGCGATGAGGAGCACCCGCTTCATCTTCGGGAGCTGGATGTGCCGGAAGACGGCCCAGGACGAGGCCCCGTCGATGCGCGCCGCCTGGTAGTACGCCTCCGGGATGGCGGAGAGGCCGGCGTAGGCGAGCAGGACGACGAGCGACGTCCAGTGCCAGACGTCCATCGCGACCATCGTCGCCCACGCCGCGAGCGGCTGGCGCGTGTAGTTGTAGTCGAACCCCATCGCGTTCAGGGTCCGGCCGAGGAGCCCGATGTCCGGCAGGGCGAGCAGGTTCCACATCGCCCCCACGACGTTCCAGGGGATGAGGAGCGGCATCGCCATGAGCACGAGGCAGACCGAGGCCCACCACCCGCGCCGCGGCATCGCGAGCGCGATGGCGACGCCCAGCGGCACCTCGACGAGCAGGACGATGCCGGTGAAGAGGAGCTGCCGCCGGAGGGCCTGGTGGAACCGGGAGGAGCCGAGCACCTCGCGGAACCACTTCATGCCCTCGAAGAAGAAGACGTTGTCGCCGAACGTCTCCTGGACGGAGTAGTTGACGACCGTCATGAGCGGCACGATCGCGTTGAACGCGACGAGCAGCACCACCGGCAGGACGAGGAGCCAGGCGCGCGGGTTGGGCGTCCTTCCGTCGAGGGCGTCCTTCACGGCGCGCTCCAGCCGTCCACGTAGAGCTGCGTGTGCTCCGGATCGAACCGCAGGAAGCCCTGCGCCGGCGGCACCTCCCCGTCCTCCCCCACGAGCACCTTGAGCGGCGTGTCCGCGTGGCGCGCCTCGACGATCCGGTGGCGGCCCGTCTCGCTCACCCGCACGACGCGGACCGGGATCCCGTCGGCCGCGAACCGCACGAACTCGGGGCGGACGCCCAGCTCGAGCCGGGCGCCGGGCGGCGGCGTGCGCGCCGGCGCGGGCCGGAGCTCGATCGGGTGGCCGTGGAACCGGACGACGCCGCCCTCGATCGTCGCGGGGAGCACGTTCATGCCCGGCGAGCCGATGAAGTGGCCGACGAACGTGTGCCGCGGCCGCTCGAACAGCTCCACGGGCGTGCCCGCCTGCACGACCGTGCCCTGGTCCATCACCACCACCTGGTCGGCGAAGGTGAGGGCCTCGGTCTGGTCGTGGGTCACGTAGATCATCGTCGTGCCGAGCTTCTGGTGGAGCTCCTTGAGCTTCGAGCGGAGGCGCCACTTGAGGTGCGGGTCCACCACCGTGAGCGGCTCGTCGAAGAGGATGGCGGCCACGTCGGAGCGGACGAGGCCGCGGCCGAGCGAGATCTTCTGCTTGCCGTCCGCGGTGAGGCCGGCGGCGCGGCGGCGGAGCGTGGGTCCGAGGTCGAGCAGCTCGGCCACCTCCCGGACCCGGCGGTCCACCTCGGCGGTGGGCAGCCGCCGGTTGCGCAGCGGGAAGGCGAGGTTGTCGTAGACCGTCATGGTGTCGTAGACGACGGGGAACTGGAACACCTGCGCGATGTTCCGCGCGTCCGGCGGCAGCGCGGTCACGTCGCGCTCGCCGAAGCGCACCACCCCCTCCGTCGGACGCAGCAGCCCGGAGACGAGGTTGAGGAGCGTCGTCTTCCCGCAGCCCGAGGGGCCGAGGAGCGCGCTCGCGGTGCCCTGCTCCCAGGCGAGGTCGAGCCGCTTCAGGGCCCAGTCGTCGGGGCCCGCGGGCTTCGCGCGGTACGTGTGCCGGAGCTGCTCGAGCCGGATGCGGGCCATGGGTGGGCTCAGCCCTCCGCGCCGGCGCGCCGCCCGTCCGGCGCGAAGTAGAGCCCCCGCGCGATCTCCAGGCGGAAGCGGACCTCGGCGCCCACGTCGAAGCGGTGGATGCCGTGCGTCTGCGAGACCCAGGTCCCGCCGTCGAGCGCGAAGTGGACGACGCTCTCCGACCCGCTGATCTCCGCGATCGAGACCTCCCCCGTGATCTCCACGTCTCCTCCCGCGCCCTCCCTCGACTCCGCCTGGTGAACGGCCTCATCCGGCCCCGCGATCCGCACGTGGTGCGGCCGCAGCCCGAGCACGTACGGTCCGTCCGGCAGCGCCGCCAGCGCGCCCCGCGCCGGCCAGCCCGCGATGCGCCCCAGCTCGATCCGGTCGCCGCGCTTCGTCACCGCGGCGGTGTTGATGGGCGGGTCGGAGAACGCGCGGGCGGTGACGAGGTCCACCGGCCGGCGGTAGACCTCGGCCGAGGGGCCGAACTGCGTGACGCGGCCCTCGTCGAGCGTGGCCGTGTGCCCGCCGAGCAGGAGCGCCTCGGCCGGCTCGGTGGTGGCGTAGACCACGGTGCACTCCCGGTCGGCGAACAGCCGCGGGAGCTCGTCGCGCAGCGCCTCGCGCAGCTTGTAGTCGAGGTTGGCGAGGGGCTCGTCGAGGAGCACGAGGTCGGCGTCCTTGACGAGCGCGCGCGCGAGCGCGACGCGCTGCTGCTGCCCGCCGGAGAGCTCGGCGGGCCTCCGCGCGAGGAGCGGGCCGAGGCCGAGCAGCTCGGCGATCCGGTGCACCCGTCCCCGCAGCTCCGCGTCGGCCACGCCGGCGACGCGGAGCGGCGAGGCGACGTTCTCGAAGACGGACAGGTGCCCGTAGTTGATGAACTGCTGGTACACCATCGCCACGCGCCGCCGCCGCACCGGGACGCCGGTCACGTCGGCCCCGTCCTGCAGGACCGCCCCGGCGGTGGGGCGCACGAGGCCGGCGAGCACGCGCAGGAGCGTCGTCTTCCCGGCGAGCGTCGGGCCGAGCAGCACGTTGAAGCCGCGGGGCGCGAGCGCGAGCCGGGTGGGGTGGAGGTGGACCTCCCCGGCGATGCGCAGCGCGACGTCCTGGAGCGCGTAGGCCATGCGGGGCTCCGCATGCGAGGGGCGGCGGGAGGTCTCCGGGCGGGCGGCCGTTCCCGTCCGCCCGGTCGCGCCCCCGCGCGTGTCAGCTCGCCGTCCAGCGCTTCACGAGCTCGTCGTAGTCCACCGTCTCGCCCTTCGGCTTCTCGTTGGCGAGCTTCGCCTTCGGGCCGTCGGGCCTGCCGAGCCACTCCTTCGGATCCTTCTCCGGGTTGAGGCGCGGCCCGCACCCGCCGTACGTCTTCGCCTTCTCGTCGGCCGCCTGCATGCGCGCCATCACCTGGTCCATCTCCGACGCGAGGCGATCCATCGCCTGCTGCGGCGTGAAGGCGCCCGAGTTCACGTCGCCGATGTTCTGCCACCAGAGCTGCGCGAGCTTCGGGTAGTCGGGGATGTTGACGCCGGTGGGCGTGTAGAGGACGCGATCCGGCGAGCGGTAGAACTCCACCAGGCCTCCGAGCTTCGGCGCGCGATCGGTGAACGACTTGTGCCGGATGTCCGAGTCCCGGATGATCGTCAGGCCGACGTGGCTCTTCTTGAGCGACACGGTCTTCGAGACGGTGAACTGCGCGTACAGCCAGGCCGCCCGCCGCCGATCGACCGGGGTGGACTTGAAGAGCGTCCACGAGCCCGCGTCCTGGTAGCCGACCTTCATCCCCTCCTGCCAGTACGGGCCGTGCGGCGTCGGGGCCATGCGCCAGAGCGGCGTCCCCTTGTCGTCCACGGTGTTGTTCCCCTCCGACCGCGGGGCGACCATGTTCGCGGTGAAGGCCGTGTACCAGAACACCTGCTGCGCCACGTTCCCCTGCGCGAGCGCCGGGAGCGACTGGTAGAAGTCGTAGTCGGCCGCGCCCGGCGGCGCGTACTTCCGGAGCCACTCGTCCCACTTGCGGATCGCGTAGACCGCGGCCGGGCCGTTGGTCTCGCCGCCGCGGGAGACGGAGGCGCCCGAGGGGTTGCAGGAGTTGGGCTCCATGCGGACCCCCCACTCGTCGATGGGCCGGCCGTTGGGGAGGCCCTTCGATCCCGCGCCGGCGATCGAGAGCCAGGCGTCGGTCATGCGCCAGCCGAGGTCGGGCGCGCGCTTGCCGTAGTCGAGGTGCCCGTACACGCGGACCCCGTCGATGTTCTTCACGTCGTTGGTGAAGAACTCGGCGATGTCCTCGTAGGCGGACCAGTTCACCGGCACGCCCAGGTCGTAGCCGTACTTGGCCTTGAACCGCTGGCGCAGGTCGGGCCGCTTGAACCAGTCGTAGCGGAACCAGTACACGTTCGCGAACTGCTGGTCCGGGAGCTGCCACAGCTTGCCGTCGGGGCCGGTGGTGAACGACTTGCCGATGAAGTCGTTCACGTCGAGGGTCGGGAGCGTGACCGCCTTGCCCTCGCCGCTCATCCAGTCGGTGAGGTTCACCGCCGACTGCAGCCGGGAGTGCGTGCCGATGAGGTCCGAGTCGTTGACGTAGGCGTCGTACAGGTTGCGGTTCGTCTGCATCTGCGTCTGGACCGCCTGCACCACCTCGCCCTCGCCCAGGAGCTGGTGGTTCACCTTGATGCCGGTGATCTCCTGGAACGCCCTGGTCAGCGTCTTGGCCTCGTACTCGTGCGTCGGGATGGTCTCCGACAGCACGTTGATCTCCATCCCGCGGTAGGGCCTGGCCGCGTTGATGAACCATTGCAGCTCCTTCAGCTGCTGCTCCTTGGTGAGGGTGGAGGGGGTGAACTCCTTGTCGATCCAGCGCCTCGCCGCGGCCTCGTCGGCGCGGCCCACCGTGCTCAGCGCGACGAGGATCGCCGCCCCGAGCCCGAACTTCGGGTGATGCGTCATGCTCGCTCCCTTGCAGGCCTTCGCGCCTGCGTGGCAGTCCGACGCAGCGTCCATAACGGCAACGCCGGGGCATGTTCGCTCCCTTTCGTTTGTGCTCGGTTCGGGGCGGGAGGATCACCGCGCCACGGCCGCAGGAGCGGCCTGGAAGGCGGCCAGCCGCTCGTCCGCCTCGGCGCCGAACAGCGCGCGCGCGAGCTCGCGGAGCTCCGGCGCGCGCGCGAGCGCGGCGCGCGGGATCGACTGGGCGATGCTGGTCCGCCGGCGGAGGAAGTCCTCGAGCTCCACCACCATCTCGCGCTCGGCCATGAGCTCGACCTCGCAGCGCAGGAGGTCGGTCCCGGGCAGCGCCGGCGCCGCGGCGCGCGGGTCGCGGCGGATGGCCTCGAGGAGCGAGAGCGCGTGCAGCCCGTGGCGGCGCCAGAGCCGCGCGGCGAGCGCGTCCGGCGCGGCGACGTCGAGCCGCTCGGCCTGGCGGAGGACCTCCTCCCGGAGCGCGGCCGGCGGCTCGCCGAACCAGCGGCGCGCGGGATCGGGGAGGAGGACGCCGAGGCGGGCGGCCTCGGCGCAGATCTTCTCGCCGACGTTGAGGCAGTCGGTGAGCTTCCCGCCGAAGACGGTGACGTGGCGCGCGGCCGGATCGACGTCGATCGCGTGCCGCCGCGAGAGCTGCATCCAGTCGCGCGCGATCCCGCCGGCGCGCTCGACCGCGAGCGGGCGCACGCCGCAGCGCTCGGCGATCACGTCCTCCTCGCCGAGCGGGCGCGGGAGGCGGAGCCGCTTGTTGATGTTGTCGAGCACGAACCGCCGGTCCTCGGGCGTCACCGCGACGTCGGGCGCGGGGACGGGCGTGTCGGTGGTGCCGATGCAGGTGGTGCTCCCGAGGGGGACCGCGAAGAACAGCCGGCCGTCGTCGGCGAAGAACGTGAGCACCCGCGGCCCTGGCGCGAGGCGCGGGACGAGGAGGTGGATGCCCTTCGAGAGCACGTGGTGGTGCGCGGTCCGGATCCCGGTGCGGGCGTTGAGGCCGTCGGCGTACGGGCCGCAGGCGTTCACGAGCACGCGGGCGCGGACCGCGAGCGTCCGCCCGCCCGCGCGGTCGCGCGCCTGCGCGACCCACGCCTCGCCCTCGCGGCGGGCGCCGAGGACCTCGACGTAGTTCGCCGCCGCGCAGCCCTGGTCGAGCGCCGCGCGGACGAACCCCCACACGAACCGCGCGTCGCCGTCCGGCAGGTACGCGTCCGAGTACTCGAACCCGCCGTCCACGCCGTCGAGCGCGACGGTCGGCTCCTCCCGCGCGATCCGCGCGCGCGAGAGGAGGCGCGGCCTGCGGGTGAAGAACCCGCCGAGCGCCCAGTAGAGCCACGCGCCGAGCGCCAGCGTACCGCGGCCGTGGCGGAAGCCGCGCGCGTGCGCCGTGTAGAACCGGACCTCCTTCACCGACGACGGGTACGCGCGGAGGAGCTGGTTCCGGGCCCGGCAGAGCTTGCGGACGAGCCCGAGCTCGTACGACTCGAGGTACTTGATGCCGCCCCAGATCAGGTTCGAGGACTCCTGCGACGTGGCGGAGGCGAAGTCCCGGCGCTCGAGGAGGGCCACGCGCGCGCCACGCGTCGCGAGCGCGGCCGCCGAGACCGCGCCGTTGATCCCGCCCCCGACCACCAGCACGTCGAAGGGATCCCGGGCGAGGCGGTCGAGGACGGACTGGCGGAGCGGTGGAGGCATCGGGGCGGCTCGGGCGGGAACCGGCGGACGTCCCGGCGGCGCGCTACAATCGCCGGGCGGTCCTGTTCGTTTCAGTTCATTTAGGTTCATTTATATCATGACCCCTCGGCAGCGGCAACTCGTGGAATTCGTTCGCAGAAACGGCGACGTCTCCGTGGCGGACCTGGCGAAGCACCTGCGCGTGACGACGCAGACGATCCGGCGCGACCTCCGCGCGCTCGAGCGCGCCGAGCACGTGGCCCGGTACCACGGGGGCGTGGGGCTGCCGTCCACCGTCGAGAACATCGACTACGAGCAGCGGCAGGTGATGAACGTGGAGGCGAAGCGGCTCATCGCCCGCGGGGTCGCGCAGCACGTCGAGCCCGGGCGCTCGCTCATCCTCAACATCGGCACCACCACCGAGGAGGTGGCCCGGGCCCTCGCGCGCCACCGCGGGATCCGCGTCGTCACGAACAACCTCAACGTCGCCGCCATCCTCGCCGGCAACGAGCACGCCGAGGTGCTCATCGCGGGCGGGCTCGTCCGCACCCGCGATCGCGGCGTCGTGGGAGAGGCCACGATCGACTTCATGCGGCAGTTCAAGGTGGACGTGGCGGTGATCGGCGTCTCGAGCATCGAGCCGGACGGCACGCTCCTCGACTACGACTACCGCGAGGTGAAGGTGGCCCAGGCGATCATGGAGCAGGCGCGGGAGGTGTGGCTCGCCGCCGATCACTCGAAGTTCACGCGGCGGGCGCTCGTGCGCCTCGGGCACCTGGCGGACGTCGATCGCTTCTTCACGGATCTGCCGGTGCCCCCGGCGGTGCAGCGGGTGCTCGAGGCGGCCCGGGTGCCGGTGTGGGTGGCGTCCTCCGGGAGCGCAGGTCACGGGTGATCTGGTAGCATCGCCGCGGGAGCGCGCAGGGGCGCAGGGGCGCCCGCGCCCACCGGGGAGAGTCACCATGCGGATCTCGTCCATCGCTGCGGCGGCCGTGCTCGCGATCGGCTGCGCCGGCGTCCAGCCACAGGATCACCTCGGCTTCCACTTCCACGGGGACCTCGGCGCGGCCGGGTCGTACACGGGCGCGCGGGAGGACGGCATGACCGCCGAGCTCAGCGGCGGCGGCGCCACCTTCTCGCTGGCCGCCGGCGGCGCGATCGTCCCGAACCTCGTCCTCGGCGCCGAGGTCTGGGGCGTGGCCGTGAACGAGCCGGAGGCGCAGGACTGGGACGGCACGCGCTACACGATCGAGGACGCCACCTTCGCCACCTACGGCGTCGGCCCGCGCCTCACGTGGTACCTGATGCCCGCCAACGTGTACTTCTCGGCGACGCCCTCGTTCACCCGGCTCAGCCTGTCCGACGACTACTCCGACTACTCGGAGGAGAGCCGGTGGGGCATCGGCTTCCGCGGCGCGGTGGGCAAGGAGTGGCTCGTCTCGCCGCGCTGGGGGCTCGGGGTCGCGGGCGTGGTGCACCTCTCCGGCAACAAGTGGCCCGGGGGCGGCCCCACCTGGCGCACCTGGGGCGGCGGGCTCGTCTTCTCCGCCAGCTTCAATTGAACGGGGCGTGCCGCCCCGCCC
>JAEYZK010000443.1 GCA_023428085.1 Pseudomonadota bacterium
CCGTGCCCGTGCCCGTGCCAGGGGCGATAACAGTCCGTTCGTCCTGAGCGTAGGGCCCGCCCGCGGGCCCGGAGTCGAAGGGCGAACGGAGCATGGCCGTACGCCGCCTCCGCGCCTCCGCCCGGCCGCCCGGGCTTCGCTACCTCGGGCGCGCGGCGGGGGTCGCGGTACGCGCGCGAAAAGTGCGCAGCGCGTCTGGGCGAGGCGCGCGAAACTTGCCGGCCACGTCTGCTCGCTTCGCTCGCAGGTGGCCGGCTTCGGACATCGCGCGCCCGCTGCGCTGGGTCCGCTCCGCGCGCGGATCACGTGGAGCGAGGCTGCGCGCCCTCGGTGTACCGCTCCGCCCGGGCCGGGCTGCGGCGCTCCCGCGGTTATGGCGTGAGCGGGCCACTTGCGAACACCCGCTCGTCCTGAGCTTGTCGAAGAGTGAGCGGAGCTCAGTGCCTGAGCGGCGGCGGCCCCGCGGCCTTCCGCACGCGCTCGAGGATCTCGTCCATCCCGACCGACTTCGGGATGTAGCCCTGGGCGCCGAGGAGCTCGGCCTCCCACTCGAAGCCGTAGGCGGAGAGGATCAGGATCGGGACGGCGGCGCTCTTCGCGTCGCCGCGCATCCGCTCCATCACGCCCCAGCCGTCGAGCACGGGCATCTTGAGGTCGAGGAGGACGATGCCGGGGGCCTCCTCGGCCACCTTGGCGAGCGCGACCTCGCCGTTGTTGGCCATCTGCACCGGATACCCGGCGTCGGTGAGGACCTCCGAGAGCGCCTCGCGGAAGTCGTCGTCGTCGTCCACGACGAGGATGTACTGGCCGGGCGTCATGCCGGGCCTCCGCGCAGGGTGCGGACGATCTCGGCGGCGATCCGCCGGGCCTCGGCGATCGCCCCGGCGGGGAGCGTGACGGCGCCGACGACGGGGTGGCCGCCGCCGCCGTAGCGCTCGCAGATCGTGTTGATGTCGTGCACGCGGCGGTGGCGCGCCCAGGGGTTGGAGCCGACGGAGACCTTCGTGCGCTTCGGATCGCGCGACACGACGACAGTGTACGTCGCGTCCGGGAAAAGATCGTAGGCGATGAACTTGTTCGCCGCCCCGACGGCGGTATCGGCGAGGTCGATCTCGACGACGCCGTCCACGAGGCGCGCGTGCGCCCGCACCACCTCGATCGCGCCGCGGTGCTCCTCGAGGATGGGCGCGAGCGGCTCGGTCACCCACGGCTCGGCGGCGATGGCCGCGAGCGTCCGCCGCTGCATCGCCTCGATGATCCGGGTCGGCAGCGCGGGGTCCTTCGTCGCCTCGAGGAGCGTCATGATCCGCAGGGCGGGCTCCGCGAGCTCGACGGCCGTCCGCGGGGAGTCGAACCGCGCCGCGTCGATCACGTCGGCCCAGCGGAGGAGGTCGGCGAGGTCGGGCGCCCGCCAGTCGAACCGCTCGGCGAGCACGCGGGCCATGAAGCCGGTGTTGCTCGGCGCGGTCGGGTCCCAGAACTTCTGGCCGGAGCGGTCCGCCTCGAAGGCGGCGCGGTCGGCCGGGGTGGGGAATGCGCTGGCGTGGTGGTCGAACCACCAGTGAAGCCGGGGCGAGAAGCGGAAGTCCACGCACGCGACCAGCTCGCCGTCGAACGCGTCGGCGGGGAAGGGGTCTCCCTGCTGGTGCTGGAGCGGGCGGTAGCGGATCGCGCCCTCGCCGGCGCCCAGCCGCTCGCGCGCGAAGCGGCCGAACAGGGCCGCCGAGGCGCAGCCGTCGAAGCAGTTGCCGTGGTACAGGATCTGGAGCGGCATCGGCGCGGGAATGTAGTGACCCCGGCAGCATAGCGTCAATGCGAGCGCCGGGGCCCTCCGTCGCGGCGACCGACCCGTCGGGGGAGACGGCGCCCGGGGCGCGCCGCCCGGCACGCCGCGGCGCAGGCGGGCGACGCGGGCGCCCGTGTCGCCGGCCATTTCACGTTTTGTGATGGGGAGGGGTCCGCGCGCGTGCGCGGGGGACGGCCGGGCCCGGGCGCGGGTCGTTCACGCGCGCGCGCGCGGCGCGGCGCGGGCGCAGGCCGTGGCGCGAGGTGGCGGGCGTGCGTTTGGGCGGGTTACACTCGGATCCCGAATGGACGCGATCCGCGTCGGGGCCCTCCTCGACGACAAGAAGTTCGATCTCCGGCTGACCTTGCTGGCGGGCAAGCAAGGGCTGTCCCGGCGCATCAGCGCCTCGCGGATCCAGAAGCCGGGGCTCGTGCTCGCGGGGTTCACCGAGTACCTGCACAAGGAGCGCGTGCAGGTGTTCGGGAACACGGAGATGAGCTACCTCGCCACCCTCCCGCCCGACCGCGCGGCCGCGGTCATCCACGACTTCTTCGCCCAGGACGTCGCGTGCCTCGTGGTGACGAAGGGCCTCGAGGTCCCGCCGGCGCTCCTCGCGGCCGCCGACGGAGCGGGCGTGCCGCTGCTCCGGACGACGCACCTCTCCTCGACCTTCATCGAGGCGGTGCAGACCTGCCTCGAGGACGTCCTCACCGCGCAGACCTCGATGCACGGCGTGCTGCTCGACGTCTTCGGCGTCGGCATCCTGCTGCTCGGGAAGTCGGGCATCGGCAAGAGCGAGATCGCCCTCGACCTCGTGATGCGCGGCCACCGGCTGGTCGCCGACGACATCGTGGACGTCCGGCGGCGCACGGCCGACTCCGTGGTCGGCGCGGGCTCCGAGATCATCAAGCACCACATGGAGATCCGGGGCCTCGGGATCATCAACATCAAGGACCTCTTCGGCGTCGCCTCCATCCGCGACCGGAAGAAGATCGAGATCGTGCTCGAGCTCGTGGAGTGGGACCCGAGCGTCGAGTACGATCGGCTCGGGGTCGAGGACCGGAAGTTCCGGATCCTCGACGTGGAGATCCCGATGCTCATCGTCCCGGTCCGCCCGGGCCGCAACATGACCACGATCGTGGAGGTGGCGGCGCGCAACCACCTCCTCAAGCTCCAGGGCCACCACTCGGCCCGCGAGTTCCAGGACAAGCTGAACCGCGCCATCGCGGTGGCGCCCGGCCGCCGCATCGGGGAGCTGGACGTCGAATGAGCGAGCAGGACGAACGCAGCGAGCGTCGGCAGGGCATCCAGATGCTCATCCTCACCGGCCTGTCCGGCGCCGGGAAGTCCACGGTGCTGCGCGCGCTCGAGGACGTCGGCTACTACTGCGTCGACAACCTCCCCATCATCATCGTCGAGAAGCTGCTCGAGCTGTCCGGCCACACCGCCGGCGAGGTCTCGCGCATCGCGCTCGGCGTGGATGCGCGCGAGGGCCGGTTCCTCTCGGAGGCGCCGCGCGTCATCCAGGAGCTCCGCGACAAGGGCGCCGAGGTCGAGGTGCTCTTCGTGGACTGCGCGGACGAGGTCCTCATCCGGCGCTACTCGGAGACCCGCCGGCGGCACCCGATGGCGGGCGAGGGGACGGTCGCCGACGGCATCGCCGCCGAGCGCCGCGCGCTCGCCGACCTGAAGGCCCTCGCCGACGAGGTCATCGACACCACCACCCTCAACGTCCACGAGCTGAAGCGCCTCGTCACCCGCCGCGCGGTCGCGGGCGAGACGAAGCTCGGGCTGACGGTGGTCTCGTTCGGCTTCCGGTTCGGGGTCCCGACGCACGCGGACCTGGTGCTCGACGTCCGCTTCCTGCCGAACCCCTACTTCATCCCGGAGCTCAAGCCGTTCCCGGGCACCGACCCGCGCGTGTCGGAGTTCGTCCTCTCGCAGCCGGACGCGCGCGCGTTCCTGGAGCGCCTCTCGGACCTGCTGCAGTTCCTCATCCCCCGGTACCGCAACGAAGGGAAGAGCTACCTCACGATCGCCATCGGCTGCACCGGCGGGAAGCACCGCTCCGTGGCCCTGGCCGCCGCCCTCGCCGACAGGCTGTCCTCCGGCGGGCAGCCGGTCAGGCTCTGGCACCGCGACGTGGACAAGGAGTAGCCGCGGGCTGCGCGACCTGCGCGCCGGCGCGCGCGGGAGGGTGGCTTGCCGGTTTCCTCGGGGCTATGGTACGCCCGCCGGCCGGCTTCCGGGGCCCGGTCGCGCCGAACGGACCCGGAGGGCAGGACGGAACGGGCCACCATGGTCGGAATGGTCGTCGCCACTCACGGGCAGCTCGCGGAGGAGCTGGTCCGGACCGCAGCGCTCATCGTGGGCCCCCTCGAGCGGTGCGAGGGCGTCTCCATCACGGCCGGCGCGTCGATGGAGGAGGCCCGCAAGCGCCTCGGCGACGCCATCCAGCGCGTGGACGCCGGGCAGGGCGTCCTCATCCTCACCGACATGTTCGGGGGCACCCCCGCGAACCTCGCCCTCACCTTCCTCGACGAGAAGATCGAGGTCGTCACGGGCGTGAACCTGCCGATGCTCCTGAAGCTCGCCACCGGCCGGGCGGACAACCTCGGCCTGCGTCCCCTCGCGGAGCAGGTCACGAGCCACGGCCAGAAGAACATCACCCTCGCCTCCGAGCTCCTGCGCACCCGCGCCCGGAGCAATCGGAGCTGAGCCGCGGGCCTTGAATCCCGGGTCCCGCGCGACCGTCTCCTCCCCGTGATCGTCCTCGTCCGCGTCGACAACCGCCTCCTGCACGGCCAGATCCTCGAGGCCTGGGTGCCGCGCCTGCGCATCGAGAAGGTCGTCGTGGCCGACGACGTGGCGGCGGGGAACCCGCTCGCGCTCGCGGCCATGACCCTCTGCGTCCCGCCGGAGCTGCCCATCGAGGTCCGGCCGGTGAAGGACGTGGACTGGGCGACGCTCGCCAGGGACGCGACCCGGGCGCTGGTGCTGGTGCGGGACGTCTCGGACCTCGCCCGGGCGCGCGCCGCGGGGCTCACCTCGAAGCTCGCGCCCAACGTCAACGTGGGGAACGTGCACTTCGCGCCCGGGCGCCAGCCGGTGACGCCCTCGGTGTTCCTCGCCGATCCCGAGATCGAGGCCCTCCGGCTGCTCGCCGGCGCGGGGTTCGCGGTCGAGGCGCGCGCCATCCCCGCCGAGACCCCCACCGGGCTGGCCGAGATCGAACGCCGGTACGCCGCGGCCCGTTAGGTTACACTGACCTGGCTTGGGCTACCTGATCCTAGGGCTCGTAGCGGGGCTGGCCGCCGTCGAGCGCAAGGGGTTCCTGCAGGCGATGCTCTCGCGGCCCATCGTCCTGGCCCCCGTGACCGGATGGGCCCTGGGCGACACCGCCGGCGGGGTCCTGCTCGCCCCCGTGCTCGAGCTGCTCTGGCTGGGGGCGGTCAACCTCGGGGCCGCGGTGCCTGCGCACGAGGCGCTCGGGACGACCGCCGTCGTGGGCTCGGCGACGTTCGCCGCCCGGGCGCTCGGCACCCCGGTCACCCCCGAGATCGCCGCCTTCGCCGTGCTCCTCGCGGTGCCCGCCGCGCTCCTGGGTCGGGTGGGCGAGCGGGGCGCGGAGGCGTGGAACGCGCGCATCGCCTCGCGGGCCGAGGCCGCGCTGTCGGTGCATCACCTCCGCCGCGCCGCGCACTTCAACCTCCTCGGCCTCGGCGTCTCTTTCGGCCTCTCGGCGCTCCTCGCGCCGCTCACCGCCGCGCTCGCGAGCTCCGTCATCCCCGCGGCGCTGCGCGCGGCGCCGGGCCTGGGGTTCCCGCTGCGCGTGGGCTTCTTCGCGCTGGGCGCGTTCGCGTGCGCCGCGGGCGCGAAGGCGCTCCGGGCGAAGGCCGCGCCGCTCTCGTTCTTCGGCGCGGCCGCCGCGACCGCCGCGGTCGGCCTGTTCGTGCTCCTCACCGGGAGGGCGATGTGAGCGCGACCCCGAAGGCCCTCGCCGCCCCGGCCCCGCTCTCGGCGCTCACGCTCGCGCGCGTGTTCTTCCGCAGCCTCTTCCTCCAGGCGACCTGGAACCGGCGCGGGATGCAGAACCTCGGGTTCGCGTACGCCATCGCCCCGGCGCTGCGGGCGCTCTACCCCGACCGCGAGCGGCTCGAGGACGCGCTCCGGCGGCACCTCGGCTTCTTCAACTGCCACCCGTACATGGCGGCGGCGATCCTCGGCGGCGCGATCTACCACGAGGAGCGCGTGGCCGCGGGGGTGGAGCCGTCCGAGTCGCCGCAGAACTACAAGCAGACGCTGCAGGGGCCGCTCGCCGCCATCGGCGACGGCTTCTTCTGGACGGCGCTCCGCCCGTTCTTCGGGGCGCTCGGCGCGGTCGGGGCGCTCTGCCTCGGCGTGCCGGCCGTCCTCGCGGTGATCGCGCTCTACAACCTCATCCACCTCACGCTCCGCGTCGCGCTGTTCCGCGCCGGGTACAACCGCGGCGACGCCCTCGTCCCCCTGCTCGCGCGGATGGCGCTGCCCGTCGTCGCCGACCGGCTCCGCACCGGGGGCGCGATGCTCGCGGGCGTGGCGGCGGGGATGCTCATCCTCCGGGCGGGGACGCTGATCGGCCCGGGCGTCGGCGCGGTCCCCGGCCTCGCCGGGCTCCTCGTCGCCGTCGTGGCGCTCGTCGGATACTTCGCCCTCGCCCGGGGGGCCCGCCTGTTCCCCTCGCTCTACCTCGCCGTCGCCGTCGGCGTCGGCGCGGGCTTCCTCTTCGACTACCTGCCAGGGAGCCGCTAGCCGATGACCCGCCAGGTCCGCACCTTCGTCATCGTCAACACGCTCGGGCTGCACGCGCGGGCCGCCGCGCAGCTCGTCCAGACCGCCAACCGGTTCCGCTCGGAGGTGCTCGTCGAGAAGGATGGCATGGAGGTCAACGGGAAGAGCATCATGGGCGTGCTCACCCTGGCCGCGGCCAAGGGCTCGGAGATCAGAGTCTCGGTCGAGGGCGACGACTGCGAGCTCGCGCTGGGCGCGCTCGCGAAGCTCATCGAGTCTGGCTTCGGAGAGACATGAGCCAACCCCCCGCCCTCACCCTGGTCGGCCTCGCGGCGTCCCCCGGGATCGCCATCGGGCAGGTCTGGACCATGGAGCGGCGGCGGGTGCAGACGCCCAAGCGGCGGCTCGCGCTGTCCGAGGTCGAGGAGGAGCTGGCCCGGTTCCGCGCGGCCCTGGAGGCGTCGGACGCGCAGCTCGACGAGGTGCGCAAGAAGGTCGAGGCGAACGGCGGCAGCGGCGCCGGCGAGCACACCGCGATCATCGACATGCACCGGATGATGCTCCACGACGAGATGCTCGTGGGCGAGGTGCGGCGGCTCGTGGCCGAGGAGCGCGTCAACCCGGAGTGGGCGGTCAAGCGCGCCGCGCGCCGGATCAAGAGCCTCTTCCACCAGGACGCGGACGAGTACTTCAAGGAGCGGCGCGCCGACGTGGACTTCGTCGGCGAGCGCCTCATCAAGAACCTGCTGGGCCTCGCGCCCGACGTCGAGGGGAGGCCGCCCGAGGGGGCGATCATCGTCGCCCACGACCTCTCGCCCGCGGACACGGCCGTGCTCCTCCACGGCGCCAAGGTCGGCGCGTTCGTCACCGAGGTCGGGGCCCGCACCTCGCACACGGCCATCGTCGCCCGGGCGCTCGAGATCCCGGCGGTGGTGGGCGTGAGCCGCATCACCGCGGTGGCCGGGCGCGGCGACTGGGTCATCGTGGACGGCACGCGCGGCGTGGTGATCGTCCACCCGACGCCGGCCGAGCAGGCGGACTACGCGGCGGCGCGCGAGCGGTTGCTCCGCGAGGAGCAGGAGCTCCTCCGCACGCGCGATCTCCCGGCCGTCACGCGCGACGAGGTCCACGTCCGGCTCGGCGGCAACATCGAGTTCGCGGAGGAGGTCCCGAGCCTGCTCGCCCACGGCGGCGAGGCGGTGGGCCTCTACCGGACCGAGTACCTCTTCCTCGGCCGCTCCGACCTCCCGAGCGAGGAGGAGCACTACCAGAACTACCGCCGCATCCTCGAGGCGGTCGGCCGGCGTCCGGTGACGATCCGCACCTTCGACCTCGGCGGCGACAAGCTGCCGCCGGGCATGCGGCTCCACGCCGACAACCCGGCGCTGGGCATGCGGGCGATCCGCTACTGCCTCCGCCACCCGGAGATGCTCCGCACCCAGCTCCGGGCGCTCCTGCGGGCGTCGGTCCACGGGAACCTCAAGATCATGTTCCCGATGATCTCCGGCGTCGCCGAGCTCCGCGCGGCGCGCAAGGCGCTCGACGACGCGCAGGCGGAGCTCACCCGCGAGACCATCCCCACGCGCCGGGTGCCGGTGGGGATCATGGTCGAGCTCCCGAGCGCGGCGATGATCGCCGACCGGCTCGCCCAGGAGTGCGACTTCTTCTCCATCGGGACGAACGATCTCATCCAGTACACGATCGGCATCGACCGGCAGAACAAGGACGTCGCCTACCTCTACAAGCCGCTCCACCTCTCCGTGCTCCGGATGATCGAGGGCGTGTGCGCGGCGGCCCGGGCGGCCGGCATCACGGTGTCGGTCTGCGGCGAGATGGCCGGCGATCCGCTCCACGCCCTGGTGCTCATCGGCCTGGGCGTGAACGAGCTCTCGATGAACGGTCCGTCGATCCCGAGCGTGAAGCAGGTGATCCGCGGGGCGAGCCTCGCCGAGGCGCGCGCGCTGGTGGAGCGGCTCCTCCGCCTCACCATGGCCGACGACATCGAGCGCGAGGTCCGGTGCGAGATGCACCGCCGGCACCCGGAGCTGTTCGAGGCGGCCGGCCTCCCGGGCGCGCAGCTCGGGTAGCCGGGCGGTCGCGGGGGTGGGACCTCCGCCGCCCGTTCGCGACGTTGACACCGTCCGCGCCGGCCGCTTAGGTTCGCACTCCCCGCGAGGAGCCCCAAGCCCATGAACGCTCATCTCTTCACCTCCGAGTCCGTCACCGAGGGTCACCCGGACAAGATGGCGGACCAGATCTCGGACGCGGTCCTCGACGCGGTCCTGGCGCAGGATCGCAAGGGCCGCGTGGCCTGCGAGACGCTGCTCA
>JAEYZK010000447.1 GCA_023428085.1 Pseudomonadota bacterium
GTACGGCCCTCTCTTCGTTGGGGATGTCCCAGACCGTGGGCTCTCTCTGCTGGCCCACCAGGGACGCGAGGACGATGCGCTCGGCGTGGACGTCCAATCCGACGTGAGTGGTAACCTTCTGCATGGCAGGCTCCCTCGCTTGCGGCTCTGGCCGCGTGGTCTCGCGACTCCGAGGCTAATCCGCGCACTCGCGCAGTGAGCCAGCCCTTCCATCTTGTCTGCCGCGCCTCGGCCGCCTCCAGCTCCCGGCGCAGCGCGATGACGGTCATGAGGCGCGCCCGCGGGGTCCAGGCGCGGATCTCCGCCTCGGGGAGGTGCGCGAGCGCCCGCAGCCGCTCGTACGAGAGCCCCGACGCGCGGGCCGCGCGGAGGGCGGGGCTCCCCCAGATCCGCTCCTCGAGCGCCGCCCGCTGCTCGACGGCGCGGCCAGGCATCCCGAGTCGCTCCTCCACATAGTGGCGGAAGGACGCGAACCCGAGGATGAGGTGCATCCCGCTCCGCCGGATCATCTCGGCCGTCCAGCCGACGCACTCCTCCCAGCCCTGGCGGTGGCGCGCCAGCGCCCGGATCGCGGCGTCGATCTCGGCCGCCGAGGAGAGCTCGTCGAACCCGCCCTCCGGGGCGACCCACGGCGGAAGGTCCGTGAGCATCGCCCAGCGGTCCGTCTCCTCTTCCAGCTCTGCCTTGCGCGTCGCGAGGTGCGCCTCCCGCTCGTCGCGGCTGCGGAAGACCTCGCGGGTGGTCGTACGCTCGGCACGAGCATCGTCCAGGTCCGCAGGGAACGAGCCCAGGAGCTCCTGCGCCATCGCCTCCAGCCGCTCGAACGTCTTGGAGCCAGGGAGCTCCTGCCCCGCGCGCTCCAGGGCATCGTCGATGACCGTGCGGTCCTCCGGCGTGCAGCCGATCGTGAACCGCCCCCACTCTTCCTCTCCCGCGTCTCGCCGCGCGGCCTTCACCGCCGCCTCGAGCGCGCGGACCGTCTCGACCTTGGCCCGCTCGACCCAGCGGGCCTCGTCCTCGCCCCGGGCGACGGGCAAGATCGTCTGCGCCGCCCGCATCGTGACGGAGCCGCCCCGGAGCGCCGCTCGCAGCAGCGGCCGGGTCCGGAGCTCCCGCGCCAGGTGCACGAGGTTGAGCGCCGTGCGCGGCGCGATGTCGAGGACCTCGCGCGCGTAGTCGCCGAGGTGATACCCCAGCTCCGGGAGCCGGTTCCCAACCCGCAGCGCCGCGAGCCCCTCGGCGATCGCGAGCTCCGTCGCCGCCTGGACGCGCGCCGCCATCACGAGCCCCAGCTCGGTGTCGTCGGCCTCCTTCTCGCCGCCCCGGAAGACGGGCACGAGCTCGAACGCGTCGAGCCGCGGGAACTCGACCTTCGGCGGCGGCGCGTAGCGGGCGCACCACGCCGGTTCGCGGGTCGGGCTCGATGTGTCGGCGGTGGTCACGAGCCATTGATCGCATGGCGGTCTGACATTGGATCCAATCCGGGGGGTGCGAGCGCCCGCGCGAGCGCCGCCTCTAGGGAACAAGACCGGGTTCAGACGCCGCGTACGCTGCGAACGCCTCCTCCAGCGCTGGCCGGAGCCGGCCCTGCGCCGCGGCGATCCGCTCCGGATCCAGGTCCGGCCGGCCAGGCTCGTCGATGTGCGCGCAGTCGAGGTAGGTCGGGTACCGCAGCTCGAGCTGCAGGGCTTCGCACCGCGGCGGGCGGCCGTAGTGGCGAGTGATGAAGCCGCCCGGGAAGGGCTCGTTCCGAGACACGTCGAAGCCCTGCCGCTGCAGCGCCCGCAAGAAGTGGTCCGCGGTCGAGGGTACGCACGAGCTCCCGCGGCAGTCTCCGATGCAGACCTCGTGCTCCGTGGGGCCCATGAAGCTGTGGAGATCGAGGAGCAGCGCTCTCCCGAAGGTGGCGACGGTCGCGTCCAGCGTCCGTCGCACGGCCGCGTGGTACGGGGCATGGTAGGTGGCCACCACGGCCCGGTGATCCCGCGGGGCATCGGGCTCCAGGTAGATGGGCTCGCCGAGGGCCGTGGTCCTGGCGATGAGCGCTCGATGAAAGTCTCCGTACAGCAGGCCGGCAGGATCGCGGTTGAGATCGACCACGTACCGGCTGTGCGTGGCCGCGATCGTGGTCACCCCGAGCTGCGGCAAGAACGTGTAGACCTCCTCGGGCAGATGCCAGTCGGTATTGCGAAGCCACGCGCGGTGCGCGGGCGTGAACCGGTCGGCGATCGCAGCTGGCACGTGGACGCCGCTGTGGGGAAGGCTCGCGACGATGGGCAGCGGCCGACCTTCCGCAGGTCGCAGGACGAAGAGATCGGGCTCACGTCGGCTCACGGCGGCGAGCGCCGCTCCGCGGGCGTGCCAGGGCGGGGATCCGGTGCGTCATCCCGGGCACTCGCGAGCCGGCGGTTGAGGTCCATCGCGACCGGGTGCTCGTCCCCGAGTTGGAGGAGTGGCCGATGCGGGGGGATGAACGCGAAGGCCGGAGCCCGGCCACGGGCTCCCGGAGCGTCACCGTGATCGTTCGGTTGCGGCTGAGCTGGCTCTCGCGGGCCGAGGTGACCGTCGCGTAGGGGATGAAGCACCTCGTTCGCAACCCCGAGACGATGAGCCCCGTCCGCGTCGCGACCACGCGACGCAACGGGGTGGCCCAGCGCCATGCGACGAGGGCGCCGAGAAGCGACAGCACCAGCAGGACGATGCCGAGCGGAGCGTCGACTCCACCGCCTCTCAGCAGACCCAGACCAGCGACGATCAGGGCGGCGACCCACAAGGCAGGGAAGACGACCGAGACGAGCTGAGTGCGCTCACCTGAC
>JAEYZK010000017.1 GCA_023428085.1 Pseudomonadota bacterium
CCCTGGCTCCGCGCGCACCCGGTGCACGCGCTGCTGGCGGCGCCCCTCCGCGTCGCGGGCGCGCCGTTCGGCGTCCTGGCGGTGCTCCGCCACCGGGCGCACTCGCCCTACTCCGCCGACGATCGCCTGCTCCTCGAGGGCCTGGCCGATCGCGTCGCGGTCTCGCTCGCCTACCAGCGCCTCGCGGCCCAGGAGCGCCGCGCCGCCCGCCGGCACGCGCAGCTCGCCGACGCTGCGCGGGCCTTCTCCGAGGCGCAGGGCGACGTCGCCGAGGTGCGGCGGGCCGTGGCGCAGCGCGGGGCCGTGACCCTGGGCGCGCGGTTCACGATGTGGGGCCTGAGCGCCGGCGGGGTGCTCGCGCCGGTGGCCGCCCACCCCGCCGCGCGCGGCGCGCGGCAGGAGGAGCCGTCCACCGCAAAGGCGGAAGCGGAGGCGGAGGCCGCGGCCGAGGCCGTCCGCACGGGGCAGCCCGCGGCCGGCCCGGACGGGCACGGGCGCGCCGTCCTCGCGGTGCCGCTCCGCGTCGAAGGGCGCGTCGAGGGCGCGCTCACCGCGTCGCGCCGCGCCGGCCGCCGGCCGTTCGAGGCCGACGAGCGGGAGACGCTCGCGGATCTCGCGGTGCACGCGGGCCTCGCCCTCTGCCACGCGCGCAAGCGGAGCGAGCTCGAGGCCGAGCGCCGGCGGCTCGCCGATGTCCTCGCGAGCGCCGAGGGCGCGAGCCGCGCGAAGGACGAGTTCATCGCCATGCTGTCGCACGAGCTGCGCAACCCGCTCTCGCCCATCGTGACCGCGCTCGAGCTCATGAAGGCCCACGCCCCCGCCGCGCTCCGGCGCGAGCGGATCGTGATCGAGCGGCAGGTGGCCCACCTCGTCCGCCTGGTGGACGACCTCCTCGACGTCTCGCGCGTGATCCGCGGCAAGGTCCGCCTCGAGCGCCGGCCGGTGGCGCTCGCCGACGTCATCTCCAACGCCGTGGAGCAGGCCAGCCCGCTGCTCGAGGAGCGCCGCCACGCCCTCCACGTGGACGCCGCGGAGGGGCTCGTGCTCGACGGCGACGCCCACCGGCTCGCGCAGGTGGTGGCGAACCTGCTCACCAACGCGGCCAAGTACACGGATCCGGGCGGCCACATCGTGCTGCGCGCCGCGGCCGAGGAGCGCGAGGTCCGGCTCTCCGTGACGGACGACGGCATCGGCATCTCGCCGGCGCTCCTGCCGCGGATCTTCGAGCTGTTCGTCCAGGGCGATCGGAACCTGGACCGCGCCCCCGGCGGGCTCGGCATCGGCCTCACCATCGTGCGGAGCCTCGTCGATCTGCACGGCGGGCGCGTGGCGGCGGAGAGCGCCGGGCGCGGCCGCGGCAGCACGTTCACGGTCTGGCTCCCGCTGGCGCTCGCGCCCCGGACGCGCCGGACCGCGTACGCGACCGAGCCGGCGCGCCGCGCCGGGTCCCGCGTCCCGGTGCTCGTCGTGGACGACAACGTGGACGCCGCCGAGCTGCTCGCCGAGGTGCTCCGCTCCCGCGGCCACGACGTCCAGGTGGCGTACGACGGGCCCTCGGCGCTCGCCGTCGTCGAGGACGCGCCGCCGCGCGTCGCGCTGCTCGACCTGGGGCTGCCCGTCATGGACGGCTACGAGCTGGCGCGGCGGCTCCGCGCGCGGCTCGGCGCGGTCCGGCTCGTCGCCGTCACGGGATACGGGCAGGAGCCCGACCGGCGCGCGTCCGCCGAGGCCGGCTTCGACGCGCACCTCGTGAAGCCGGTGGACCTCGACGCGATCTGCGAGGTCGTCGATCGGCTCGCGCCGGCGGCCCCGGACGGCCCGGCCGCCGCCGCGCCGTAGACAGACGAAGGGCGGTCCCAGGAACACCCGGAACCGCCCTCCAGAGCCTCACTGCCAGATGGTGGACCCGACCAGGATCGAACTGGTGACCTCCTGAATGCCATTCAGGCGCGCTCCCAGCTGCGCCACGGGCCCAAACTCGTCCTGCTCGCCGCTCCCTTGCCGGGATGTTGCCGAGAGCCGCGATTTTGCCGCGGATCCCGGAGGGCGCCGCGGGAGGCAGTGAGTAACCCGGCCGCGCCCGGCGCGTCAAGGCCGTTCTCCCGGCGCGGATCCAGCGTCAGCGAGCTCCCGAATTCACGCCCCTGTCCTCGCGCGGCGTCACCGGAGCGGGCCGCCGACCGCGCGCTCGCGCACGGAACCGCAGCGGGACCGTTCGATCCCCGCGAAGCCCAGGCTGGCACCACCGTTGCTATCTCGGTCGGGTGGAGGACGACCCCGATGCGGCTCACCACCTGTCTCTTCGCCGTGGCCTCGCTCGCCGCTGCGCTTCCGCAGGGCACCCTCGCGCACGACGCCCCACCTCCACCGCGCGTCGAGGCCCCGCCTTCGTCGCCTCCCCCGCCCCGGGAGTACCGGAGCCCCTACCCGCGCACGCCCGCCCCGCGCCACGGACCGCGGCCCTACCACCACCGCCGGTACTGGGGCTGGGGATGGGGCTGGCACCCGGTGTACCCCTTCTATCCGCCGCCGCCGCCGCCGCCGCCGCCGCCCTCGGGGCCGCCGCAGGGCGCTCCGGGCCAGCCCGCGCCCACCCCGGAGCGGCGCGAGCACGACCGGATCTACACGCGGTTCTCGCTGTACGGCGCCGGGCGCGAGGACGGGTACATGGCCGGCCTCACCTTCGGGCTCGACACCCGCTTCGTCGGCTTCAACCTCGACGTGAGCGCGCTCGCGCGCGAGCACGTCACCGGCGCGCTGCGGGACGACGAGAGCGACCCGGCCACGCTGGCCAACGCGCACCTGACGTGGACGGTCCTCGCGGACCGATCGTTCCGGCTGCGGCTCGAGACCGGCGTCTCGATGCTCGACCTGCCCGACTCGGCCTTCGTCGTGGAGCAGCCGTGGCGCGGCAAGACCATCGTCGGCCCGAACGTCGGCGTCTCCGGTCAGATCGGGCTCGTCGGTCCGCTCGGCATCGAGGGGCACGCGCGGATCACGCCGTTCCCCGAGCGGATCGCGGACACGTTCCTGGGCCTCGCGGTCCACGGTGGACCGGTGGGCGTGAGCGCGGGCTGGCGCTGGGTGGACGTCTCCGGCGACGGCGTGGACGCGCCGGAGCTGATGTTCCGCGGCCCGCAGGTGGGCCTGGTCCTGGCGTTCTAGCGGGGCCCGCCGGCAGTGCCTCGGGGCCGCAGCCTTCTGGTGTGGGATGCCTGCGCATCCCCCGAGTGCTGCGCGGGGCCCTGCGTGCTCGCCGCTTCGCGGGTGCCCCGCGGGGGAGGGCTACGCCCTCCCCCAGCTGCGCTGGGGCCCCCTCCCTGTGAGACTCACTTCTTCGACTTGGCGGCCGCCTTCTGGCGCTTCTTGCGCGCCTTCCACTGCTGGCGGCGGCGCGACTTCACGCGGATGTGCTTGCTCTTCGAGTTGGCCATTCGTCCTCCAGGAGACGTTCCCGGCCATCCGCTCCGGTCGGCCGAGGACGTCGCGGCGCGGGCGGGGGCGCGGGGGCGCCTGTATAGCACGGCCGAGCCGGCGCGCGTCACCCCTGCGGCGTCCCGTCCCCAGGCGTTCCCCCGCCGCGGCCGTCGCGCTCCGGCCCCGCAGGCTGCGGC
>JAEYZK010000081.1 GCA_023428085.1 Pseudomonadota bacterium
CGCGAACCTCGCCCGGCCCGAGGTCGCCCGGGCCCGCGCCGTCGCGGGTGCGCTCGCGGGGAACCGCGCCGAGGTGAAGCGCCTGGCCACGGCCGCCCGCGCGGAGCTCCCGGGCGACGTGTTCGTCTCGGTGGCCGAGCACGGCGCCGACGTCCGCGCCGCGGATCGCTCCGCCCGCGACCGCGCGCTCGACGAGCTCCAGCTCCTGCTCGCGCGCCGGCCGGAGCTCGTGCGCGCCCGGTACCTGCTCGCGAAGGGGCTCGCCCTGGCGGGACGGCGCAACGAGGCGCTCGCGGCCGCAGAGGACGTCCTGCGCCGCAACCCGCGCCACGAGGGCGCGCTCGGGCTGCGCGAGGCGATGACGCGCCCGCCCCCGACCGCCCCCATCGCGCGCCCGGACGCCGGGCCTGCCCCTGCGGCGGACCTCGCCGCGGCCGCGGAGCCCGCTCCACCGCCGGTCCGGACGGAGAAGCCCGGGCTCCTGCCGCGGAAGCCGGTTTCCACGGATGGACAAGTCGCGCCCTCACCCCGCGCGGAACCGGCGCCGGCGCCGGCAGATCCGCCCGGGGGGGAAGACCCCACGCCCAGCGGCGAAGAGCCGCCGCCGCCGCCCCGGCTGCGTCCCGCGGCGGTCCCGGAGCCGGAGGTGGTCGAGGGGGGCGGGTAGCGGCCGGGGGTGGTTTTCACGCCGCGTGCCTGCCCCGCCCCGCGGCGGGCGCCGTCGGGACCCGGCCCCACCTGCGTTGGCCCGTCCGTTGCGTATCCGGGCGGGCGCGATGGAGCTCCTCTTCTGGTTCTCGATGCTCGCGGTGGCCTGGAGCTACGTGGGCTACCCGCTCGTGCTGCTCGTCTGGTCCGGCCTCTCCGACGCGCTCGGGGCGCTCAAGTTCGTGGGCGGTGGCCCCGACCGGCGCGCGAGCCCGGGCGGGCAGCACTGGCCGCGCGTCTCGATCGTCTTCTCCGCGTTCGACGAGGAGGAGTGGATCGTCCGGAAGATCGAGAACTGCCTCGCGCTCGACTACCCCGCCGACAAGCTCGAGATCCTCGTCGGGTGCGACGGGTGCACGGACCGGACCGCCCAGCTCGCCCGTGACGCGGGCGGCGCGCGCGTCACGGTGCACGAGCTGTTCCCGCGCGCGGGCAAGGCCACCGTGCTGTCGCGGCTCGTGCCGCGCGCCTCCGGCGACCTCGTGGTCCTGACCGACGCCAACGTGATGCTCGAGCCCGGCGCGCTCCAGGCGCTGGCGCGCCGGTTCCGCGACGGGGCGGTGGGCGCCGTGGTGGGCCGGCTGCGGCTCTACAACCCGTCGCGGAAGGACTTCGAGGAGACCCTGTACTGGCGGTACGAGACGATGCTCAAGTACCTCGAGGGCCAGCGCGGGTGCGTGCTCGGCGCGAACGGCGGGATCTACGCGATCCGCCGGCTCCTCTTCGGTCCGCTCGACCCCGACACCGTCACCGACGACTTCGTGATCCCCATGCGGATCGCGCTCCGGGGCTGGCGGGTGCCGTACGAGCCCAACGCCGTGGGGCTCGAGGAGACGACCGAGGACGCCGCCCGCGAGTTCGGGCGGCGGGCGCGGATCGGCGCGGGCAACTGGCAGGCGCTCTCGCGGGTGCAGGGCCTCCTCGACCCGCGCGCCGGCTTCCCGTGCTTCGCCTTCGTGTCGCACAAGCTGCTCCGGTGGGCGGCGCCGTTCCTGCTCGGGGCGGCGCTCGTCGCGAGCCTCGTCCTCTCCGCAGCGCCCGGCGCCTGGCTCTACCGGCTCGCGCTCGTCATGCAGCTCGGGTTCTACGGCCTGGCGGCCGTCGGCGGCAGCCGCCTCCGGCTCGCGCACCGCGGGATCGCGCGCGTCGCGTCGATCGCGCACTACTTCGTGAGCATGAACGCGGCGCTCGCGGTCGGGCTGTGGCGCCACCTGCGCGGCGCGCAGGCGGCGACCTGGGACCGGACGGCGCGGGCGCGCGCGGCGTGAGCGCGGGTGCGGGCGTGACGAAAAGTGGACGCGCGCGCCGGCGCGAATAGCATCGGCCCGACGTCCTCGCTGCATGCGCGCACGGCGCGCTCCGGACGACCTCCTGCCCCCGCCCGCCTGGGAACAGGCCGGCACCTCTCACGAGGTGCCGGCCTGTGAGCCCGTGACGGAACCTGCGAATTGACCCATTCGATTCCGCCTGGTACCGTGCCGAACCTGAACGCATGTCCCGGCGCTACCAGCTCAAGTCCGCCGCGCCGCCGGCGCGGGCGCTGAACTACGAGGGGCTCCTCAACGACCAGCAGATCGCGGTGGTGGAGGCCGGGGACGGCCCCATCCTCGTGATCGCCGGCGCCGGTTCGGGCAAGACCCGCACGCTGACCTGGCGCGTGGCGCGGCTCGTGGCGGACGGCGTCCCGCCGGAGGCGATCCTCCTCCTCACGTTCACCAACAAGGCGGCGCGCGAGATGCTGAAGCGCGTCGAGGAGGTCTGCCGGATCGACGCCCGGCGGATCGCCGGCGGGACCTTTCACCACGTCGCCCACGAGATCCTGCGGGAGCACGCCGGTGAGCTGGGGTTCGCGCGCGGCTACTCGATCCTCGACCGCGAGGACACGCGCGACGTCATGACCGCCGCCATCGCCGACTGCGGGCTCGCCGTGGGCGCGCGCCGCTTCCCGAAGGCGGACGTGCTCGTGGACCTCGTCTCGATGGCCGTCAACACGCAGACGCCGCTCGCCGACGTCGTCGCCGACCGGCGGCCGCAGTTCGTGCCGCTCACGGACGACGTCCTCCGGGTGGCCCGGCGGTACGCGGAGCGCAAGCACGAGCTCAACGCGATGGACTTCGACGACCTCCTCCTCCACTGGAAGATCCTGCTCGCCGAGCGGGAGCCGGTGCGGCGGGCGCTCGCGGAGCGGTTCCAGCACGTGCTCGTGGACGAGTACCAGGACACGAACCAGCTCCAGGGCGACGTGGTCGATCTGCTCGTCGCCGGCCGGCGGAACCTCTGCGTGGTGGGCGACGACGCCCAGAGCATCTACTCGTTCCGCGGCGCGCACTTCGAGAACATCCTCGAGTTCGAGCGGCGCTACCCGGACGCGCGCCGGTTCGACCTCACCGTCAACTACCGGTCCACGCCGCAGGTCCTGGCGCTCGCGAACGCGTCCATCGCCGCCAACGTCCGCCAGTTCCAGAAGGAGCTCACCGCGGTCCGGCGCGACGGCACGCTGCCGGCCCTGGTCCCGTGCCGCGACGTGAACCAGCAGGCCGCGTTCGTCGCGCAGCGCGTGCTCGAGCTCCGCGACGAGGGGATCCCGCTCCCCGAGATCGCGGTGCTCTACCGCGCCCACCACCACTCGATGGAGATCCAGTTCGAGCTCGCCCGGCGCGGCATCCCCTTCGTCGTCCGCAGCGGCGTCCGCTTCTTCGAGGCCGCGCACGTGAAGGACGTGCTCGCCCACCTGCGGTTCGCGCGGAACCCGGGCGACGAGCTGGCGCTGAAGCGCTGCCTCAAGATCACGCCCGGCGTCGGGACCGCGACCGCCGACGCGGTCTGGAGCGCGTTCCTGGCGCGGCGGCGCGGGGGGCGCGGGACCGTGGACGAGCTGCTCGCGCCGGACGTCGCCTGCCAGGTCCCGGGGAAGGGGCGGGCGGGGTACGCGCGGCTGGCGCAGCTGCTCCGCACGCTGACGCGCCCGCCGGTGCGGGACCTGCCCGGCGAGGCGATCGAGAGGGTCCTCGACGAGGGGTACGAGGAGTACCTCCGTGCCGAGTTCCTGAACGCCGACTCCCGCATCGAGGACGTGCAGCAGCTCGCCCAGTACGCGCGCGCGTACGAGGACACCGAGGCCTTCCTCGCCGAGATCGCGCTCCTCACCGAGCTCAGCGCCGAGACCGTGGCCGAGGGCGGCGAGCCGGACGAGAAGATGATCCTCTCCTCCGTCCACCAGGCGAAGGGGCTGGAGTGGCGGGCGGTGTTCCTCGTCTGGCTCGCCGACGGCCGCTTCCCGTCGGCCCAGGCCCTCAAGGACACCGCCGGCGAGGAGGAGGAGCGGCGGCTCTTCTACGTCGCGTGCACGCGGGCGAAGGACGAGCTCTACCTCACGTACCCCGTCGTGGCCGCGCCCCGCGACCGGGAGCGGATCGTGCTCAAGGCGTCCCGCTTCCTCGAGGAGCTGCCCGCGGAGCCGGAGCTGTACGAGCGGTGGCAGCTCGACGATCCCGCGCCCACCCTTCGACAGGCTCAGGGTGAGCGGGAGGGGATCCTTCTGCCGCTGCCCGACGCGCCCGCCCCGGCGCTGCGCGACGCCCGGGTCGTGCCGGCCCTGTTCGGCGAGCCCGGCGGCGCGCCCGGCGAGGGCGGCGACGTCGACGGCAGCGAGGGCGACCGCGGCGACGACGACGACGTGCCGTCCTGAGCGGCGCGCACATCGGCGCCGTTTCGGGCTCCCGCGGGTTCCATGCTACAGATCACCGGGCATGGCCTCCAAAGGCGAGAAGCCCATCGTCGGCATCGACCTCGGCACCACGAACGCGTGCGTCGCCCACGTCCGGAGCCGGATCCCGCGGGTGGTCCCGACCGATCGCGGGAGCCTCATCCTCCCGACGGTGGTCGCGCTGGGCGAGAAGGGCGACGTCCTCGTCGGCGCCGTCGCGAAGGATCAGCTCGTCACGAACCCGAAGAACACCATCTACGGCGCCAAGCGCCTCATCGGGCGCAAGTGGAACTCGAAGGTCGTCCAGGAGCTGCGCAACTACTACTCGTACGACATCGTCGAGGGGCCGGCCGGCGAGGCCGCGGTGATGCTCGGCGGCGAGGTCCGGACGCTCCCGCAGATCAGCGGGATGGTCCTCGCCCACGTGAAGAAGATCGCCGAGGCCTTCCTCGAGAAGCGGATCGACGAGGCGGTCATCTCCGTGCCCGCGTACTACTCCGACGCGCAGCGCCAGGCGGTGCGCGAGGCGGGGAAGCTCGCCGGCTTCGAGGTGAAGCGGATCGTCAACGAGCCCACGGCGGCGGCCCTCGCCTACGGCTTCTCGCGCGGGCTCGATCAGAAGGTGCTCGTCTACGACCTCGGCGGCGGCACGTTCGACGTCTCGGTGCTCCAGCTCTCCGGGAACGTCTTCGAGGTGCTCGCCACCGGCGGCGACACCTTCCTCGGCGGCGTGGACTTCGACAACCGGATCATCGACTTCGTGCTCGAGGACTTCTGGCGGGAGTACAAGATCGACCTCGCGCAGTCGCCCATCGCGATGCAGCGGGTGAAGAAGGGGGCGGAGTCGGCGAAGATCGACCTCTCGCTCATCCCCAACGCCGTCATCGACCTGCCGTACATCGAGGAGAAGAAGGGGAAGCCCCTCGACGTCCGCCTGCCGCTCTCGCGCGCGCAGCTCAACGACCTCACGCTCGACCTCGTGGAGCGCACGTTCCAGATCTGCGACGAGGTGCTCGCCTCCAAGGACATCCGCCCCCAGGACATCGACGAGATCATCCTCGTCGGCGGCCAGAGCCGGATGCCGCTCGTGCAGCAGAAGATCCAGGAGCACTTCGGGAAGCCGCCGCGCAAGGGGGTCCACCCCGACGAGTGCGTGGCGCTCGGCGCCGCGCTGCTCGGCGACTCGCTCGACCAGATCGACTCGGTAACGCTCGTGGACGTGCTCTCGATGCCCATCGGCATCGCCACGCCGCAGAGCCGGTTCCGGCGGATCCTCGAGAAGAACACCACCATCCCCTCGACGCGCTCCTTCCGCCTGCCCCCGCCGCGCGAGCCGGGGCAGCCGATCGAGATCGACATCTACCAGGGCGAGTCCGACGAGATCGTGGACGACGAGTTCCTGGGCTCGATCCGCCTCCCCGCGGTGGCCACCGGGCGGCGCATCGACTTCCGCCTCGACGAGGAGTGCCTGCTCAAGGTGAGCTTCGACGACCCCGAGAAGGGCATGACGGAGGTCGAGCTCGCGACCCGCGACACGCCCGAGGGGCTCAAGAAGGCGCTCGCGGAGGACGCACGCCGCCGGGGGGCGGGCGAGGCCGTGGGCGACGCGCCCCCCGCGCAGCCCGGCGAGGAGAAGCGCGGCGGCATCTTCGGCTGGCTGAAGCGGAGCTGAGGTGCGGTTCGGCGCGTCGGAGTGGTGGAAGGCCGTCGTCGCAGCGCTCCAGGAGCACCCGGATCTGCCGGCGGCGCTCTCGGGCCTCGGGCGCGACGGCGCGCTCGTCGTCGAGGCCGACCCGCCCGCGTGGCCGCGCCCGGTGGCCGTCTGGGCCGAGCAGCGCGCAGGTCGCATCGCCCGGTGGCGGCTCCTCGCGGACGAGGACGAGGTCCTCGAGCTCGCGCCCGCCTACGTCGTCCGGGCGCCGTACCGGACGGTCCGGGCGCTCCTCCAGGGTGCGGATCCCGTCCAGGCCGCCCTGACCGGGCGGGTGCGCGTCGAGGGCGATCTGGCGGCGCTGCTCCGCCGGACGCGCTACCGTCACGTGATCGACGACGCGCTGGCGGCGGTGCCGACCGAGCTGCCGTGACCGCGGCTCCGGAGCCCAGGCGGCGGGAGGCTTCATGGCTCGAAGAGGGTTCTCCGGTGCGGTTGTGGACGCGGGCACGCGGCTCGTCTCGCGCGCCGCCGGGCGCGTGCTGAAGGATCCCCGGGGGCAGGAGGTGCTGGCGCGGGCGGTGGGGCTCGCGCAGCGGGGGCGCCGCCGGCTCTCGGAGCTGCAGGAGCGCGTCCTCTCCACGGCGGGCGTGCCGGCCCGGCGCGACTACGAGGAGCTGGCGCGCCAGCTCGCGCGCATCAAGCGGAAGGCGCGGGAGCTCGGGCAGAAGCTCGAGCCGGCGGCCAGGGACGGCGCCGATGAAACGCGTTGATCTCGTTGACACAACTCACCTCCGACGGCATACTCCGCCGCCTCGCCGACGGGGATGGCCCGGCGGCGCGCAGCACGCAGCACGGGCGCATGGCACAGCGGTAGCGCGTCCCCCTCACACGGGGAAGGTCGCAGGTTCGAAACCTGCTGCGCCCATCAGCCGAGGGCCGGGATCCGGAGCACGGGTCCCGGCCCTCTGGCATTTCTGCAGGGTCGGCCCGAATCGGGGATGAAGCGGAGGGGTGGAGTCCCTATGTCTGGTTGCCGGCTGGAACCGACACGATGGCCGAACCACGGAGCCTCCTGCACGAGGACCCGCCCGCGGGCGACGATCTCTTCCGCCTGATGGTGGAGTGCGTCACCGACTACGCCATCTTCGCCCTCGACCCCGACGGCTACGTCACCACCTGGAACGCGGGCGCGCGCCGCCTCAAGGGCTGGGAGGCGCACGAGATCGTCGGCCGGCACCTCTCGACGTTCTACCCGAGCGAGGACGTCGCCGCGGGGAAGGCCGCCCTGGAGCTCGAGGAGGCGGCGCGGCTGGGGCGGTTCGAGGAGGAGGGCTGGCGGGTCCGGAAGGACGGCTCCCGGTTCTGGGCGAACGTCGTCCTGACGGCGCTGCGCGACGGCCGCGGCGTGCTCCGGGGCTTCGGCAAGGTGACCCGCGATCTCACCGCGCGCCGCGAGCGCGAGGAGGCGGAGCGGCGCGCTGCGGCCGCGCGCGCCGCCGCCGAGGAGCAGGCGCGTGCGGCCGAGGCGCTCCGGCGGGTGGAGGAGGCGCAGCGGAAGACGATCGCCGAGCTCGCGCGGGCGGAGCGCGAGGCCCGCGAGATCGGGCGGCTCCAGGAGCGCCTCATGGCGATCGTCGGCCACGATCTCCGGACGCCCCTGTCGGTGATCCACCTCGGCGTCACGGCCGCGCTCCATCGCGGCGGCCTCCCGCCCGAGCAGGAGCGGACGCTCGCCCGCGTCGCCCGGAGCGCCCAGCGGATGCGCGGCATCATCGAGGACCTCCTCGACTACAGCCGGGCGCGCCAGGGGCAGCAGATCCCGGTGGAGAAGGCGGTCATCGACCTCGGCGAGGTGTGCCAGCGCGCGCTGACCGAGCTGCGGACGATCGCCGGCGGGCGGGAGCTCGTCCTGTCCGTGAGCGGCGACCCGACCCTCGCCGGCGACGCAGGGCGCCTCGCGCAGGTGATCTCGAACCTCGTGGGGAATGCCGTCCAGCACGGCGCGGGGCCGATCGACGTGGCGGTGCGGTCCACGGAGGCCGAGGTGATCCTCTCCGTGCACAACGGAGGCCCGCCCATCCCGCCCGAGGTCGTCCCGCAGCTCTTCGAGGCCTTCCGGCGCGGATCGCACGCCGTCGAGGGGAAGGGGAGCGTGGGCCTCGGGCTCTTCATCGTGCGCGAGGTCGCGCGCGCGCACGGGGGCGAGGTCCAGGTCCGCTCGGACGCGTCGAGCGGGACCACGTTCACCGTCCGGCTGCCGCGCGGCGTGTCGCAGGCGGAGCGGGCGGGGCCCGCTACAATGCCCCGGTGACGCCCCGGACCGCGGTGCTCCTCGATCTCGACGGGACCCTCGTGGACACGGTCCCGTTCATCCTCGCCTGCGTGCGCCACACGTTCGCGGAGTACGGCGCCGGGCCGAGCGACGCGGAGTGGACGGCGGGGATCGGCACGCCGCTCGGGATCCAGCTCGCCCAGTTCGCGCGCCGCCCGGAGGACGTGCCCGCGCTGCTCGAGCGGTACCGGGTCTACTGGAACGCGCACCACGACGCCTCGACGAGGACGTTCCCCGGCGCGCGCGAGACGGTGGCCGCGCTCGCCGCGGACGGACACCCGCTCGCCGTCGTCACCGCGAAGACGGTGCACGGCGCCGTCCGGACGCTCGAGCACACGGGGCTCCTGCCGTTCATGGGCGCCGTCATCGGCGCGGACTCCTGCGCCCGGTGCAAGCCGCACCCCGAGCCGGTGCTGCTGGCGCTCGAGCGGCTCGGCGGCGCGCCGGCGCGCGCGGTCCTGCTCGGCGACTCGTGCCACGATCTCGCCGCGGCGCGGGCGGCGGGCGTCCTCGCGCTCGGGGCGGCCTGGGGGGTCTCCACGCCGGAGACGCTGCGTGAAGCGGGGGCGGGGAGGGTGCTGTCCGACATCCGGGAACTCCCGCGTGTTCTCGCGGAGGTGGCCGAGGGTCGCCCGCCCGCCCCATGAGGGGTCCGTCCCGGAACGTACAGGCGAGGGCTAGGCTCGGAGGCAGTGCCTGGGCCGGCCCGCGTCCTCGTCGTCGATGACGATCCCATCCATCGCGAGGCGGTGGCCGAGATCCTGGCGGGCCAGGGGTACGCGGTGGAGCAGGTGGCGAGCGGCGAGGACTGCCTCGCGGCGGCGCGGTCCTCCCGGCCCGACGTGCTGGTGCTGGATCTGCTCCTGCCGGGGATCGACGGCGCGCAGGTGCTCGAGGAGCTGCGGCGGGAGGCCCGGCTCGCCGGGACGCGCGTCATCGTGACGACCGGGGTCCAGACCGCGCACATCCGCCGGTTGCTCCGGCCGGACGCGGTGCTGTTCAAGCCGTTCGGGGTGGACGAGCTCCTGCTCGCGGTCGGCGGGTCGTCGCCGAAGGCGACCCCGTGAACGAGCGCGCGCGCGCACCGGATCGGTGTGGACGCGGCCGTTCAGCCTGAGCGGTGCGGCCGCCGCAGGCGGCGGCGGAGTCGAAGGCGGCTCGTCCACGGGATCACTTGCGCGGGCGGGGCGTTCCCCGTGATACACGGAGCCCATGCGCATCGCGTACCTCGGCCCCCCGGGCACCTTCAGCGACGAGGCCCTGTCCCGCTGCGATCTCGCGCAGGGCGCCGAGGCCGTCCCGTTCGCCACCTTCCCCGAGGCCTACGAGGCGGCGCTCGCCGGCGAGGTGGACGCGGCGCTGCTGCCCATCGAGAACTCGCTCGAGGGGAGCATCACCGCCGTGCTCGACCTGTTCGTCCACCGCCCCGGGCTGCGCATCCGCCGCGAGGTGCTCCTGCCCGTGCGCCAGTACCTGCTCGCGCCGGCGGGCGTCCGGATCGAGGACGTGAAGAAGGTGCTCTCGCACCCGCAGCCGCTCGGGCAGTGCGCCCGGTTCCTGCGCGACAAGCTCCCGGGCGCCGTGCTCGAGGCGACGCGCTCGACCACGGACGCGGCGGCGAAGGTGGCCGCCGGAGAGCCGGACGCGGCGGCGATCGGCTCGCGCGCCGCCGCCCCGCGCTACGGCCTCGCCGTGCTGGCCGAGGACATCCAGGACGCGGGGGAGAACCTCACGCGGTTCGTGCTCGTCTCCCGCGAGGACGAGGCGCCCACGGGCACCGACCGGACCAGCATCGCCTTCACCCTCCCGCGCGACCGGCCGGGCGGGCTGTACGAGGTGATCGGCGAGTTCGCGCGGCGCAACCTCAACCTGTCGAAGATCGAGAGCCGCCCGACGCGGATGGCCATCGGCCACTACGTCTTCTTCCTCGACTTCGAGGCGCACCGCCGCGATCCCGCCGGCGCGGAGGCGCTGGCCGGCGTCCTGGCGCGGGTCGATCGCCTCCACCTGCTGGGCTCCTACCCGCGCTGCCCCATGCCCACCTGATTCTCCTCCGGGTGACATTCACGCAGGGTCGGCAGGCACTCCGGGTGGGCCGGACCGGGGTTCCAGTGACCGGATCCGTTCACCGGAAGGCGTGACGTGGGGCCAGGGGACCTGGGAATCATCAGTCCATTCGCCTGTCCCGCGTGTGTGGGGCGCTGAGGCGCGCACCCACCCCGCACATGGTACGAGTCTTTCAGGGATCCACGCTCCGTGATCACCCCGGGGCACGTGTCCACGCCTGGAGACTGCGCACCGGCCGCCGAGGACCTCGTCGTGGTCCGCGCCGCGGTCTGGCGCTTCCTCGTGCCCATCCGCTTCGTCCGCCGCATCCACCCCGCGGCGCTGCCCACCGCGCGCCCCGCGCCCGCGCCCGTCCCGCCGGTCATCGCCGTGGAGGGGGAGCTCCTGCCCGTCGCCTTCGCCGCGAGCCTCGCGGGGGCGGCCGGCGCCGTCGAGCTCGCGCCCCAGCACCAGCTCGTGGAGCTCGCCGCCGGCGCGCGGCGCGGCCTGCTCTGGGTGGACGCGGCCGAGGACGTCGTCCCGCACGAGCCGGCGGGCGGCGCGCGCCCGCCCGAGGCGCTGGTCGCCGGCTGGTCCGGCGCGGAGCGCCCGCTGCCGATCCTCGACGTCCCTCGACTCCTGGAGCTCCTCGCGGAGCGACGCTGAAAGGACCCCCGGCGATGAAACGAATCCTCCTCGTGGACGACAGCCGGGTGACCCGGGAGCTCATCAAGGTCTACCTCATCGCCAAGGACGTCGAGCTGTTCGAGGCGCCGGACGGGGCCGAGGCGCTCCGGATGATCCAGCAGAGCCCGCCGGATCTCGTGCTCGCCGACCTGCGCATGCCGCGGCTCGACGGCTACGGGCTGTGCCAGGCGCTCCAGGCCGACCCGAAGCTCCGCAAGGTCCCGGTGCTGATCCTCACCTCGAACCGGGACGCCGAGGCCGAGGTCCGCCTCCGCTCCGCGGGCGCGCGGCAGGTCCTCCAGAAGCCGATCCAGCCGCAGCCGCTGCAGGAGGCCATCCAGCGCCACCTCGCGCCGCAGGGGGTGACGCCGTGAGCGCGCCCGCGTCCGTGGCCCGCGAGCTGCAGCGGGGCATCCTCCTCCGGGTCTACGCCGCGTCGATCCCGAGCGCGCTCGTCGGCGGCTACGTCTTCGCCAAGTTCACGGGCCTCGCCGGCTACGAGGTCCAGCGGGCGCTCTACTGGGCGGCGCCCATCTACGTCCTCACGGCGGTCCTCCAGTGGTTCATCCTCGGGGCGCTGGTGGGCGGGGCGCTCGCCGATCCGCCGCCCGGCGAACCGGGCCGGCGGCTCCACGCGCTCCTGAAGCTCCCGCGCAAGGTCGAGCTCCTCTCCAACGTCGTGGGCTGGTGCACGGCCGGGCTCCTCTTCGGCCTCGTCCTCCACTTCTTCTTCGGCCGGCCGTGGATCGACGTCGGGTACGGGGTCCTGGTCGCCGTGCTCGCGGCGCTCTTCCCCGGCATCGTGCTCACGCTGTCCGTGGAGAACCTCGTGCGGCCGCTCGCGCTCGAGGAGTTCAGCAAGGATCCGCACCGCGCCGTCGGCCCGCGCGGCCTGTACTGGACGCGGCAGCGGATCTACCTGCCGTACGCGTTCGTCACCGCCCTGGGATCGATGGTGGTCTTCAGCGGCATGCTCGTCTGGGCCGAGTTCTCGCAGCTCGTGGCGAGCGTGCCGGAGGGGCTGAAGCGCTACGACCTCGCCGGCGTGTCGAGCGTGGTGCAGGCCGTCCTGCGCGACCTGGGCCGCCAGGCCATCGTCCCGGTGTTCTTCGTGGCCCTGGTGTTCATGGTCTCCTTCGCGGTGACCGGCCTCGTCATGGCGCGCCGCCTCTCCCGCGCGGCGGCCGAGGTGGAGGCCGCGCTCCAGGGGATGGTGGCCGGCGCGCCCGCGATCCCGCGCTGGGTGGCGACCGACGAGATCGGGGACCTCTCCACCGCCACCGCCTGCATCGCGCTGGAGATGAACAACGTGTTCGAGCAGCTCCGGGCCATGGCGGCGGGCGACCTCGATCGCGAGCTCCACGGCGAGAGCGCCCTCCTCCAGGCCTTCCAGGAGTCGCGGAACGCGATGCGCGAGCTCGAGCGCCGCATGATCGCGCTCTCGCGCGGCGAGGCGGTGGAGGGGGGCCGGATCCCTGGCGATCTCGGCGAGGCGTTCGCCCGCCTGCAGGAGTCGCTGCAGGGCATCGCCGCCCAGGCCCAGACGATCGCCGCGGGGGACCTCCGCCGCGACGTGGACGTGCCCGGGACCCTCGGCGCCTCGATCCAGCGCATGACCGGGAACCTCCGCGTCATGGTCGGGCGCACGCAGAGCGTCTCGGCCGACGTGGGCGACATCGTGGTGAGCCTCCAGTCGGCGTCCGCGCAGCTCTCGGCGGCCACGACCGAGCAGGTCGCGGCGGTGACGGAGACGGCGAACACGATGACCGAGATGGCCCAGACGTCGGCCGTCTCCGCCGACCGCGCCGGCGAGCTCATCCGGCAGGGCGACGCGGCGTCCGCGGTCGTGGAGGAGGGGAGCGCGGCCGCCGAGGCGGCCGTGACCGCGATGTCGGCGATCTCCGGCTCCCTCGCCAAGGTCGCCCAGGCCTCCGGCGCGCTCGCCGAGCGGGTCCAGAAGATCGACAGCATCACCGAGACGGTCTCCTTCCTCTCGGACCAGTCCTCGACCCTCGCGATCAACGCGGCGATCGAGGCGGCGCGGGCGGGCGAGGCGGGCAAGGGGTTCTCCGTGGTCGCGCGCGAGATCCGGAGCCTCGCCGCCGACTCGCGGAAGGCGGCGGCGGAGATCCGGGAGATCCTGGGCGAGATCCGCGACCGCACGAGCCAGGTGGACGGCTCGGTGACCGCGGGGACGCGCACGGTCGAGGAGGGCGCGCGGCTCGTGCAGCGGATGGGCGAGGTCGTGGCGCAGCTCGGGATCACCGTCCACGACTCGGTCGGCCTCATGCGCCAGGTGGAGGGCTCCGCCCGGCAGCACCAGGCCGGGGTGGGGCAGGTCTCGCTGGCGCTCTCCAACCTCCAGCGCGCGGCCGAGTCGATCCGCGACGGCGCGCGGCTGCTCGGCGAGCTCTCCGGCAAGGCCCACGAGCTCTCCGAGGGCCTGCAGGGCGCGGCCGGCGCGTACGTGCTCTCGGGCGAGAAGGGGGCGACGGCATGAAGCCCCCGGCGCCGCTCCTCGCGGCCACGCGCACGGCGCTCCAGGAGATCTACGGGCTGGCGCTCGAGGGGCTCGGGGACGACCAGATCGAGGAGGCCGTCTACTCCGCGGCCTCCGCCGGGATGGCCGACGCCCGCGATCCTTCGTACCTGTCGCGGGTCGTGGACCGGCTCCCCATCGACGAGAGCTGGCTCTTCCGCGACGACACGCTCTGGGAGTGGCTGCGCGACAAGGCCGGCCCGGCCCTGCTCGACGCGGCCGCGATGGCCGGCCGCCCCGTGCGCGTCCTGTCGCTCGGGTGCTCCTCGGGGCAGGAGCCGTTCACGGCGGCGATGCTCTTCCAGGATCTGCTGGAGCGGATCGGCCTGCCCCCCTCGGCCACCAGCGCCTACGTCCAGGTCGTGGGGATGGACTCGTCGCCGGCCCGCATCGAGATCGCCCGCTCCGGGATCGTGCCGTCGTGGTCCGTCCAGCGCTGCCGCGACGGCTGGCTGCGCGGCCGGGTGGCGCCGGAGCCGGCGACGCTCGCGCGGTACAGGATCGCGGCGTCGGTCCAGGCGGCCTGCCGGTTCGAGCTCGGCAACCTCGTGGACGTCGCCGCGCGCGGGAACGGCGCGCTCGGCGGCTACGACCTCGTCCTGTGCCGGAACGTCCTCATCTACTTCCGCCCCGACGACGCGGGCCGGCTCTCCGCCCAGCTCGCCCGCGGGCTCGATCCCGGCGCCTTCCTCGCGTTCTCGGCGGCGGAGGCGCACCTCATCGACACGGAGGTGCTGGACCTCGCGGGCCTGCTCGGCGTCGGGCGCGCCAAGCCGCGAAGCGCGGCCCGGGCGCCGCGTGCGCGGCGCGCCAGCGGTCCGCGCGCCCTCCCCGCTCGCAGCAGCGCGCCGCGGCCCGCGGGCCGGGCGCCCGCGCTCCGCGCCGTCCCGTCCTCCGAGCAGCGGGACAACGCCGTCGCGGTGCACCTCGAGAAGGCGCTCCGCCACGCGCAGGCGGGCCACGCCCTCGAGGCGCTGCGCGAGGTGCGCGCGGCGCTCATCCACGATCCGCGCCACCTGTACTCGCGGCTCCTCCTCGGCCAGCAGCTCATCCCCGTGGACGAGCGGCGCGGCCGGGAGGTGCTCCAGGAGCTCATCGACGCCGCCGCGCAGCTCCCGCCGGGCGAGGCCGTGCCCTGCGCCGACGGCCTCTCCGTCGGCCAGCTGACCGCCGCGGCGCGCATCCTCCTCTCGCGGCGGGAGGGTGCGTGAGCGGCCCGCGGCGGGGGGACGGGTCCGTGGCGTCGCCCGCGCCGTCCCCCGGGAGCGCGGCGCTCCTCCCGGTGCCGCCGCTGATCCCGCTGGCCCCGGAGCTCCTCGAGCAGCGCGCCCGGCTGCTCGCCGCGGAGGGCGCGCGCGACGACGGGCGGACGCTCGACCGGCTCGTCTCGTTCCAGCTCGCGGGCCTCGCCTGCGCGGTGGACGCCCGCGTGGTGGAGCGGGCCGTCGCGCGGCTCGCCCGCCCGCTGCCGGTCCCGCTGCAGGACGGCGGCGAGCGCCTCGTGACCTTCGTGGAGGAGCGCGCGGTCCCGGTCGTGGATCTCGTCGGCTTCTCCCTCGCCAGCCCGCGGGAGGCGCGCGCCCTCGAGGCGCACCCGGCGCTGCTCGTCACCACGCCTGCCGGGTCGATCGCGATCGCGGTGGACGGCCCGCTCGAGCTGCTCGAGGACCACCTCGCGTTCGCGGCCGAGGCCATGGACAGCGGCGCGATCCGCGCGGCCGGACGCCTCGCGGGCGGGACGCTCGCGCTCGACCCCGCCTGGCTCCAGGAGTGGGCGGAGAAGGCGGCCCGCCCGTGAGCATGGACGCCGCGACCCGCGCCCGGCTCGTGGGCCTGTTCGTGGACGAGGCCCAGGAGAGCGCCGAGGCGCTGCGCCGGCACGCGGAGGACGTCCGCCGGGGCGACACCGGCGCGCCGCTGAGCGAGTTCGGCCGGGTCGCGCACGGGCTCAAGGGGGCGGCCGCGGCGCTCGGGTACGCGGAGCTCGCCCGCGCCCTGCACGAGCTCGAGAGCGTGGCCCTCGGGGTCCGGGGAGAGAACGGCGCGGCCGCGCGGTCGCGGCTCGAGCGGGTGGGGGAGGCGATCGAGCTCCTCGCCGAGGGCGTCGCCCGGATGAGCGCGGCGTCGCTCGACGTGTACCCGGACGACGTCGTGGAGCAGCTCCACCGGGTGCTCGCCGCCGCCGGGCCCGGGGTGGACCCCGACGCGCCCGCGCCCGCCGCGGCGACGATGGTAATGCCCAGCATCGCCGCCACGGCGGTGATGATCTTCTCGCCCCAGTGGGCGCTGAGACCGAAATCGTCATCGAAATCCGCTGCGTCGCAGT
>JAEYZK010000094.1 GCA_023428085.1 Pseudomonadota bacterium
CGGCCGCACTCCTGCGCGGCGAGCTGGATCTCCCGCGTGATCTCCGGGTAGTGCGCGACCGCCTCCTTGGCCTCGCTCGTGAACGGCACCCAGACGCTGGCGATGTGGACGAGGAGCGCCATCGGGCCGACCGGGAGCGAGCCCTTGGGCTGGCTGAGGAGGTAGTTGCGCCAGTCGGTCTTGACGATCGCCTCGGTCATGCCGCACGCGCCGCGCTGGAAGAGCAGCGGGACGCGGTTCGCGAAGCGGAAGAGCTCGATCGGCTTGTCCGCCGGCCAGGAGCCGCCGTACGCGAGGCCCACCTCCACCTGGAAGGGGTTGCCGCGGTACACCTTGGGCGGGCGGGTGACGGTGGCGATGAAGTAGTTGTGCCCCTTGATCTTCTCGACGCCCTCCTCGGGCGGCGCGTCGGGGACGACCGGCGCCTCGGCCTTCGCCTCCTTCTGCTTCCTGGTGGCCTTCCTCTTGGCCGCCGCGTCGAGGTCGAGCTGCTCCTCGGTCTCGGGCCCCTCCGACTCGATCACGTTGAGGAACGAGACGAGGCCCTTGCGCATGAGCTCGTCGCCGATGGGCGAGAGGACCTGCGTCGGCGGGGCCATGATCTTCGTCTCGGAGATGGCCTTGTGGAGGCGGGCGGCGAGGTCCCGATCCTCGGCGAGATCGCGCGGCCGGACCTTCCCCTTGAAGCCCGCGTTCTTGACGATCTCCTCGGCGACGCTCGACGACACGCGCGAGAAGGCCGCCTGGAGGAAGCCCTTCACGTCGTGGCTCTTCGAGTCGGCCGCCATCACCATGAGCGCGCCGAGCTCGACGCCGTGCGGGTGCGGCTTGATCTCCTGCGCCTCCTTGGGCAGCTCCTCGGTCGCGCGCGGGAAGGTGAGCCGCTCCTGGCGCGGGCGCACGTAGTGGAACGTGGCGTGCGGGTTCGAGAGCGCGGTGTGCTCGACGTAGCGGTTCACGAACCGCTGCCCCTGCTGCCAGTTGGCGACGATCTCCAGCTCGACGCGGGTGCCGTGCTCCTGGTGCCACTCGGCGAGCTCGCGATCCTCGGTGACCACCGGGTTGTTCTTCCGGGTGTCGATCTGGATCTCGAACCAGTGCGCCGGCTTGCTCTTGCCGATGCGCGAGGTGACGCGGATGGGCTGGCCGGTGGTGAGCTGGCCGTACATCGCCGCGGCGCTGATGCCGATGCCCTGCTGCCCGCGGCTCTGCTTCAGCCGGTGGAACTTCGAGCCGTAGAGGAGCTTGCCGAAGATCTTCGGCGCCTGCGCCTTCACGATCCCGGGGCCGTTGTCCTCGATCACGACCACGAACCGACCTTCACCCTTGGTGAGATCTCCCGCTCCCTTCGCGTTCAGGGCGAGGTCGCGCACCTCGATGGTGATCTCCGGGAGGATGCCGGCCTCCTCGCAGGCGTCGAGCGAGTTGTCCACCGCCTCCTTGATGGTCGTGAGGAGCGCCTTCGAGGCGTTGTCGAACCCGAGCAGGTGACGGTTCTTGGTGAAGAACTCGGAGATCGAGATCTCGCGCTGCTTGGCCGCCATCTGCTCGGCGGTGGCGCGGCGCTTCGGGGCGCGGGCGGCCGGCGCTGCGGCCGAGGCGACCTCGACGGGTTCGACCGGCTCGGCTGCCACCGGCTCGGCGGCCGGCGGCTTCGGCTTGGTACGCCCGGGTGGCGCACGCCCGGGCGGCGCCGCCTTCGGCGCCCGCTTGCCGCGCGCGGCCGCGGGAGGAGCCGCCGCGCTCCGCGACCTCGCCCCGGCCGAGCCGCGCCGTGCCGGCGCCGCCGCCACGAGCTCGAGCTGGCCGTCGGCCTCCGCCTCGGGCTTCGCCTTGCCTCTCCCCACCTTCGCCACCGCGACCTTTCGGCCCGCCATCAGCGTAACCTCGCGATATCTCCTGCCATCGCCCCACTTAACACGAGCCGGAGATGGGCGCGAGAAAGCGGCGCGGCCGAGCGCCGCTCCGCTCGGCCGGATTGACCCGTCTCGCCCGGTGGTTACTTGGAAGACATGTCCTGGAGCGAAGCGGCGCAGCCGCGCGGAATGACCTCGTCGTACAGGCCCGGCGTTGGCCGCAACTACCTCAAGACGGCCATGCTGATGGCCTTCCTCATCGCCGTCCTGGCGATCGGCGGCCAGATGTGGGGGGGCACGGGCGGCCTCCTGCTCTTCGGCGGGATCGGCCTCGTCTTCAACTTCGTCTCGTACTGGTTCTCGGACAAGATCGCGCTCCGCGCGCACCGCGCCGAGCCGGTGACCCGCGAGCAGGCGCCGCAGCTCCACGAGATGGTCGAGCGGCTCACCCGCCGCGCCGGGCTGCCGATGCCGAAGCTGTACGTCATCCCCTCGCACACCCCGAACGCGTTCGCGACGGGCCGGAACCCGGCGAACGCGGCGGTGGCCGTCACCGCGGGCATCACGCGGCTCCTCACGCCCCGGCAGCTCGAGGGCGTGATCGCGCACGAGCTCGCGCACGTGAAGAACCGGGACATCCTCATCGCCACGATCGCGGCCGCGGTCGCGGGCCTCATCGCCTCGCTGGGCCACATCATCCAGTGGGGCGCCATCTTCGGCGGCGTGGGCCGCTCCAGCGACGACGACCGCGGCGGCGGCAACGTCTTCGCCGCGCTCGCCTGGGCGATCCTCGCGCCGATCGTCGCGATGATCATCCAGCTGGCGGTCTCGCGGTCGCGCGAGTACGGCGCGGACGCCGCGGGCGCGGAGCTGGTGGGCGATCCGGAGCCGCTCGCGGAGGCGCTGCTCGCGCTCGAGAAGGGGAACGAGGCGATCCCCTACGAGCACGGCGGCCCGGCCACCGCGCACCTCTTCATCGTCAACCCGTTCGCGGGCGGCGCGCAGCGGATGATGAAGCTGTTCTCGACGCACCCGTCGACCGAGGACCGGGTCCGGAAGCTGCGCGAGCTCCGGAGCGTCCTCCGGGGCGGCGTTCGGATCACCTGATCCTTGCTCCTGAAGGCCCGCTCGCCCTGAGCCTGTCGAAGGGCGGGCGTTCCGGTTGTTGGCCGTACGCCGCCTCCGCGCCTCCGCCGCGGCCCCCGCTCGCTACCTCGGTCGCGCGGCGGGGGTGCGGTACGCGCGCGAAGACGTGCAGCTCACTGGGCGAGGCGCGCGCAACTCGCCGGCCACCTCCGCTCGCTGCGCTCGCGGGTGGCCGGCTTCGGACAGGCGCGCGCCCGCTGCTCCGAGTCCACGCCGCGCGCGGACTTCCTTCCACGGAGCTGCGCGCCCTCGGTGTACCGCTCCGCGGGGGCCGGGCTCCGGCGCTCCGGCGGCTGAAGAGCCTCGGGGGCCGGCTTGAACCGGTCACTCTCAGTTCCGTTCGCCCTGAGCGTAGCAGCCGCGAAGCGGCTGCGGAGTCGAAGGGCG
>JAEYZK010000215.1 GCA_023428085.1 Pseudomonadota bacterium
AGCCGGTGCAGGCCGGCGCGGGCCGCCTCCGCGCCCAGCGCGCGGTGCGCCTCCTCCTCGGCGGCCCCGAGCTCGAGCATGTCGCCCAGCACCGCGGCGGCGCGGCCGTCGCCCCGGAGCGCGACGAGCGTCGCCAGGGCGGCGCTCATCGACGACGGGTTGGCGTTGTAGCAGTCGTCCACCACGCGGAGGCCGGAGGGGAGCGTGTCCAGCCGCAGGCGGCGGCCGACCGGCTTCACCAGGGCGAGCCCGCGGGCGATCTCCCGGTCCGTGCAGCCGAGCGCCACCGCGGCGGCGGCCGCGGCGGCGGCGTTCATCGCGTTGTGCGTCCCCACGAGCGCCGGGATGTGCACCGGCACCTCGCGGTTGCCGATGCCGAGCACGAACCGGAGCCCGTCGGCGCCCTGCGAGAGGATCTCCAGGACGACGACGTCGCCGCGGCGCTCCTTGCTCGCCGTGAAGGTGATCATCCGCCGCCCCGAGGCCGCGGCGCGCTTCAGCATGCGCGGATCGTCGGCGTTGGCGACGGCGATGCCGTTCGCCGGCAGCCCCTGGTAGAGCTCGGCCTTCGCGTCGGCGACGGCGTCCACCGAGCCCAGCCCCTCGAGGTGGGCGGGGGCGGCGAGGGTCACGACGCCCACCTGCGGCGCGGCGATCGCCGCGAGCCGGGCGATCTCGCCGGGGTGGTTCATCCCCATCTCGATCACCGCGCGGACGTGCGACTCGTCGAGGCCGAAGAGGGTCAGCGGGACGCCCACCTCGTTGTTGAGGTTGCCCTCCGTCCGGAGCACCGGCCCCGAGAGCGCGAGGATCTCGGCGATCATCTCGCGCGTCGTCGTCTTGCCGTTGGACCCGGTGACGCCGACGACGGGGAGCGCGAACCGCCGCCGGTGGAGCCGGGCGACGGCGCCGAGCGCCGCGAGGGTGTCCTTCACCGCGAGGCGCGGGAACGGCGCGGGGTCGGCCGCGCGGGACTCCGCGACGATCGCCGCCGCCGCCCCGTGCTTCGCCGCGTCGGCGAGGAAGTCGTGGGCGTCGAACCGATCGCCCTTGAGCGCGACGAACAGGCTGCCGGGGCCGAGCGTGCGCGTGTCGGTCGAGACGCCCGCGAGCTCCCGCGGCGGCGCGCCCAGCCAGCGCCCGCCCGTGGCGGCCGCGAGCTCGTCGGCGGAGAAGCGGGCGGTCATGCGGTTCCGAGCGCCTTTCGCGCCTGCTCGAGATCCGAGAAGTGCCGCTTCTCGGCGCCGACGATCTGGTAGTCCTCGTGCCCCTTGCCGGCGATGAGCACCACGTCGCCGGGCGCCGCGCACCGGATCGCGAGCGCGATCGCGGCGGCGCGGTCCGGCTCGACCACGTACCCCTCCGCGCCGCGCACGGCCTCCTGCGCCTCGCGCCGGACCTTGTCGGCGAGGCCGGGAAGGATGTCCGCGATGATCGCCTGCGGATCCTCGGTCCGCGGGTTGTCGCTCGTCACCACCGCGAGCTCCGCCCCATCGCCCGCGGCGCGGCCCATGAGCGGCCGCTTCCCGCGGTCGCGATCGCCGCCGCAGCCGAAGACGCAGACGATCCGGCGAGGCTGGAGCCCGCGGAGGGCCGAGAGCGCGTTCCGGAGCGCGTCGTCGGTGTGCGCATAGTCCACGAAGGCGACGACGCCGGGGCGCTCCTTGCCCTCGACGCGCTGGAGCCGGCCGGGCGCGCCCGGCGAGCGGGAGAGCCCGCGCGAGACCGCCTCGGGCGGGATCCCGAGCGCGAGGGCGAGGCCCGCGGCGCAGAGCAGGTTCTCGAGGTTGTGGGTGCCGACGAGCGGCGAGCGGACGGGCACCTTGCCGCGCGGCGTCTCGATCACGGTCTCGATCCCGGCCATCCCCATCCGCACGCCGGACGGCCGGAGCGCGTCGTCGGAGCGCCAGCCGAAGCGCCAGACCTCGCGGCCGGGCCCGAGCTGATCGGCGAGCCGCGCGCCCCAGGCGTCCTGCGCGTTCACGACGGCGACGCCGCCCGGCGCGAGGTGCTCGGTGAAGAGCCGGCGCTTGGCGTCGAAGTAGGAGTCCATGTCGCCGTGGTAGTCGAGGTGATCGCGCGTGAGGTTCGTGAAGCCCGCGGCCGCGAAGCGCATGCCGGCCACGCGCTCCTGGGCGAGCGCATGGGAGGAAACCTCCATCACGACCGCCTTCGTCCCGGCGCGACACATCTCCGCAAGCAGGGCCTGGATCTCGGTGGACTCCGGCGTCGTGTGGCTCGCGGCGCGCTCCTGGCCCGCGAAGCGGTGCGTGACGGTCCCGAGCACGCCGATCGGCAGGTCCACCTCGCGCGCGCACGCCTCCACGAGGTACGTGATGGTGGTCTTGCCGTTCGTGCCGGTGACGCCCGCCAGCGCGATCGTGTCGGCGGGCCGGCCGTGGAAGTTGGCGGCGGCGATGGCCATCGCGCGGCGGGCCGAGGGCGCGAGGAGCAGGCGCGCGGGCGCGCACTCGACCGCACGCTCCGCGACCACCGCGGCGGCCCCCTGCTTCGCCGCCGCCGCCGCGAACTCGTGGCCGTCCCTCCTGGCGCCGGGGAGGGCGAAGAAGCAGGCGCCCGGCACGACCTCCCGGGAGTCGCCGGTGATGCGCGTGATCTCGGGATCGTCGGCCAGATCCCCGCGGGCGCCGGTGGCGGCGATGAGGGTGGAGAGCTTCATGTTCGTGTTCACCGAAGGCTTACCATGCCAGGGACGTTCCAGACCGATTCTTCCGGCCGCGTGCGGGGTTGCGCGCGGCCGTGTCTCGCGGGACACGCGCCGCGCCATCTTACGTCAGCTCGCCGGGGCGAGCCTCATCCGCACCCGCGTCCCGCGCTCGACTGCCCGCCCGGGGGGAGGGCTCTGCTCGATGACGCGCCCCGTCCCCCGGAGCTCCGCGCCCAGGCCGACCGTCTCCAGGGCCCGGATCGCGGCCCGGGCGGGCAGCCCCGCGAGCGAGGGGACCGCGACCCGGCCGGTGCCGGACGCGGCGCCCGACCACTCCACCGCCGGCGGCCCGGGCGCGTCGTCGGGGCGGGCGGGCTCGGGCTGCGC
>JAEYZK010000229.1 GCA_023428085.1 Pseudomonadota bacterium
GACCGCGTCCCACGCCGCCGCGGTGGCCTGCGTGAGCGAGTCGCGGTACGTCTCGCGCCAGGCGACGCCGGAGAGCCCGCGCTGCACCTCGCTCGCCACGCGGAACGCGGCCGCGCGCGCGCGGAGCGCGAAGAGGCGCCGCAGCGCGAGGTCGCGCCGGACGTCGGGCGCGTGCCGGCGCTCGACGCCCGCGTGGTCGGCGAGCCAGCGCGGCTCGAGGAGCAGCGAGCCGAGCAGCCAGCCCAGCGCGCCGCCGAGCACGGCGTCCCGGCGGTGCGGCCGCGCGTGGGCCGCGGCCACGGCGCGGCCCAGCCCCTCGAGCAGCTCCTGCCAGTCCGCTGCGCCCCCGCGCGGCCGGAACGAGAGGCGCGATCCGGTCCCATGGACGCCGGGCCACTGGGCGGGGCGATCGCCCTCGTCCACGCGGACGCGGTCGAGGTCGAGCCGGAGCGCGCCGGCCGTGGCGCGGACGGCGGCCCGGAGCGCGGCGGGACGGAAGAGCCCGTCCCAGCCCGGGAGCGCGAGCAGGAAGAGCAGGTCGGCGCGCGCGAGGTCGCCGCCCGGCGCGGGCGCGAGCCCGAGGTCGCGGCGCACGCGGGACGCGAGCACGTCGCGGTAGGCGTCGTCGCTCGCGGCGAGGACCTCGTCCCCCTCCACGACGAGCCGCCAGTCGGGGGAGAGCCCCACCTCCGCCGCGGCGCGCGCGAAGGTCTCGAGCATCGCCTCGCGCTCCGCCGCCGCCGGCCCGAGCGCCTCGGCCGCAGCGCGCCCCAGCGCGAGCCGCCGCTCGCGATCCGGCTCGCGGAGGAGCGCCAGCTCGAGGCGGAAGAGCGACGCCGGGCCGTCGGGGCCCACCGCGACCGCGCGGACCTCGGCCGCCCGCCAGCGCTCCTCCCGCTCGGCCGCCGCCCGCTCCGCGCGGAGGGTCGCCACGCGATCGGCGAGGTCGGGCTGCCCGGCCTCGCGGAGCGCCGCGGCCGTCGCCCTGTGCGCCGCGCGGGACCGGCCGGCGAAGATGTGCGCGAGGGCGGGCTCGAGGTCCACGCCTGCGACCGATCGCGCACGCTCCTGCTCGAGCGCGAGGACGAGCGCATCGACGTCGGCGGGCACCGCTTCGATCTCGAGCCCATCCATGCGACTATCCCTCCTTCGTGGTCATCCCCTTCGGGGGCCCAGGAGATCCCAGGATCTCCGGAGACTTAGCATGTCCGCACCGACCGGGATTGGCAGACGGACATCTCGACTGCTTGACAGGAATGCTGCGGACTTTAGTTTCGGAGGAGAGGTTTCGCCGCCATGCCCATCTACGAGTACGACTGTCCCAGGTGCGGGCGTTTCGACGTGCTGCAGAAGATGTCCGCGCCCCCGCTCGAGGTTCACGAGGTGTGCGGCTCGAAGGTGACCAAGCTCATCTCGGCGAGCGCGTTCGCGTTCAAGGGCTCGGGCTTCTACATCACCGACTACGGCGGGAAGAACGACGCCGCCATCCGGCCGGACAAGGGCGGCGGCGAGAAGAAGTGCGACGCGCCGAAGACGGACGGGTGCGGCGGCTGCTCCGCGGCGAAGCCGGCGGCCTGACGCGGTCCCTGGCGGACGCTGCGTGATACTGTCCGCGGCATGCTCCGCTGGCTGCTGACCTCCGCCCTCGCGCTCTTCGCGGCGCCGGCCTCCGCCGGGAGGAAGGCCCCGGTCCCGGCGATCGACGCGGAGCTGGTGGCGCGCCTCCGTGCGCTCCCCGACGCGACCGACCTCGCCCAGCGGGAGCAGGTGCGCGTGCGCTACAGGCGCGACCTCGCGGGGCTCGAGGACGCGTACGCGGCGCAGCTCGCGGCCGAGAAGCGGGTCTTCCTCCGATTCACGTTCCGCCGGAAGACCGTGCGGTGCAGCACCCGGGAGCACCAGCGGAGCGCCGCGCGCGTGAAGGTCCACGACCACTCCGGCGCGAACGGCCCGCGGACCTTCACGATCGACGAGCGCGCGCTCCACGAGGTGGAGGCGCACGGGGGCGCGCTCACCGCGAAGCAGCGGGAGCTCCTCGCGACCTTGCCCGTCCCCCCCGCGATCCCCGCCGGTGCGCCGTCCGACGCCGCGCTCGTGGCGCACCTCAGGACCTTGCCGGACGTGACGAGGACCGCGATCCGGGCGGACGAGAAGGTCCTCGTGCGGACGAACGTGTACCGGACGATGCCGAGCCCGTGCAGCACGGGGGCCCACCGGGTCCCGCACGTGGACGTGGAGGTCGAGGACCGCTCCGACCCCCAGCGGCCGCGCGCGCTGCTCCTGCGGGAGGACGAGCTCCACGAGGTGGAGCTGCACGGCCGCCCGCTCCCCGTCGAGGTGCGGGCGTTCCTGCACCGCACGCTCCACGCGAAGCGCTAGGACGGCCCCATGCGCCGCCTCACCCTCCTCGTCACCCCCGCCGACGCGCACGCGCGGCTCGATCGCTTCATCGCCGAGCGCGGAGGGATCTCGCGCGGCGCGGCGCGGCGCGCGCTGGACGCCGGCGGCGTGTTCCTCGACGGCCGCCGCTGCAAGGTCGCGAGCCGCGGCCTGCACCCGGGGCAGCGCATCGAGGTGAACCTCGAGGAGGGCGGGCGCGCGGCCGAGGCGCCCGCGCCGCTCGATCGCGCGCGGCTCCTCTTCGCCGACGAGCACCTGGCCGCGGTGGACAAGCCCGCCGGCGTCCCGGCCCAGCCCACGCTCACCACCGACCGCGGCACGCTCCCCGCGCTCGTCGGCGCGCTCCTCGGCGCCGAGGTCACGCTCGTCCACCGGCTCGACCGCGAGACCTCGGGCGTCACCGTCTTCGCCCGCACCCGCGCCGCCGCGGCCGCGCTCGCCGAGGCGTTCCGCGCCGGCACGCCCGAGAAGACCTACCTGGCCCTCACCGCCCGCGCGCCCGTGCCGCCCGAGGGGCGGCTCGAGGCCGCGCTCGGGAAGGACCCCGCGCGCCCGGGGCTGCGC
>JAEYZK010000264.1 GCA_023428085.1 Pseudomonadota bacterium
GCCGAGGTCTGGACGCTCGTGGCGCGCGGGCGGCTCTACGCCAAGGAAGACGCGGCCGGGGCGCTCGAGGCGGCGCGGACGGCGGCGCGGCTCTGTCCGGGCTCCGCGGCGGCGCAGCACCTCCGCGCGCTCGCCGCGCGCGACCGGGGCGAGCTCGACGAGGCGAAGGCGAGCTTCCAGCGGGCGACGGCGGCGGACGCCGCGTGGGCGGCGCCGCCCAAGGCGCTCGGGCTGCTCCTGCTCCAGGAGCGGGACTTCCGGGGCGCGTCGGCGGCCCTCGGGCAGGCGTTGCAGCGCCGGCCGGAGGATCTCGGCGCGCGGCTCGGGCGCGCGCAGGCGCGGTTCCTGACGGGGGATCTCGAGGGCGCCCGGGAGGACGCGCAGGAGTCGACCCGCACCAGCGGCGATCGCCCCGAGGGGTGGCTGCTCCTCGGCCACGTGCTCGCCCGCGAGAAGAGGTTCGAGGAGGCCCTGACCGCGTTCTGCGAGGCGAAGCGGCGCGGCAGCGCGGAGGCCGCCAAGCTCTGCACGAGCGAGTGAGGGCGGCGACCTGAGGCCTCTCGGTTCGCCCTTCGACTCCGGCCCGCTCCGCGGGCCTACGCTCAGGGCGAACGGAGCGCAGCGGCCCGCGTCCGCTCGTTCGACTCGGAGATCCGCTCGTCCTGGGGCGCAGCCGCGCGCGGGGTGGGGGCCCCTGCGAAGCAGGGGGAGGGCGAAGCCCCTCGGCGCGGGGCAGCCGCGCGGAGCCGCGAAGCGGCGAGCACGGCGCAGGGCCCCGCGCAGCAGGGGTGGGGCCCCGACGGCTCCGCCGGCGGGGCGGGGGCGCAGCCCCCGTGAGATCATTCAGTTCAGGGACGCGAGCTGGGCCGAGGCGAGCGGGAAGTCGTCGTTGGCGGCGAGCACTTCCTGGAGCTTCTTCACCGCCGTGGCCTTGTCCTTCCTGTCGATCGCGTCGAGCGCGACGGCGTGGTCCTTCGCCTGCTCGAGCTTGAGCTGCTTCCTGGGAGGCGCCACGGGCTTCGCCGCCGCGCCGCGCGGCGGGGGATCCGCCCTCTTCGACGCCGCCGCCAGCGCGGGGAGCTTCGCGACCAGGAAGTTCTTGAGGCCGTCCGAGAGCCCCAGGTACACGGGCAGGATGTCGTCGGCCGTGGTCAGGGCGCTGTGCGCGAAGAGGATCTTGCCCGTCTCCACCTCCACGATGCGCGCGGTGGCCTGGAGGCCGGCGCCGAGCTGGAAGTACGAGCCGAACACCAGGTAGCGGGCCCCGAGGAGCTTCCCGACGCGGGCCGCGGACGTGGGGTCGATCCGCCGGGTCTGCTGGAGCTCGAGCTCGGCGAGCACCTCCTGCAGGCGCGTCCGCTCGACGAGCTGGACCGTCTCGGCCGACGCGAGCTGGCTCACGAGGAAGTCCGTGATGCCCTTGCGGAGCGCGAACAGCTCCTCGTCCGGGCCGTCGTAGTCGAAGTAGAGCACGGCCACCGTCGGCGGGGCCGCCGCGGCGCGCGCGCCGGGCACGGCGAGCGCCGCCGCGAGCAGCGCGGCGAGCGGGAGGGATCGGCGGACGATCTCGCGGACGCGGCTCATCTCTCGCTCCTCTGCTCCACGACGACGAGGTCGCCGGGCTGGATGGGCGACGGGGGCTTGCGGATCCGGGCCCGCGAGGTGGAGAGCTCGACCGCCTCGACCTCCGCCTGCCCCAGGATCTCCTTCTCCCACCCGAGCGGCTTCTTCGTCACCGGGTGGACGAGCCGCTTCGTCGGGCGGAGCACCACGAGGCGCTGGCCCTTCGCGAGCTCCCGCTCGGACCCGACGTCGGTGACGAGGCGCTCGCCGTCCACCGAGACCACGAAGCCGACGACGGGGATCCCCGCCGCGAGCTTCTGGCTGACGGTCACGACCGCGGCGGTCGCCGCCTTCACGTACTCCGTCTCCGGGTTCCGGACGCCGCTGATCACGTCGCCCTGCGCGTCGGTGACCACCTTCGCCTCGGCGCGGCCTTCGGCCGACTCGGTGAAGACGACCTTGCCGGTGGACGTCTCGACCGCGCGCACCTCGACGCGGACCTCGGTCACGACGAGATCGTAGGCGAACTTGTCCACGGTCTGCTGCGTGGCCGCCGCGACCGCGCCGAGCACGACCATCGACGCGCCGGAGAGCTGGCCCACGCGCGCCGCGGTCGCCTCGTCCACCTTGCCCGAGCGGCCGAGCCGCTGCTCGGCGAGGATCTGATCGAGCTTGGCGCGCTCCACCAGCTCGAACCGGCCCGTCTTGAACAGCACGGTCGCCAGGATGTCGCCCGCGTGCAGCTCCCCGACCTTCCCCACCCCTTCGCCCAGCGTGAATGGAAGGACGGCGAGCGTCGGCCGCACGGTCCCCTTCTCGACCGCGAGGTCGAGGTAGCGATCGTCCCAGTTGCGGGGCAGCGCCGGGGGGCCGGCGCGCGCCACCGCGGCGGCCGCGGCGGCGACGAGGGCGAGGGAGACGCGGCCTCTCATTGCAGCGACTTCAGGCCCTCGACGAGCCGGGTGAGCCCCTTGGCGATCTCGGGCGCGCGGGTGCCGGCGTCCTTGAGGTGCGAGCCGGCGTCCTTGAGCGAGGCGGCCACGATGGGCGCCTTGACCGCCTGGAGGCCCTTGAAGTCCGCCGGGACGGTCTGGAGGAGGCCGGTCCCCGTCTGCGCGAGCGTCTTGGAGTCGTCCGGGACCTTGGAGAGGAAGGTGCCGACGACGGCCGCGCTGACGAGGCTCTTCGCGACGAAGGCGGTCTCCTCGCCGTTCAGCTTCTCCTGCTTCTTCTTGAGCGCGAGGAGCGCGAGCGACTGGTCCGGGGTGAGCTGCTCGGGCGGCGTGTCGCCGACGATCTCCTTCACGGACTGGTCCGTCGCCTTCTCGGCGGCGAACGACCGGGCGTAGCCCTTCAGGTTGTCGGTCAGGGCCTCCGTGAACGCCTCGGAGACGACCATCCCGGCGTCCATGAGCGCGGCCCGCTCGAGGAACTCGTCGTAGTTCCCCTTCCCCGTCGGCTTCCACTCGACCTTCTTCTTCTCGAGCGGGTCGGTCGTGAGGAGCGCCACCTCGCCGAAGGTCCCCTTCATGCCGGCCATCGTGACGCGCGTCCCGGCCGCCGTCGCGACCACGGGCGCTGCGAGCAGCGCCGCGCAGACGATTCTCGAGATCGTGTTCATCCGTTCCCTCTTGCTGTGTGGTGATCCCCGGCCAAGCGCCCCCGCCCTCGCCCGTCCCCCTGCCGAGTGTGCCGCGACGCTAGCGCACTTCCGGAGCCCGGCGCAACCGGTCGTTCCGACCCCGGAGACGCCGCGGCCCGCGCGCCGTGCGGGCACGCGGGCCGGGGCTCACGGCGGCGCGAGGACGCGTCGCCTCAGGCCTTCCTGGCGAAGTCGTCCATGAAGGACGCGAGCGCGTCCACCCACTCCGGGAGCACGGCGTTGTAGATCGACGCGCGGATGCCGCCCACGGACCGGTGGCCCTTGAGGCCGATCATGCCCTTCGCCTTGGCCTCGGCGACGAACCGCTCCTCGTCCGCCTCGGTCGGCAGGCGGAAGACGACGTTCATGACCGAGCGGCTCTCCTTCTCCACCGGGCACCGGTAGTACGCCGCGTTCCGGTCGATCGCCGCGTAGAGCCGCGCGGCCTTCTTCCGGTTGCGCTCCTCCATCGCCGCGAGCCCGCCCGTCTCCTTGAGCCAGAGGAGGACGTTGCGGACGAGGTAGATGCCGAAGGTCGGCGGGGTGTTGTAGAGCGACTTGTTCTCCGCCACGGTCCGCAGCTGGAAGATCTTCGGGATGTCCTTCCGCCCGGCCTCGATGAGCGCCTTCGAGGCCACGACCAGGACGACGCCCGAGGGCCCGATGTTCTTCTGCGCGCCGGCGTAGACGAGCCCGAACCGGGAGAAGTCCATCGGCTTCCAGAGGATGTCGCTCGACATGTCGGCGACCATCGGGACCGCGCCCGGGTTCGGGAACGGCCGCGCCGGATCGACCTCGAACTCGACGCCGTGGATCGTCTCGTTCGAGGTGACGTGCAGGTAGGCCGCGGCCGGATCGACGGCGACCTCGTTCGGCAGCGGGGCGCGGCGGTACTGCTTCTCCTTGCCCTCGCCCTCGCCCGTGGTCCCGGCGACCCTCACCGAGGCGCCGATGAGCGCGGCCGTCTGCTTGCCCTCGGAGAGCGCCTTCTCGCCCCAGGCGCCGTTCACGACGTAGGCGCCGGTCTTGCCGGGCGCGAGGAGGTTCATCGCCACCTGCGCGAACATCTGGGACGCCCCGCCCTGGACGAAGAGGATCTCGTGGGTGGCCGGGATCTTCGCGAGCTCGCGCAGCAGCGCCATCGCCTCGTCGTGCACCGCCTCGTACTGCTTGCCGCGGTGGCTGTGCTCCATCACGGACATGCCGCTCTTCGCGAAGTCGACGAGCTCGTCGCGGGCGCGCTCGAGGGCGGGCAGCGGGAGCGCGGCGGGGCCGGCGTTGAAGTTCATGACTCGGCTCATGTGGACCTCTCTCGGGGACCCGCGGGGCGCACCGGGCGGTGGACCGGCAGGTCGGGGCGGAAGGCGAAGATTACTTCACGTGCGCCACGCCCGGAACCATGTTCATCTACGCCATGCGCCGTCTTGCCGCGCTCCGCCTCGTCCCCGTCCTTTTCGCCGCGATCGCCGGCTGCGTGCCCCGCAAGCCCCCGCCCGACCTCTCGACCGATCCCGCCCAGCTCGCCGCCCAGGTGCGCACGGCGCAGGCCCGGGTGGCGCGCGTCCAGGGCGAGGCGCGCGTCCGGCTCCGGGCGCCGAGCAAGGCGGCGTTCCGCCAGTTCGCGGCCGCCGAGCGCCCGGACCGGATCCACCTCGAGGCGCTCGACTTCTTCGGCAACCCCGTCGCCGTGCTCGTGGCGTCGGGCGGCAGGTTCTCGCTCTACGACGCGCAGAAGAAGGTGCTCTACACCGGCGCCGCCACGCCCGAGAACCTCTCGCGCCTCGTCCCGGTCCCGGTCTCCTCCGGGGAGCTGGTCGAGATCCTGCTCGGCTCGGCGCCCCTCCCGGCGTCGGCGCCGGTGGACGTGGCGCGGGACGACGGGCACCTCCGGGTCCGGTTCGAGGAGGGCGCGGCCCGGCTCGACGCGTGGATCGGCGCGCACGCGGCGGTGATGAAGGCCCGGCGCGCCGTCCCCGGCGGCGGGCGGGGGAGCTGGCGGGTCGAGTTCGCGGAGCACCGCGCGCACGGCGCCGCCTGGTTCCCGGACTGGTTCTCGCTCCGCTCCGACCCGGCCGACGTCGAGCTCGAGCTCCGCTGGGAGCAGCTCGAGGTGAACGGGGAGCTGGATCCGGCGCTCTTCGAGCTGCGGCCTCCCAAGGGCGCGCGGATCGTCGACGTGGACGCGGTCGCCCTGCCGGAGTAGCGCGCGCCGCGGCTGCGGAGCGCTTCGCCGCACCCGCGTCCGGCGCTTGCTCGCCGCGCGGACGCCGTGCTAGGGAGACTGAGTCTCACTTTCAAGGACCGGAGCCCCGCTCCCGCGTCCGACCCGCACCACCAGGAGGAGGCCCCGCGCGGGCCCACTTTGAGAATGCAAATCATGTTCAGACTCACCGTCGTCGCCGCCCTGCTCGCCGCCTTCACCTCCCCGGTCCGCGCCCAGGACGCCGCGCCCGCGCCGGGGGCGTCCGAACCCTCCGCCGAGCCCCCCGCCGCGGCGCCGCCGACGGCCCCGGCGCCCGCGGACGAACCCGCGAAGCGGTCCGAGCTCCAGGCGCTCGCCGAGGAGCTCCGCCGGCTCAAGCTCGAGATCGGCATCTCCGACGTCGAGTACCGCTCGTTCGCGGGCATGGGCCCGGCGGCGTCGAAGGTCTACTTCGCGCCCAAGGGGCTCTCGCTCGGCGGCTACGGCGAGGCCTTCTACCGCAACCAGCTCGGCGCGACCGGCAGCGAGCTCTGCGAGAGCTCGGCGACGGCCTGCGACTTCAGCGACATCCTGCGGGTGGTGCTCTACACCGGCTACCGCTTCAGCGACCGGATCGTGTTCAACGCCGAGATCGAGTACGAGCACCAGCGGCAGGTGTTCGTCGAGTTCGCCTACCTCGACTTCCTCCTCACGAAGGCCGTCCAGCTCCGGATCGGGAACGTGCTCGTCCCCGTGGGCTTCACCAACGAGCTGCACGAGCCGGTCTTCTTCCACGGCGTCGAGCGGCCCGAGGTCGAGCGGAACCTCATCCCCAGCACCTGGAACGAGAACGGCGTCGGCCTGCACGGCGAGCTCCTCCCCGGCCTCACCTACAAGCTCTACGGCCTCGCCGGCCTCAACGTCGCGAAGAAGCCCTCCCCGGGCAACTGGATCCGGGAGCTCCGCACCCGCGGCGGCACGAGCGGCAGCGGCGCCGGAGATCGCGCGCTCGCGGAGACCTTCGCCGGCGCGGTGGCGCTCGCGTACGAGCGCGGCCCCCTCGCCGTCGGGGCGTCGGCGTACTACGGCCGGGCAGGGCAGGGCCAGGTGGTCCGGGCGACCGCGACGGACACGGCCGCGCAGGACCTGCGGAAGATCGACGCCGACGTGAGCCTGGTCGAGGCGCACGCCCGGTTCACCTGGCGTGGAGCCACGCTCAAGGCCCTCGCCGTCCAGGGGACGTTCGGGGACGCGGACCTCGTGAACGAGAAGCACGGGCTCACGGGCGCGGGCGGCATCGGGAGCCGCGCGCGCGGCGGCTACGTCGAGGGCGCGTACGACCTCCTCTCCCTGGCGGGCGGCGAGGCGCAGCTCGCGCCCTTCGTGCGCTACGAGCGGCTGCGCCTCCACGACCAGGTGCCCGACGGGTGGGAGCGGAACCCCGGCGCCGACGTGCAGCTCGTCGCGACCGGCCTCACGTACAAGCCCATCCCCACGGTCGCGCTCAAGGGCGACTTCACGTGGCGGAGGACCAAGGTCGAGTCGAACCCGGTCCAGCGCGCCGTCAACGTCGCCGCGGCCTTCGTCTTCTAGGGGGCGGGATGCGCCTCCTGCTCGCCGTCCTCGCCGTCACCGGGCTCTCGCGCCCGGTGGCGGCGGCCGTCCCCGTCGCCGAGAAGGAGGCCGCCGCCCTGCGCGCCGTCTTCCCGGAGGCCGATCGCTTCGAGCCGCGGGACGTCCTCCTCGACGACGCGGCCGCCGCGCGCATCGAGCGGCTCGCCCGGGCGCGCGTCCGCGACCGGCTCGTGACCTTCTACCGCGCGTGGCGCGGGCAGGAGCTCGTCGGGTTCGCGGCCATCCACGGCCACGTCGTCCGCACGAAGCGCGAGACGCTCTCGATCGCGTTCGAGCCGGACGGCCGGATCCGGAAGATCGTCGTCGTGTCGTTCCTCGAGCCGAAGGAGTACGAGCCCAGCCCGCGGTGGCTCGCGCAGCTCGAGGGGAAGGGCCCGGACGATCGGCTCGCGGTCGGCCAGGACCTCGCGCCGATCACCGGCGCGACCCTCACCGCGCGCGGCGTCGCCGAGGAGGCCCGCTTCCTCCTGCAGGCGCTCCGGGACGCGAAGGAGGTGACGGCGCGGTGAGGTTCCTCGTCGATCCCCGCGCCGCCCCGCGCGCGCGCCCCGCCGTCCGGGCCTGGCTCCTCTTCGCGGCGCTCGCGCTGGCCGCGTTCGCCGTCCAGCGCGCGCTCCAGGGCGGGCTCACGCCCGCCGGCGTCGAGGCCTTCTACCTCGGCCCCGACGGCACCGAGCCCGTCGCGGCGGTCGCGCTCTGGGAGGAGCTGCACGTCGGCGCGTTCGTCTGGGGGTTCGCCCTCTTCATGCTCGGCGCGCTCGCCGCCGCCGCGCCCGCCCCCGCCGCCCGCGGCCTCTTCCGCGC